>CAKUFT010000008.1 GCA_934650095.1 uncultured Collinsella sp.
AGTGTTGCCGACGTGGCGGACACGATCAAGTCGCTTGGCTTCTATAAGAGCAAGGCCAAGCATGCCGTGGAGGCCGCGCAGATGATCGTTGCCGACTACGGCGGCGAGGTGCCGGCGGACATGAAGGAGCTCGTCAAGCTGCCGGGCGTAGGGCGCAAGACCGCGAACATTGTGCTCAACGTGGGGTTTGGCATCGTGGAAGGCATCGCGGTGGACACGCACGTCAACCGCATTGCGCACCGCCTGATGTTGAGTCCCAAGACGCATGCCAAGGAGCCGCTCAAGACCGAGCAGGATCTGCTCAAGATTTTGCCGCACGAGTATTGGGAGTCGGTCAACCATCAGTGGATTACCTTCGGTCGCGAGATCTGCGACGCCCGCAAACCCAAGTGCGACGAGTGTCCGCTGGCAGATTTGTGCCCCAGCGTGCGCGTGACGGGGTAGGGCGGAACGCATCTTCGTCTGGCGTTTTTTGCGGGGCCGGGTTTGCCCTTGAGCCGGAGTTCTCTCCATGCGCTACCATGACAGGCAACGAATTTGACGAACGACCCGCCGAGCTTGCCCCGGCGGGCTTTTGGCGTTGCGATGCCGGAGGAACAGCATGCTCATTCATCGTATAGCTGCGCAGCTCTACACTGCCGAGGCGCTGCAGACCGTCGAGGCTGGACTCGATGCCGGCGAGGACGTGACGCTGGCCGTGTCGCAGTCGGGCCGCACGCTTATGGCCGCCGCCCAGTTTGCGCGCCGTCCGCGCCCCACGGTCTACATTGTGAGCGGCGAGGACGCGGCCGATCGTGCCGCCCGCAGCCTTGCCGCCTATGTGGGGCTGGCGCACGTGTGCCGCTTCCCCGAGCGCAAGGACTATCCGTGGCGCGAGCAGGCGCCCGACGACGCCGTGGTGGCCCAGCGCTGCGAGGCACTGGGGCGCATCGTGCGCGGGGACAACTGCATCATGGTCGCCTCGGCCCGCGCACTGCTGCGCTGCGTGCCGCCGGTCGAGAGCCGCTACTGGGAGTCGACAACCTTTGCGGTGGGCGAGGAGATTCCTTTTGACGAGGTGCCGCAGCGCCTGGTGGGCATGGGCTACACCAATGCCGGCGCCGCCGATGCGCCCGGCCTGTTCCGCGTGCACGGCGACACCGTCGAGGTGTTCCCCGCGCAGGAAAAGGCGCCCGTGCGCATCGAGTTCTTCGGCGACGAGATCGATCGCATCCGCCGCATGGTGAGTTCAACGGGCCAGACTATCGGCAACGAGGACAGCATCGAGATCTTCCCCTGTCGCGAGCTCGCACTCACCGACGACGCCGTCCACAACATGCATGTGGCGCTCTTCCGCGCCAGCCAGGACGACAGCAAGTTGGCGGCGCTGCTCGAGATGGTGGATGCACGCATCGTCACGCCCGAGCTCGACCGCTTTTTGCCGGTGATGTACGGCCAGACCGTGAGCCCGCTGTCGCATGTGAGCGGCAAGGCGCTCGTGGTGCTGTCCGAGCCGCGCTCGCTGTTCGACGACTGCCTGCGCGCCTACGAGGATATCGAGGCACGCGCCGGCGAGGCAGGGGTCGACCGTCTGGACGGCCTGTACGTGCGTGCCCAGCAACTCGACTTTGGTGCCCAGCAGCGCCTTAACTACGTGAGCTTGATTCGTGCCGGCGGTGCGGTGACGGCAGAGCTCAAGATTGAGCAGCCGGCCATCGCGGGCTCGGACAATCGCTTTATGACGCGCATCCAGGAGGTCGTGGGCAAGCGCTATGCCTGCGTGTTTGCCATCCCCGACCGCGGTGCACGCGAGTCGATGGAGCTCACCTTTGGCGACGAGGGCATTACCTTTGAGGAATCGCTGACCGCGGCACCCGAAAACGCCGGTGTTATCGGCGAGCGCGTACGCGTGGCAGCGGCGGATTCCGCCGACCGTGCCGCACGCCAGGAGGCCCATGCTTCCATTCGCGAGCGTAAGGCCGACGCGCTCAACGCCCGCTCTCTGGAGGCTGGTGCCGCCCAGGCTGCCGCCGGCGCCGCCGTGCCCACCATCTCGCGCGGGCGCGTGACCTTTGTGGACGCCGCCCTGCCGCAGGGCGTGGTGGTGCCCGATGCCAACCTGGCCGTGTTCTCGATCGCCGACCTCAACGCCCGCATGGACGCCAACCGCGCGCGCAGCCGCCGCAAGGTGGACATTACGCAGATCACGTTCCCGTTTAAGCCGGGCGACTACGTGGTGCACGCCACTCACGGCATCGCGCTCTTTAGCGAGATCGCGCGCCAGGAAGTGGGCGGCAAGGAGCGCGACTACTTCTTGCTGGAATATGCCGATGGCGACAAGCTCTATGTGCCGCTCGAGCAGGTCGACCGTATCACGCGCTATGTTGGCCCCGACGGCGACAAGCCGCGCCTGACCAGGCTCAACACCGCCGACTGGACGCGTGCCACCAACAAGGCGCGCAAAAACGCCAAAAAGCTGGCGTTTGACCTGGTCGATCTGTATACGCGCCGCTCGTCGATTACCGGTATCGCCTGCCCGCCCGACACGCCCGAGCAGATCGAGATGGAGG
The DNA here is from genome assembly GCA_934650095.1 of uncultured Collinsella sp. Lineage (GTDB taxonomy): Bacteria > Actinomycetota > Coriobacteriia > Coriobacteriales > Coriobacteriaceae > Collinsella. The sequence continues at coordinate 2,550 of CAKUFT010000008.1, forward strand.
AGAGCTTTCCTTACGACGAGACGCGCGACCAGCTGGAGGCCATCGCCGACATTAAGGCCGACATGGAGGCACCCAAGCCCATGGACCGCCTGCTGTGCGGCGACGTGGGCTTTGGCAAGACCGAGGTCGCCCTGCGCGCGGCGTTTAAGTGCGTGGACTCCGGCCGCCAGGTCATGGTGCTCTGCCCCACGACCATTCTGGCCCAGCAGCACTACGAGACGTTCTTTGAGCGCTTTGCCCCGTTTGGCCTGGAGGTCGAGGTGCTCAGCCGCTTCCGTACGCCGGCGCAGCAAAAGCGCGCACTCAAGGCGTTTGCCGAGGGCGGAATCGACGTGCTTATCGGCACGCATCGCCTGCTTTCGGCTGACGTGAACCCTAAGAACCTGGGCCTGGTGATCATCGACGAGGAGCAGCGCTTTGGCGTGCAGCACAAGGAGCAGCTCAAAAACCTGCGCGAGCAGATTGACGTGCTCACGCTTTCGGCAACGCCCATCCCGCGAACCATGCAGATGGCCACGAGCGGCGTGCGCGACATGAGCCTGATCACCACGCCGCCGACCGGGCGCCGTCCCGTGATCGTGCACGTGGGGGAGTACGACCCCGACGTGGTGAGCGCGGCGATTCGCCTGGAGGTGGGCCGCGGCGGCCAGGTGTACTACGTGTCCAACCGCGTTAAGACCATCGATGACGCCGTGGCCCGCGTGCACGAGGCCGCGCCCGAGGCGCGCGTGGGCGTGGCACACGGCAAGATGAGCCCGCGCGAGGTCGAGGACGTGATGATCGAGTTCGCGACCAAGAAGATCGACGTGCTCATCGCCACGACCATCGTGGAGAGCGGCATCGACAACGCGACGGCCAACACGCTCATCATCGAGGATTCGCAGCGTCTGGGCCTGGCGCAGCTTTACCAGCTCAAGGGCCGCGTTGGCCGCTCGGCCACGCAGGCATACGCGTACTTTATGTTCCCCGGCGAGCTGCCGCTGACCGAGGAGGCCACGGCGCGCCTGACCGCGCTTTCCGAGTTCCAGGACCTGGGCAGCGGCATGCGCATCGCCATGCGCGACCTGGAGATCCGCGGCGCCGGCTCGCTTATGGGCGCCGAGCAGCACGGTAACCTGTCGAGCGTGGGCTTTGACCTGTTTACGCAGATGCTGGGCCAGGCGGTGGCCGAGGCGCGCGGCGACGACGATGCCGGCGTGGAGGCGGCGAGCGTGGGCATTAACCTGCCGGCCGATTACTTCTTGTCCGAGGAGTACCTGCCGGCGGTGGACCAGCGCGTGCTCGTGTACCGCAAGCTCGCGGCGGCCGAGGACCTGGAGAGCATCGACGAGGTGCAGGAGGAGACTGAGGCCGCGCACGGTGAGCTGCCACTGGCGGGGCTCAACCTGTTCAACCGCGCGCGCATCCGCATTCGCGGCGAGCGCCTGGGGCTCGAGAGCGTCACGCTCAGCGGCGGACGCATCACGTTTTTGGGTGTCGACGTGCCCAAGAAGGTGGCCTTTGAGCTTAAGACCCGCTACGGTGCGGTGAACTTCCCCAAGAGCCGCAAGCTGTCGGTGCCCTACAAGGCGGGCGCCGGTGCGGGCAGCGGTCTGGGTCGCGGCCTCGACGCCAACGACGGCACCGGCCCCGTGGCGGCGGCACTCATGCTGCTGCAGCAGTTGGGTGCAAGCGACGACGACTAATTGGGTCGACGCTGCAAACGCCCCATTTGGGCAATCTGACCCCATCGAAAGGAAAGCATGTTCGGGTATATCTATAAGAAAGATGCCGCTGCTATCGCGGTCATCCTGGCCTTTTGTCTGCTCGTCGGGTCTTTTTTCGATTACCAAATCTCGAGTGCGCTGTTCAACTCGTCTAGCCTGTTTGGCCGCTTTGTCGAGGCGGCCGGCGAGCTGCCGTTCGAGCTGACGGCGAGCGTCGCGGGCATTATGCTCGTGCGCTCGGCACGTCCCGATTCCAAGGCGAGCAAGTGGCTCGCCGCGCTGGGCGTTCTGATCAACGTAGGCCTGGTCGGCTACGAGATTATCGGATCGCTGCGCGTCGGCGGCAAGCTTATTGCGTTTCAGCTGGTTCTGACGTTTGCATTGGTCATCGCGGCCAACCTCATCGCCTATCGCCTCACGCGCGACACCGACTCCGACGAGCTCACGCGCTGGGCGCTGATGGTGCTTGCCGTGTGGGTCGCTCAGGCCATCATCCTCAACGTGGTTGTCAAGCCGCTGTGGTCGCGCCCGCGCATGCGCGTGATCGAGGTCACGCCGGGGCTCAATTTTCAGCCGTGGTGGGTGATCGGCAATCCCGACAAGTGGAGCTATATTGCGGCCGGCGTAATCAAGGACGGCTTTAAGTCGTTTGCGAGCGGACACACGGCGCACGCGGCGATCGGCCTTATGCTCGCCGGGCTTCCCGCGACGGCCTTTACGGAAAAGCCGTCGCGACGCCGCGTGGTCTTTTGGGTCGCGGCCGTGGTCGCGGCGCTCGTCGCCTTTGGCCGCATCGTGATCGGCGCGCATTTTTTGACCGATGTGAGCTGCGGCTTTGCCCTGGTGCTGGCACTCGAGTGTCTTGCCGCGCACATTGTCTATCCGCACGGCGTACAATAAGCGCCACCTGAATCATCTGGCCGATACCCGGTAAGAGAGGATTGCCATGCTCGCGTTCAATAACGACTATTCCCACGGTGCGCACCCCGCGGTGCTGCAGGCGCTCGTCGACACCAATATGGAGCCGCAACCCGGCTACGGCACCGATACGCACACCGAGCATGCCAAGCAGCTCATCCGCGAGGCTTGCCAGGCTCCGGATGCCGATGTGTTCTTGCTGGTTGGTGGCACGCAGGCCAACGCGACGGTAATCGACATGCTGCTCGCGCCGTACCAGGGCGTTGTTGCCGCCGAGACCGGCCACGTCGCCTGCCACGAGGCGGGCGCCATCGAGTTTGGCGGCCACAAGGTGCTCACCATCCCCGGCTACGAGGGCAAGATGCACGCCGAGGACCTCGAGAACTATATCCAGGTGTTCTACGAAAACGAGAGCTACGAGCATACGGTGTTCCCGGGTGCCGTGTACGTGAGCCTGTCGACCGAGTACGGCACGCTGTACACCAAGGCCGAGCTCGCGGCGATTCACGCGGTGTGCCAGAAGCGCGAGATTCCGCTGTTTGTGGATGGCGCTCGCCTGGCCTATGCGCTGGCGGCCGATGAGTGCGACATTACCCTGCCCGAGCTGGCACAGCTGTGTGACGTGTTCTACATCGGCGGCACCAAGTGCGGCGCGCTTTGCGGCGAGGCCGTGGTGTTTTGCGGCATGCACGCTCCGGCGCATCCCATTCCGCGCATTAAGCAGCACGGCGCGTTGCTGGCCAAGGGCCGCCTGACGGGCGTCCAGTTTGAGGCGCTCTTTACCGACGGCCTGTATTTTGAGATTGGTCGCCAGGCGATTGAGACCGCGCAGGCGCTGCGTCGTGTGCTGCACGAGCGCGGCTACCAGTTCTTCTTGGAGACGCCGACCAACCAGCAGTTTGTGATTCTGCCCAACGAGGACATGGCGCGCATTCGCGAGCATGCGGCGATTGAGTACTGGGAAAAGTACGACGAGACCCATACGGTGGTGCGCTTTTGCACCAGCTGGGCCACGACGCAGGAGGACATCGACGCGCTGGCGGCTGTCCTGTAGATTGATGTGATGACGAGGGGCCGCCCTGCGCCTGGGTTTGGCGTGGGGCGGCCTTTGCTTTTGAGGGGGAGGGTCTGTATGCCCGAGATATCCGAGCCGACGATTCGTCTGGCAACGCCCGACGACGCGCCGGCGTTGCTTGCCATCTATGAGCCGTATGTGCGCCAGACGGCGATTACCTGCGAATACGAGGTGCCGAGCGTTGAGGAGTTCGCCGGGCGCATCGAGCGTACGCTCAAGCGCTATCCGTATCTGGTGATGGAGCTGGACGGGCGCCCGGTAGGCTATGCCTATGTGAGCCCGCTCAACAGCCGCGAGGCATACGACTGGTCGGTCGAGACGTCGATCTACCTGGCGCGCGACGTGCATCACGGCGGGCTGGGCCGCAAGCTGCACGATGCGCTCAAGCAGTGCCTGGTCGCGATGGGCATCACCAACATGTGCGCGCTCATCGCCGTGCCGCACGACAAAGACGACGAATACCTGACGCACAACAGCCAGGACTTCCATGCCCATATGGGGTATCGCCTGGTGGGCGCCTTCGACCGCTGCGCCCAAAAGTTCGGCCGTTGGTACGACATGTGTTGGATGGAGCTGGTCCTAGCCGAGCGCGTCCCCAACCAGCCCAAACCAACCTGGTTTCCCGCACTTGTTGCCCAAGGTTTCAAACCTACCATTTAGGGACAGGTTTTTGGCTGTCTTGCGGTATCAAATCGCCGCAAGAAATGCAGCGTTCGTACGCTTTTTTGACTCGAATCGTCCCGTCGAGACACCTTGCGAGCTAAGTGAGTAGACTTTTTGGCGCAAGGCGAGCACAAAGCGTATCTGCTTTAGTAAAACCGCAGGTCACGGAGATGGCTGTTTTGGTTGTGCTTGGCAGGTCGCGAAAAGTCTACTCACTTAGGTTTACGGTGCTGGATATTCTGGGCAGGAACAGTTGAGCTTGGGCGGCGCGTGTTACCAGGCGATGTTGGCATTTGCGCCATGCCGGCTTGAGATTTAATAAAAACCGCAGGTAAAACGCATATTAGTTAGTTTCGCCTCGTTTAGTGCGCTAGCCGATGGGCTCGGTGTATTTGGCGCGGTCGGTTCGTTGGATGCGCTTGGAGACGTGGAGCGGGCGTCCGTCGGTGTCGTAGACGTAGTCGGTGATAAGGATCAGCGCCTGCCCGCGCTCAACATTGAGCAAAAACGCCTCGTTTTGCGAGGCATAGCACACCTCAAAGGTTTTGTTGCCCTGGGCCGGCGCGCGATGGAACTCCTGGCGCAGCGTGGCGTAGAGCGACCCGTTGATGTCGCGGTCGATGAGCGCTCCAAAGCTCGGCGGCAGATACGTGGTTTCCAAGCAGAGCGGCACGTCGTCCAGATAGCGCAGGCGGACGAGCTTGACGAGCTTGCTGCCCACGGCGGCATCAAAGAATTTGGCCACGCTGCCGGCTGCCTTGGCAAAGCCCGAGTCCACCGTGCGCGTAGTAGGCTTCATGCCTTGGCCCTCGACCTGCTTGGTGTAACTCGAGAACACCAGGTTGTTCTCGTGCACCTCGGGCGTGTCGGCCACAAAGGCGCCGCGTCCGCGCTCGGTGCGCACCAGACCCTCATCCACCAGTACCTTAAGCGCATGGCGCACGGTACTGCGCGAGAGCCCCGACCCGTCCATGAGCTCCATCTCGGATGGCAGCTTGTCTCCGCGTGCGTAGATGCCAGCGGCGATGCGGTCGCGCAGCGTGCCCGCCAGGCGCTCGTATTGGGCCAAGTTCTTTTTCGACGAAGTGCTCATGCGACCAACCTGTACCTAACTTGTATGCTTACCGAACCAAGCATGTATCTTATACGAGAACAAAACCGCTGGTAAATGATTTCTGAAAACCCTATCAGCAAAATTTCTAAGACAAATATAGCATACAACTAGTCGACATCGTCAAAACATGTATGTAACTTGTATGCCATCGAGAGCATCAAACGAGAAGAAAGGCTGATGCACGATGACAACTCAGGAACAGGTTAAGGACGTCGTCTCCCAGGTTTTGGTTGACAAGGCGGACAAGGGCGGCATCAAGCGCGTCGTGTGGATCGGCGCCGGCGGCTCCAACGGCGGCAACTATCCTGCCCAGTACTTTATGGAGCACGAGGCCACGCAGGTCGTGAGCTCCAGCTACACCAGCAACGAGTTCGTGCACGCCACCCCGGCCTACGTCAACGAGAACACCCTGGCCGTCGTCGTCTCCATGCGCGGCACCAAGGAGACCATCGTTGCCGCCCAGGTCGCCAAGGATCACGGCGCCAGCACCATCGCCATCTATGTTGACGAGTCCGCCCTCACCGAGGTCTGCGACTACAAGGTCCAGTACGACAGCCTGGCCGTCGACGAGTCCTGCATGGGCCGCACCAACTCCGCCGTCGTGACCATGATCGCCATGGAGCTCACGCAGCAGACCGAGGGCTATGCCGAGTACGAGACCGCCATGGCCGCCTTCAACCTGGTCGATCCCATCTATCGCAAGGCCGTTGAGTACACCCGTCCGCTCGCCGCTAAGTGGGCCGAGCAGAACGCCGACAAGCCCTGCATCAACGTCATGGCTCAGGGCCCGCTCTTTGGTGCCGCCTATGTCTTTAGCATCTGCAACGTTCAGGAGATGCTGCAGATTGATTCCTGCACCATCAACACCTGCGACTTCTTCCACGGTCCCTTCGAGATCCTGGACAAGCGCACCTCGCTGTTCCAGCTCATCAGCGTCGGCCGCAGCCGCTGCAACGACGAGCGCGGCATCCGCTTCGTCAATCAGTACGGTGGCGAGCGCGTCTATCAGCTCGACGCAAAGGAACTCGGCCTCAACGACATCAAGGACAGCGTGAGCGAGTACTTCAACCACCTGATCTTCGCCCCGATCCTCAACAACGTCTACATGCGTGCGCTTTCCGCCGTCACCCATAAGGACTACATGACGCGCCGCTACATGTGGAAGCTCGATTACTAAGGGATAGAGCAGCCTAACAGCTCGATGCCCTCATAAGTTGCGGTGGAATAGTTCCTGTTTGGGGGCTTGAACCCTCTATTCAGGAACTATTTCACCGCAACTGCGTTTGGCTACCCTTGCAAAAGCGGCTTCCGTTCGCCGATTTCGGTCTTGATAAATGTATATAACGACTATAACGTAGTATGAAACATATTGGTAACAAAGCCAAGGAGGCTACGTTGAAGAGAAGCAATCTGGGCTATGTGCTGGTGCTGATCGCCGCGCTTATGTGGGGCACCATCGGAATCTTCGTTAACGGAATCTCGGCCCTCGGCGTTTCGTCTCAGAGCATGGCGGCCTTTCGCCTGTTGTCCGGCGCCATCTTAATGGCTCCGGTCTTGGTGTTTATGGGTTGCCAGGGAGGTGCTCGTGAGGGAAAAGCCACGGGCCCCATGGCGCTCTTCAAAGCAAGCCCCAAAGAGCTTGTTCCCTGCGCGCTTCTTGGCATCATCGGCCTCGCCACCGCTAACACGCTTTATTACGAGTGCATGGGCGAGGTGGGCATGTCCACGGCGTCGGTGCTGCTCTACACCTCGCCGGTGTTTGGCGTTGCGCTCGGCCGCGTGCTCTATTGCGAGGACGTGACCCCCAACAAGCTCGTTGCCATCGTCTTTAACATCGTTGGCTGCGTGCTTGCGGTGACGAGTGGCGACCTTTCCGGTTTCCATTTCTCGGTATGGGGTGTTGTGTCGGGCGTGATCGCCGGACTTTGCGGTGCGCTGCTGGCCGTGTTTAGCCGCATGGCCACCAAGACGCTGCATCCGCTGGCCGTCACGTTTTGGGGCTTTGTCTTTGGCGGATGCTTTATGGCAGCCCTTTCGGCTCCGTGGTCCGATGTGGCCGCAGCAATGTCCCCGCAGCTCATCCTGCTGTTTGCAGGCTTTGGCTTTATCCCAACGGCCCTTGCATACATCTTTTATATGCAGGGCCTTTCTATGGATCTAGAGACGTCGAAGGTGCCGGTCGTGGCTTCGTTCGAAACCGTGGCGACCGTCCTAGTCGGTATTGGCATCTATGCCGAGTCTGCCGGCGCCGTCAAGGTCCTGGGCATTGTGCTGGTGCTCACGTCCATCCTGATCATGAACACCGACTTCTCCAAGCTGCGCAACGGCGTCATTGTGAAACGTATTGTCGAGAGCATGACTTTTAAGCCCAACGCGTGGTGGACGGAGAAATCGCAGGACATGGATCTGTTCAAGGAGCGCACGGGTATCGCGCTGGAGCCCACCGTGCAGGAAAGCCCCTGGTACTTCGTGCGATAGGGGCTGTGACATAGCGCCCGGGCTGCAGTTTTCAGTCAGTGCCGACCTACCCAACCCCAACGTTTCGAGTACGTTAAACCCGTCAACGGTCGATTTTCACCCGCGAACGGTCTTTATACTAATTAGCAATATAAGCAACGTATAAGACGTTATAATGACCATAACGAAAAGGAGGAGGCAAGATGAATCAGATCATTCTCGCATCTCATGGCGGCCTGGCCGCAGGCGCCAAAGACACGCTCGAGATGGTTCTCGGCGACGTGTCGAACGTCCACGTCGTGTCGCTTGCTCGTGACGACAAGGAGCCCATCACCAATAAGGTGGACGCCATGATCGCCACGTTCAACGCGGACGACACCGTCTATGTGCTGACCGATATGCTCGGCAGCTCGGTCAACAACAGCATGGTCGAGCTTTCCAAGAACGGCACGAAGTTCACGGTTGTCAGCGGTTTCAACATTCCGCTGGCACTGACGCTTGCTATGAGCCCCGTCCCCGTCAAGGGCGCCGAGCTCGCGGCCCTCATCAACGAGGCCCGCACCGGTCTGACCAACCCCAACGCACCGGTCGAGGTCGCCGCGGTTCCCGCCAAGAAGGCCAAGGCGTCCCGTCACAACGCCGGTCCCGCCAAGATCGTCCTCGCACGTCTTGACTACCGTCTGCTGCACGGCCAGGTCGTCTTTACCTGGACCACCAAGGTCCAGGCCGAGCGCATCATCGTCGTCGACAACGCTGCCGCCAACGATGACATCAAGAAGGGCGCTCTTAAGCTGGCAAAGCCCCAGGGCGTGCGCCTGAACGTCTTCACCGTCGAGCGTGCCCTCGCCAAGATGGACAAGCTCAACACCCTCGGCGAGCGCGTCATGTTCGTCTTTGGCAACACGGCCGAGATGCTGCAGTTCTGCCAGGGCTACAAGCTCGACGCCATCAACCTGGGCGCTACCGCCAACCACGACGGTGCCGATCAGATCGGCGGCAAGGACAGCTCCGTCTTCTTCGACGCCACCCAAAAGGCCGACGTCAACCAGCTGCTCGACATGGGCATCAAACTCTATGTCCAGCAGACCCCTACGTATCAGAGCGTCGACATCGACGCCAAGCTGTAATCAACCAGGCTTTTGCCTGACTGAAAGGAGAAGGGTATGAATACGTTCATCAGTGCGGTGCTCGTCGGCCTCGTCGGCGTGTTCTGCATGTGGGACTCCCGCCTGCTCGGTCGTCTTAACTTCGAGCAGCCCCTCGTTGGCGCTACGCTCGTCGGTCTGCTGCTGGGCGATGTGCCCACCGGCCTCGCCGTCGGTGCCGCCGTCGAGCTCGTGTCCATGGGCCTGGTGCAGGTCGGCGCAGCCGTTCCGCCCGATATGGTCCTGGGCGGCATCGTGGCCGCTGCCTTCGCATGCCTGACCGATGCTTCCGCCGAGACCGCCATGACGATCGCCATCCCGGTCGCCGTCCTGGGTCAGCTCCTCGGCATTGTCTTCCGTTCCATCATCGCCGCCCTCACCCATGTGGCCGATAGCGCGATCGATAACGGCAAGTTTAAGACCGCCTACCGTATGCACATCTGCGCCGGCTCCGGTCTGTACGCCATCATGTACTTCCTGCCGATCTTCCTGGCCGTTTTTGTCGGCACCGACCTGGTCCAGGCCATCGTCAACATGGTTCCCGAGTGGCTGTCCACTGGTCTGAACGTCTCGACCAAGATTATGACCGCCTACGGCTTGGCCCTGCTGCTCACCATGATGATCAAGAAGGGCATGACTCCGTTCCTGTTCATCGGCTTCCTGCTCGCCGCCTACCTCAACCTGTCCGTCATCGCGGTCGCTCTGATCGGTGTGTGCCTGGCTATCGTCTTCATGGGCTTCAAGTTCAACGGTTCCCATGCAGCCGCCGGTGTCGATTCCGACTACGATCCGCTCGAAGACGACGAAGACTAAGGAGGAACACACTATGGCAACCGCAACCAAGGACGTGTCCCTGAACAAGAAGGTCAGCCAGTTCTTCTGGCGCTCCTGGGCCATCCAGGCCTCTTGGAACTACGAGCGTCAGATGAACATGGGCTTCCTCTACGGCATGGTTCCCACGCTCGACCGCCTCTATCCGGATGAGTCCGACCCCAAGCAGCTCGCTGCTAAGAAAGAGGCTTACCACCGTCACATGGCGTTCTACAACTGCACCCCGCAGACGAGCGCTTTCGTCCTCGGCCTCGCCGCCTCCATGGAGGAGGAGTACGCCAAGGATCCCGAGAACTTCGACCCCGATTCGATCAACGCGGTCAAGACCTCGCTCATGGGCCCGCTTTCCGGTATCGGCGACTCCTTCTTCCAGGGCACCATCCGCGTCATCGCCTTTGGCCTGGGCGTTCAGCTGGCCCAGCAGGGCTCCATCATGGGCCCGATCCTGGCCATGCTCATCTCCATCGTCCCCTCCGTGCTGATCACGTGGTTCGCTGCCAAGATCGGCTACCAGGGCGGCCACGAGTATCTGAGCAAGCTCCAGGGCGGCGACCTCATGGAGAAGCTCATGTATGTCTGCGGCATCGTGGGTCTTATGTCCGTGGGCGGCATGATCGCTACGCTGATCGGCGCCACCACCCCGCTGCAGTTCGCTGACGGCACCGTCGTTATCCAGGACATCCTGGACGGCATGATGCCTCAGATGATCTCCCTCGGCCTCACCGGCCTTATGTACTGGCTCATCAAGAAGAACGTCAACACCGGTTGGCTTCTTGTGATCGCCATCGTGGGCGGCATCGCCCTCTCCGCGGCCGGCATTCTGGCCTAGTCGCGACCGAGTGTCCAAACGCTTTCCCCGGGGGCCTGCCTGGCATCCCATACCCCAGGCAGGCTTCCATCCCTAAATGTGTCAAAGGACAGTCCCTTTGCCACATCCTCAACGGGCTGGCGACTCGGCCCCAACCTCAGTAACCCTGCGAGCGCCCGGCAATGTGGCGCCGCAAAAATCGAAAGGAATGTGTCAGATGTACGAGATCGACCTTAACCTCCCTAAGCAGATCGTCGCTGACGTCCTGTCCAACCACGAGATCCACAGCGTCGCTTTCGTCGGCTGCGGTGCTTCCATGTCCGACCTGTACCCCGCCAAGTACTTCCTGGCCAACAACACGGACAAGCTGAACGTTCAGATCTTCACCGCTAACGAGTTCAACTACGACACGCCTTCCTGGGTCAACGAGCACACCTTCGTGATCACCTGCTCCCTCGGTGGCTCCACGCCCGAGACCGTCGAGGCCAACAAGACCGCCAAGAAGCACAACTGCCCGGTCGTCTCCCTCACCAACAAGGCTGGCTCCGCTCTGACCGTCGACGCCGACCACGTCATCGTCCACGGCTTCCATGCCAACTTTGCCGCCAAGGCCGAGAAGCCTGGCTACGCCATCGCTCTTGCTCTCGAGATCCTTCAGCAGACCGAGGGTTATGACAAGTACGACGACATGATCACCGGCCTCACCAACGTCTTCGACCTGTGCGAGAACGCTGCTCAGTCCTGCAAGAAGCTCGCCAAGAAGTTCGCTGAGGACTTCAAGGACGACGAGATGATCTACTTCATGGCTTCCGGTGCTTCCGAGAAGATGGCTTATTCTCACGCCGCCTTCCTCTTCACCGAGATGCAGTGGATCGACGCCGCCGCCTACAACACCGGCGAGTACTTCCACGGCCCGTTCGAGGTTTCTACCGAGGGTAAGCCCTACGTCTTCTTCATGTCCGATGGTGCTACCCGTCCGATGGACGCCCGCGCCCTCACCTTCCTTGAGCGCATGGGCGCCAAGGTCGCTCTGATCGACTCCAAGGACTACGGTCTGGCCGACGCCGTGCCGGCGAGCGTTGTCACCTACTTCAACCCGCTGCTGCACCTCGCCGTTATGCGCGAGTACGGCAACCAGATCGCCGAGGCCCGTCAGCACCCGCTGACCATGCGTCGCTACATGTGGAAGCTTTCCTACTAATCACAAGTAAGTAAACCTTACGGGTTGATTGAAAGGGGATGGGGTTTGCGCCCCGTCCCCTTTTTGCTCTTGAGAGGAGATGCGTATGATCAAGGCAGTGCTGTTTGACATGGACGGCGTGCTGGTCGATACCGAGTGGTTCTACAACCGTCGTCGCGTGGCGTTTATGGAAGAGAAGGGCTTTCACTTTGACGAGATCCCCGATCTTTCGGGGTCTAACGAGCCGGCCATTTGGAAGTCGCTGGTACCCGACGATGTTGAGCTGCGCGAGCGCCTGCGTGTGGAGTACAAGCAGGTCTACAGTCCTGTCCATCCCGTTCCGTATGCCGAGCTGCTCAACGAGCAGACGGAGCCGGTGATGCGCGAGCTGCACGAGCGCGGCGTGAAGTGTGCCATCGCGAGCTCGTCCTATCGCGAACTCATTGACGAGCTGGTAGAGATCGCCGGAATCGCGGACGTGTTGGACTACACCATCAGCGGTCACGAGTGCAGCGCGTTTAAGCCCGATCCCGAGATTTACCTGCGCGCCATGGAGGCGCTGGGCGTGGAGCCGGCCGAGTGCCTGGTCATTGAGGATTCGCCGATGGGCATCGAGGCCGGCAAGCGCTCCGGCGCCCGCGTCCTGGCGCTGCGTCCGCACGAGGGCGTCAACCTGGACCAGTCTGCCGCCGACGTCGTCATCGACAGCCTGTCCGACATTTTGGCCGCTCTGTAGCGTCAATTCATCGCGAGCAGTGCCGATTCGCGCATTAATTGCGGCAGATGGGCTCATTTTGGCTTCGATTTGGTCCGTTTGGCTTCGACTCAGACTAAGTGAGTAGACTTTTTGGCGCAGGCCGAGCACAAAGCGTTTCTGCCTTAGTAAAACCGCAGGTCACAGAGGTGGCAGTTTTGGGTGTGCTCGGCAGATCGTAAAAAGTCTACTCACTTAGATTTTTGCCCTTTGGTCGTAGGAGTTGCTGGTCCCGTTTTGGTTGTCGAGAGAGGGTGAATTGAGGCGCCCTCTGTCGCTCCATGTTACAATCGCCGGCATGCCCCACAACTACATCTGCCTTCGAAGGGAGCCTACGTGGCGAACGCCATCGATCAGCTCACGGACCGCGTGCTCGTGCTCGGCCGCCTCACCATCGTCCGCCGTGCCATCACCGCCGTGGCGGTCACAATTTCCGCCGTTCTCCAGACATTCCTGATCCAGGCGTTCATTCGGCCCGCCGACCTGCTTCCGAGCGGTCTCACCGGCGTCGCGGTCCTGCTCGATCGCGTTACCTCGCTTGGCGGCGTTCACATCGACATCTCGTTCGGCATGCTCGCGCTCAACATCCCCGTGGCGCTCCTATGCTGGAGTGGCATTAGCAAACGCTTCGTAATCTTCTCGATGATGCAAGTTGTGCTCTCATCGCTGTTCCTCAACATCTTTCATTTCGCCCCGTTTTTGGGCGACAAGATCATGCTCATCATTTTTGGCGGCGTGGTCTCGGGTCTGGGCGCTGCCATCGCGCTCAAGTCCGGCGCATCCACCGGCGGCACCGACTTTATCGCGCTGTGGGTCTCCAACCACACGGGCAAGACTATCTGGGGCGTCATCTTTGGTTTCAACTGCTTTATCTTGGCGATCTTTGGCTTTATGTTTGGCTGGGACAATGCGGCGTACTCCATCGTGTTCCAATTTATTTCGACCAAGACCATCGACAGTTTCTATCGTCGCTACGACCGTGTGACGCTGCAGATCACGACGCGCAAGGCAGACGAGGTCATGACTGCCTATGTTGACCATTTTCAGCACGGCATAAGCTGTGCCGAGGTCATCGGCGGATACAGCCGCGAAAAGATGTACCTGCTGCATGCCGTTGTCTCGACCTACGAGAGCCAGGACATTATCAAACTGGTGTGCGACATTGATCCCGGCGCCGTGATCAACGTGTTCCACACGCTCAACTTTGTGGGCGGCTGGTGGGGCGGTCATGTCGACGAGCCCATGCCCACGGCCGTACCCGATCCCGATAAGCCCGCGCGCATGGCCAGCAGGCAGGCGCGCCTCATCGAGCAAGACAGCCTGCAGCAGGACGACGGCAAGTAAGGATTTGCTGTATGTGGTGTATCGTTTTATCAAACTGAGGTAACATATAAAAAGACGTTATATACGTATTAGTTATTTCGATATTTTGATAAGAGTGATCAGACATGCCTGCACCAAAAAATGCACCGCTTTACCAGCAGATTTACGACGAAATCAAGGATGCGATCGAGAAAGGTGTTTATGCACCCAAGGAGCGTATTCCGTCCGAGCTTGAGCTTGCCGAACAGTACGAGGTGAGCCGCATTACGGTGCGCCGCGCCGTTGAGGAGCTGTGCTCCGATGGCTACCTGGTTAAGCAGCAGGGCCGCGGCACCTTTGTCTCCACGCCGCACATCAACCGCCAGTTCCACGCCTCGACGCTGCAGACGTTTACCGCGCTGTGTGCCGACAATGGCATGAAGGCGGGCGCACATGTGGTCGATCGCCAGATTGTGCCGGCACGTCAAAACGAGATGGAGTTCTTTGGCCTGCAGAAGGACGCGCTGCTGCTGCATATCAAGCGCGTGCGTACAGCCGACGGTGAGCCCATCTTTGAGGAGAACATCTTTGTGCCGTTTGACGCCTACCGTGAGCTGTTGACGGCCGATCTTGAGGACAAGTCGATTTTTGCCGAGGTCGAGCGTGTTGGCGGAACGCCGATTGTCTCGGTTGGCTACCGCACGGTTGAGGCCGTTCGCGCCAATGCCGAGCAGGCGGCTGAGCTGGGCATTGCTCCGCACGATCCACTGCTCAACCTGCGTGCCGGCTTTATCGGCCCCAATGGCGAGCCGGTCCTGATGGGTAAGCAGTACTACGTGGGATCGCGCTACGTTATGGTGATGTAAGTTACGCGGTTTTACCAAACCGCGTAACGGCTCGACGCTGCAAACGCCCCTAAGCGGCAATCTGACGTTCAATCGTCGGTCGCGTACCAACGTACGCTTCCCTCCTCTTTCACGTCACCTTGCTCGCCTAGGGGCGTTTTCGCTGACTTATGATCAACCTGCGGCACCTTAGAGGTAGTCATTGGGGATGTTCTTAAACGACTAGTCATTCAAGAACATCCCCAATGACTAGTCGCAGAATGAGCGTGGATAATCTCCCATTTTTGGCTTGGTGACGGGTTCAAAGTGGGAGATTATCCACTCTCATTCTGAAAGTGTCCAAAAATCTACTCTCGTTCGCCTTGGATCACGTTGCTCGTGGCCGGCAGCCGTGCGGCACCGGTCCGCGTGGCGGCGTATAATCGGCGGCAGATGACTTGGACGTTAGGAAACCATGACCGATAGCATGCAGCAGATGGCGCTCGACACGCTCGGCGCCTATTTTGGCTACACCTCGTTTCGCCCGGGGCAGGACCGCATGGTCGATGCGATCCTTGCTGGCCGCGACGCGCTGGGCGTTATGCCCACGGGCGCCGGCAAGTCCATTTGCTACCAGGTGCCCGCGCTCATGCTGCCCGGCATTACCTTTGTGGTGAGTCCGCTGCTGTCGCTTATAGAGGACCAGACCCGTGCGTTGCTCGCGGCGGGTGCGCGACCCAGCTATCTCAACTCCAGCCTTACTCCGGCCCAGCAAAACACCGTGCTCAGGCGGGCGCGCGAGGGCCGCTACCAGCTTATGTACGTGGCGCCCGAGCGCCTGCTCGAGCCGCGCTTTTTGGCCTTTGCGCAGGAAGCCGCGGCGGACGGCGGCATTGGCGTGCCGCTCGTGGCCATTGACGAGGCCCACTGCGTAAGCCAATGGGGCCAGGATTTCCGCCCCGCCTACCTGCAGATTCGTGAGTTTATCGATTCGTTGCCGCAACGCCCGATTGTGGCGGCCTTTACCGCCACGGCGACCGAGCGCGTGCGTGCGGACATTCAGCAGATGCTCGGCTTGCAAAATCCCGCGACCGTGGTGACGGGCTTTGACCGTAAGAACCTCTACTTTGGTTGCGAGGAGATGGGCGACAAGGCCAAGACCGCATGGGTGCGCGACTACGTGATTGCGCATTCGAGCGAGAGCGGCATCGTGTATTGCTCGACCCGCAAGACGGTCGACGCGCTGGCAGGCGAGCTTGCCGAGGCGCTGGGCCCCAGCGGCATTCGCGTGGGCCGTTATCACGCCGGCATGGGCAACGATGCCCGCCGTCAGAGCCAGCGCGCCTTTATCGACGACGATATCCAGGTGATGGTCGCCACCAACGCTTTTGGCATGGGCATCGATAAACCCAACGTTCGTTACGTGATTCACAACAACGTGCCCGAGAGCATCGAGGCCTACTATCAGGAGGCGGGTCGCGCCGGTCGCGATGGCGATCCGTCGAGCTGCCATCTGCTGTGGAACGGCAACGACTTTCGCATGCGCCGCTTTTTGATTGACCGCGGCGATGCGGCCGACGCAGCGCTCGACAACGAGCAGCGCGCGTGGGCGCTCCAGAACCGCTATCGCCTGCTCAGCCAAATGGAGGGCTACTGTAATACCACCGGCTGCCTGCGCGAATACATGCTGCGCTACTTTGGCGACGAGGCCGCGGCCGAGCATGCGGCGGCGGGCGTGGACGGCACGACGGACGAGGCCGAGGGTTGTGGCAACTGCAGCAACTGCCTCACGCAGTTCGAGGTCGAGGACGTCACCGACATGGCCCGCGCCACCGTGCGCTACGTGGCCACACGTCCCATGCGTTTTGGCAAGTCGCTCGTCGCCGACGTGCTTCACGGCGGCAATACCGAGCGCATTCGCCAGATGCATCTGGACGAGGACCGCGGCTATGGTGAGCTGTCGAGCGAATCGGTCGGGCGCATTAAGGACATCATCGGGCAGCTGTGCGGCCGTGGCTATCTGGCCACCTCGCAGGGCCAATATCCGGTGGTCGGCCTGGGTCCGCGTGCCGGCGAGGTCGAGGACGAGGCCTTTGCCTTTACTATTAAGCGTCGCGCGTCCAAGCGCAAGGCGTCGGCGCGCGCCCGTCGTGCGGTGGACTTGCTGCGCGAGGAGGCCGAGCTGGATCAGCGTCCGCGCGTGGGCGACGACGCCGAGCTGTTCGAGCGCCTGCGGGCACTCCGCAAGGAGATCTCGACCGAGCTCGAGATGGCACCGTACATGGTTTTCTCCGACAAGGCCCTGCGCGGTCTGTGCCGTCTGCGCCCGCAGACGCGCGAAGAGCTTATTCAGGTCAACGGCATCGGCGAGAAAAAGGCCGACAGCTTTGGCGAGCAGTTTATGGCGGCGATTGAAGAGTTTGAGTCCGAACACGCACGGGATGGAGCATAACGATGGCAACCGATAGTAAAACCGAGCGTTCCGAGCGCGCTGATGTGCCCGCCGTGCCGCTGTACCAGCAGGTCATGGATGACCTGAAGGGCGAGATCGCGCGCGGCGTATATCCGACTGGCTCGCGCATTCCTTCCGAGATGGAGCTCGCGAAGTCCTACGGCGTGGGGCGCATCACCGTGCGCCGCGCCATCGAGGAGCTGTCGCGCGCGGGGTACCTTAACCGCCAGCAGGGGAGGGGCACCTTTGTATGCGCTCCCAAGCTCAAGCGCAAGATTGTCCAAAAAGGCGATGTCCAGAGCTTTACCGAGGGCTGTGCTGCCAACGATATGGTGGCGGGCGCGCGTCTGGTGTCGCGCACGGTGGTCGCGGCGACGCGCGAAGACGCGGCGTTTTTTGGCGTGGAACCCGGCTGCGAGCTTATCGTGGTCGAGCGCGTGCGTACGGCCGACGGCATCCCCGTCATGCTCGAGAACAACGCTTTTGTGTTGGCAGACCATCCCTACCTGCAGACACTGGCCGAGGAGGACCTTACCGACAACTCGATCTTTGCGCTCGTTGCCGAGCACTCGGGTCGTTCGCCGCTCAAATCCGATCCCTGCACGGTGGAGATTGCGCTTGCCGATGCTCAGGCGGCCCCGCTGCTCGAGGTTCCGATTGGCGAGCCGCTCTTCTACATGGAGGCGTACTTTACCGATTTTGATGAGCGACCTCTGCTGCTCGGCCGTCAAAAGATCGTGGGCTCGCGCTACGTGTTCGACATCTAACGTCCACAGATAGAACAACATAGAACAAATTTGCCGAAATGACTTCACTCGCGCCAGCTTGCGTGGTATATATAGAACAACATAGAACGACAGCAGGTACGAGCTGTCGTCGTTCAAACTCACCATGCAAGGAGGAACGTCACCGTGAATGCACACGACCTGGTCCAGGAAATCATCGAGCGCAAGGGTAAGATCGAGAACGTCTTTTGGATCGCCTGCGGCGGTTCGATGATCGACCTGATGCCTGCCAACGAGCTGCTCAAGCGCGAGGCCACCACGTTTACCTCCACGGTCTACACCGCGCGTGAGTTCTGCCTGATGGCTCCCAAGAGCCTTGGCGAGAAGTCGCTCGTCATCGCCTGCAGCCACAGCGGCAACACGCAGGAGGTGGTCGACGGCTGCGAGATGGCGCTGGCCGCCGGCGCCGAGGTCGTCGCCATGACCGACTGCGAGGGCTCCAAGATCGACAGCGGCAAGTGGACTACCTGGGTCTACCCCTGGGGCGAGGGCGTGTCGCAGGCCGAGGTGCCGCAGGGCATCGGCGCCCTGATCGCCGCCGAGCTGCTCGACCAGCAGGAGGGCTATGAGGCGCTCGCCGACATGTACACCGGCCTTAAGCAGATGGACGCGCTGCTGCCCGCCGCCCGCGAGAAAGTCAACGCCGAGCTGGGCAATCGCTTTGCCGAGCTCTGCCAGCAGCACAAGTTCTTCTATATCCTGGGCTCCGGCCCCAACTTTAGCCAGACCTATGCCATGGCCATCTGCTCGCTCATGGAGATGCAGTGGCAGCACTGCTGCTACATCCACTCCGGCGAGTATTTCCACGGCCCGTTCGAGGCCACCGAGCCCGGCGTGTTCTACTTTGTGCAGCTCGGATCGGGCGAGTGCCGTCCCATGGAGGAGCGCGCACTGGCGTTCCTCAACACGCACACCGATACGGTCATGGTTCTCGACGCGCTCGAGTACGGTGTGGGCGAGGTGCCCGCCAGCGTGCGTTCGTTCTTGGAGCCGATCTTCTTCTACGCGATGAGCTGCGAGCTGCGCGCCGCCCGCGGCAAGGTGTTCGACCACAGCCCCGAGTTCCGCCGCTACATGGGCATCGAGCAGTACTAAGTAGCGGGAAAACCATTCACCTTCGATTCGCAAGGGCGCTGCGTGAGCCAAAAAAGCGGGCCGCGCCGGGGTTTCCGGCGCGGCCCGCTTGGTATCGCGCTTAGATTCGCGATGTTGCGGCAGCCAACGGCCTACTTGGCGTCGTAGGCCTCGGCGTCCCACCAGTCGAGCTGGGCGATGTTGTCGCGGATGTGCTGGCAGCTCTTGTGGAAGCCCTCGAGCTCGTGCTCGGAAAGGTCGAGCGTGTAGACCTCCTCGACGCCCTCGGCACCGATCACGCACGGCAGGGAGGTGAAGATGCCCTCCTCGCCATACTGGCCGGTCATGAGCGTAGATGCCGAAAGCACGGCGTGCTCGTTGTGCAGAACGGCAGCGCAGACGCGCGCGGCGGAGTTGGCGACGGCGTACTCGGTGCACTGCTTGCCCTGGTAGGTAACATAGCCGCCCTTGCGCGCGAGCTCCTCGACCTCCATGTGGTCGAAGGCGTACTTGTCGGAGTTCTCGGCCTGAAGCTCGTTGAGGCTCTTGCCGGCGATAGTTGCTGCCTTAAAGGCGGCCAGCTGGCTAAAGCCGTGCTCGCCGATCATGTAGGCGTCGATGGACTTGGGGCTCACGCCGACCTTCTTGGAGATCTCGGTACGCAGACGGGCGGAGTCCAGACCGCAGCCCGAGCCGATGATCTTCTTGGGGTCGTAGCCGGTCAGGTGCCACAGCTCGGTGCACACGACGTCGCAGGGGTTGGAGATGCTCACGAAGATGCCGTCGAAGCCGGCGTCGACGATGCGCTTGGCAAAGGTGCGGGCGGCGTCGGTGGTAAAGAACAGCTCGCCGTCGCGGTTGCCGGCGGCCAGCGCGACCTTACCGGCGGCGTTGACGATGACGTCGCAGCAGGCCAGCTCCTCGTAGTGGTCGTAGCAGTTGACGATCTTGGTGTTATACGGGACAAACGAAAGGGAGTCGCGCAGGTCCTGGACCTCGGACGTCACCTTGGCCTCGTTGATATCGCACAGGTACAGCTCGTCGGCAATGCCCTGCATGAGCAGGCTGTTGGCGACATGTGCTCCTACGTGGCCCTGGCCGACCACACCGATCTTACGCGTCTGGTACATATGAGTATCCTTCCGGCCGAGTTTTTCGCGTTGAAACATTGTAGCGTCCTGCCGTCACTTTGCTAGACTAAAGTGCAGTAGATTTTTGGGACATGCCTTAATTTCTACTTTTGGGGCGTTTTGGGCCGCTGGCGGCATCGCTGGGCGATGTGCTCGCGCGGATGGGGCCGCTCGTTGTACCATAGCTGCAACTGACTCGTAAGGAGCATCCATGCCCATTCGCATTCCCGACGCCCTCCCTGCCGCCGCGCAGCTCGAGAGCGAGAACATCTTTGTCATGACCGAGTACCGCGCGCTGCATCAGGACATCCGCCCGCTGCGCGTGCTCATCCTCAACCTCATGCCCACCAAAATCGCCACCGAGACGCAGATCATGCGCAAGCTCTCCAACACGCCGCTGCAGGTGGAGGTGGACCTGCTGCGCACCAAGACGCACGAGGCCACGCACGTGAGCGCCGGCCACCTGGAGACGTTCTACCGCACGTTCGACGACATCCGCGACATCCACTACGACGGCCTGATCATCACGGGCGCGCCGGTGGAGCAGATGCCGTTCGAGGAGGTCGACTACTGGCCCGAGCTCTGCCAGATCATGGACTGGTCCACCACGCACGTGCACTCCACGCTGCACATTTGCTGGGGCGCGCAGGCTGGCCTGTATCACCATTACGGCATTCAGAAGTACGATCTACCGGCCAAGGCAAGTGGCGTGTTCGAGCATTATCTGGTGAAGCCGCAAAGCCCGCTGGTCCGCGGCTTTGACGACCGCTTCTATGCCGTGCATTCGCGCAACACCGACGTGCGCCGCGAGGACGTGGAGGCCGAGCCGCAGCTTGAGGTCGTGGCCGTATCCGACGAGGTAGGCCTATACATCGTCAAGTCGACCGACAGCCGCCGTTTCTTTGTCTTTGGCCATCCCGAGTACGATACCGACACATTGCGCCTGGAGTACGAGCGCGACGTGAAGCGCGGGCTCAACCCTCAGGTACCGGCGCATTACTTCCCGGGTGATGACCCCACTGCCGAGCCGCGCAACGTCTGGCGCAGCCAGGCTCAGCTGTTCTACACCAACTGGCTCAACTACTACGTCTACCAGACCACGCCCTACGACCTGGCCCGCGCCGGCGAAGAGCACTAGACTGCGATGGTGCTGCTGTAGCCGTGGCTGATGTGGCGGCGATCAGGCGCTGATGATGTTGGGCAGCGGCAGGTCGTGGGCATCGGTGGGGATGTGGTCGACGCGCTGTTCGTCAAAGGCGATGCCGATGATTTGGCATTCGGGCGAGAGCATGGGCAGGTAGCGGTCATAGCAGCCGCCGCCGTAGCCCAGGCGCGCGCCGGCGCGGTCGAAGGCTGCGAGCGGCACGACGATCATGTCGAGAGCGTCGGCAGGCACGATAGGGAAGCGGCTGCTGTCGATGTCCGTGGCCGCGAAGGCCCGCGTGGGGTGGGCGATAAACGGTGCCGCGGATGCATCGTCGGCGGCAACTGCCCGCATACACATGCGCTGGCCACAAGCTGCGGCGTCTGTTGCCGAGAGCATGCACGGATAGGCCACGCGCCAGCCACGTTTGGCGGCAGCTGCGGCAAACGCGGCTGGGTTGACTTCGGAACCCATCGCGGCATAGACGGCAACGGTGTGCGGTGCCGCGGGATCCGAGCGACCCAGTCGCTCAACCAGCCGCGCACAGATAACGGCAGACTTCGCCGCCCGCACATCCAAATCAAGAGCGTCACGTCGGGCAATCACCGCCCGTCGCAACTCAGCCTTGTCCATCCCAACCTCCTCTAGCAAACCTGCCAAAAAGGGACAGGTTTATTTTGGCAGGTTTTATCTGGTCAAACAGTGAAAACCACCACGAAGGGAACACAGGCACCCTCGTAGTGGTTTTGATGGCGACTCGTCTCTATTACAACGCCGCGGCGATTGCTTCGGCCACAAATTTGTTAAGCGATTCACCCTTCTTTGCCGCCGCCAGTGCTGCCTGCTTGTGAAGCTCGGAGCCTGTTCTCACATTGAATGAGCCCTTAAAAGCCCGCTCTGGTTCCTTGCCCTTTTCGGCACAAAACTCAAGGTAATCGTCGACGGCGTCGTGGAAGCATCGCTCCACTTCTTCAACCGTGGAGCCTTCAAATACAATTGCGTCCCTAATGCCGGCGACCATACCTGTCAGCACGTGCTGTTCGGCATCGAACTCGACCGGGGCGAAATAACCCTTGTAAGCCAAAACGTTACTCATGGCTGCCTCCGACATCTTGTAGAAATCGAACGATGTTTCGGATGGTTCCCGCCGTCAATTCGTCAGATGGATGGGGTGCGTGCATCACGAACATTCTGCCGTCCGATGGCCTGTAGAAGCGAATGCGCGATCCGGATGTCCTGCCTTTGTTGTCCATTTCAAAGCCATATGAAGCCATAACTTTAAGAAAGTCAGCAAATCTATACGTTGAAGGACGGCCAAGCAGCTGGGCGATGAGTTTGTCGATCCGAGTCATCCTGCCTCACATCCTGCAACTATATTATAGTTGCAATTTAAGTCCGATGCAAACACTCATAATATAGAACATGTGTACGTATAGAACAAGCGTTCGAATCACCACTGAGAAAGGGGACAGGCACCTTTGTGGTGGTCTGTGCTGTGATGGGCGTCTGCGGCGGTTTGTCTCGATCTGTAACAGTAACTCGGCAAAATTGGACTTAGATGTTACAGATTTAGACAAAGGGTCGGCGTCATCCGGAAACGTCTCGATCTGTAACATCTGGAGCCGATATTGCCGTCTAGATGTTACAGATTTAGACAAACTGGTGGGACGGGCTGAGCTGCTCCGCCCAAGCAGCGGCAAAAGAAAAGGTAGATTTTTAGGCATGTCCCAAAAATCTACCTTTGTGCATTAAGCCAGCAGGTCGATGACGTTAAAGCCGGCGTTGCTCTTTGCGATGACGTCGCGGCCGCCAAAGACGCAGCTGGGCGACTCGGCTGCGATGCGCGTCACGTCGGTGCCGAGCGAGCGCAGCTCACCGGGCGTGGCGGCGAGCATCTGGGCGCGGCGCTCCTCGCGTGCATGCGGGTCAAGCCCGGCCAGGTAGGTCGTGTTGCGGCGCTTGGTGAGCGCGTACGGCTTCACCGGCGCGTCCATGCCGCTCACGCAGCTCACGATAAAGCCCTCAAAGGCGGCCTCGTCGGGCTCAAAGCTGCCAAGCCATGCACCCGCGCGCTCCACGCGCTCAATCGAGGGGTCGATTGCCGGGTCGCGGTAGGTGTAGAACGCCGCCTGACGCTCGCCGGCTGCGCGGAATCCGCAACCGTACGCACCACCCTTCACGCGGATCTCGTTCCACAGGTAGTCGTAGGAGAGCGCGTTGGCAGCCACGGCCCAAGCGCCTGTCACGTCGAGCCCCAAGCGACGCGGATCGCACGCACGCGCGGCAAAGCAGATGTCGCTGGGGATCACGAAAGCCTCGTGGTGGTCGCACGGCGCCGGCACCACGAGCGCGTTGCGGTCGGCACCATCGCCCGCGCCAAGCCCCAGGTTGCCCGCGGCATCCCAGTACGCGTCAAAGTCCTCATCGCTGCCGGTAAAGCTCGCCATGCAGCCATCGGCCACAAAGATGCGGCCTGCCAGCTCGGCAAGCTTGGCGCGCAGGTCGTCCAGACGCTCGTCAAAGTGTTCGAGCAGATCGCGCAGGAACAGGTAGAAGTCTACGCCCGAAAGCTGCTCGCGCACCACGGCCGAAGGCGAGCTGTAGCTCATCGCGCGACCGAGCGCCGCCGAGTGACCGTTGTTGATAAAGCCCTGCTCAAGCCCAATGCGAATCTGCGTGAGCACGTCGCGCACGCGGTCGGCGTCGGCATCTGCCAAAAGCGTGCTCGACCATACCTCGCGCGGCAGACTCGCCAGTGCATCGATCTTCTCGGACAGGGCGCCGGCGCTCACCAGCAGGTAGGGGCGCACGCCGTCCACTTCGGGCTGCGTCATGACTTCGGTCGTAAAGCTCAAAAAGCCCAGCTTGCCGGCGAGCAAGTTGTCGAGTTCCTCGGCCGAATGCTCGCTCGTGGGCAGCTGTTTGAGCAGGCGGCAGAGCAGCGTTACATAGGGCAGGTCCTCAAACGCGACGCAGCTCAGGTCGAAATACTGCATGGCGTAGGCCAGACGGTTGGTGGGGATGCCGTGGAGCAGGCAGGGGATGGGCGCGGTCGTGTCCACGACCAGCGGCGGCTCGGGGCGCGCCTCGCCAATGTCGGACACGCGCAGGCGCGGCAGCGTGGCCTTGGCCTCGGGCGTGTCATCCGCCTCCTGCGCGGCACGCAGTGTGGCCGTGCGCTCGACCACGTCCGCCAGCTCGGCATCGGTCATGGCATCGCGCTTGGCTGCCAGCTCAGCGGCCTCGGCGCCCTCTGCGCCCTCGGCGGCGTCCACCGGCACCAGCTCGACCAGTGCCATGTGGTCGTTTTCCAGCACCAGCTCGCGCAGCAGGTCCTCAAAGTAGGTGCCGTCCAGCTCGCTACGCAGCTCCTCGTACACCGGGCCGTACTTGAGCGCCAACGTCGCGGCGTCGTCATCGTAGAGCCAGGTGCTCAGCGCGTCGCACGCAATGGCCACGCCGTCGGCGATACCGTAGTCGCGCTGGCGCAGGTCGTATTCGTTGCTGCTGATGATGGCTTCCAGGCGCTCGCGCGGAACGCCATGCTCGCACAGGTCGCGGCAGGCGTTCTGGAACATGCGACGCAGTTCGCGCGCCACGCCGGGCTGGGCATTTTGCAGCATAATGAGCTCATAGGGCTGCAAACACTCGGCCGCGGTGTAGCTCACCACGTTGCCGCCCAGGCCGGTGGCCAGAATGGCCTTCTTAACCGGTGCTTCGTTGGAGCCCAGCAGTGCCTCAAACAGGATATCCGCCGCGATCGTGCGCTTGCGGTTGAGCGCGCTGCCCAGCACAAGGCCCAGGCCCACCACGGCGTTCTCGGGTGTAGTGGCCATCTCGACGCGCTTATACTCGCAGGTCACGGGCGCCTGCACGCCCAGCGGATTGGGCGCCAGCGTGGACGGGTCCTCGCCGGCGGCGACGGCTGCGTCCATGCGGCGGCTCGCGGCGCTCGACTGCGACAGATAGCGCTCGTCCAAAAACGCCAGCGCGCGGTCCACATCCAGGTCGCCGTAGAGCGTTATATAAGAGTTGGAAGGATTGTAATGGCGAGCGTGCGTGTCCAGGAACTGCTCGTAGGTGAGCGCGGGAATCGCGCGCGGGTCGCCGCCGCTCTCGTGCGCATAGGCGGTGTCGGGATAGAGCGCGGCGTTGACGGCGTCGTCCAGCACGCTCATGGGGTCGGACAGCGCGCCCTTCATCTCGTTGAACACCACGCCGTTATAGCGCAGCGTGCCCTCACGCAGGCTCGCGGAGCTGCCGTCGCCCTCGCCCTCGGCGCCCTCCGGCAGGTCCAGCTCGTAGTGCCAACCCTCCTGCTCAAAAATGGTGGGCTTGGTATAGATGGCCGGGTTGAACACCGCGTCCAGGTACACGTCCATCAGGTTGTACAGGTCCTGCTCGTTGGTGGTGGCAACGGGGTAGATGGTCTTATCGGGGTAGGTCATGGCGTTGAGGAACGTTTGCATGGAGCTCTTGATCAGGTCGACAAACGGCTCCTTGACGGGGAACTTGGCCGATCCGCACAGCACCGAGTGCTCAAGAATATGGAACACGCCGGTGGAATCGGCCGGCGGCGTCTTAAAGCCAATGGCAAAGGCCTTGTTTTCGTCGTCGCATGCCAGGTACAGCAGGCGAGCGCCCGAGGCGGTGTGGCGCAGCACGTAGGCGTCCGAGTCGAGCTCGGGCACGGTCTCGCAGCGCTCGACGGCAAAGCCATGGCAGGTGGTGCCGGGCACCAGCAGCGCGGCGGCAGCGGCGCGCGGGTCGGTTGAGGTGGTGGGCATATGCAGTCTCCTTTGACGCCCCAGCGGGGGCGAATCGAGTCGAATCCCCGAGAGTATACCCATATGGGGCCGCGGCTCTGCGGCGAACTGGCGGCAATGCTGGCTGATCGTCGGCCACCCGCGGTTCGCCTGCCGCACAAGCGAGGAAATCCGGACGGATGAGCGTGGATATTCGGACGCAAAGTGAACGAGAGTGGATTTTCGGACGGAATCAGCCTCAAAACGCCCAAAAACCGTCCAAATATCCACGCTCATTTCCCGACTGTCCAAAAACCCACGCTCATCCGCCGCTCGCACATCTCTCACCTTTCATTCGTCTCTAATGCGAGAGATAACAGAAAGATGAGAGATAAATATGAGAGATAGCTGAGCAGCAAAGAGACGGGCAATCATGGTATTGTCTCAATATCGATTGTTCTACCAGCAAAAACATGTTTAAATGAAACAGATGGCCGACATCTTATCTCTCATCTCTCACTCATCTCTACTATGAGAGATAAGAGAAAGATGAGAGATAATTACGAGAGATAACTGAGAGACGAAGGAAATCCATCCGCGGCATTCTCCGTAGGACCGAGCGAAAGGACGTGCAGATGAACGAAAAAGAGCTGACCGGTCTGCTCGAGTCTTTAAGGCGTATGGGCTCGGACGATCTTAACGTCGAGGTCAAGGAGAGCGCCACGACGCTTTCCCGCGACGTGTGGGAAACGGTTAGCGCATTCGCGAATACCGCCGGCGGAATTATCGTGCTCGGCGTGAGCGAGCGCGCGGGCTTTGTTCCGGTCGAGAGCTTTGAGACCGAGAAAGTGCTCAATCAATTCGTAGCGGGTATGGGCGATGCGGGCGGTCGAGGAAAGCTGGCCAATCCGCCTAAATACACCATTGAGCGGGTGGAGCTCCAGGACACCATTGTTCTCGTCATCACGATTGAGGAGCTCGACCCGTCGAGCAAGCCCTGCTATGTCATAGAGCGGGGCGCCCAGGGCGGCAGCTATAAGCGCATCGATGACAAAGATGTCCCGCTCTCATCGACCGAGGTCCTGTCTTTGTCATCGTATGAACGAACGAGCCCCAGCGATCGCGATGCGGTGCCAGGTGCAGTTGCAGGCGATCTCGACGAGGCCCTGGTCGATCGTACGATAGATCGGGCTTTCTCGTTGACGCCCCGGGCGATGCGCGGCGCGCCGGACGAGAAAACGAAGCTGGAGCGCCTAAATATCTTTGATTCCCAAGGTAACGTCACTAAGGCCGGACTCTTGGCTGTGGGCACCTACCCGCAGCAGTTCTATCCCAAGCTCTTTATTGATGTGGCCGTCCATGTCGGGACCCAGAAAGGCGCGGCGGGATCGCTGAGGTTCATGGACCGCACAATCTGCGAGGGAACGTTGGGCGAGATGATCTCGGATGCCGTCGCGGCTGTTGCCAAGAATTTGCGGCGAACCTCGATCGTCCAGGGCGTCTCGCGCACTGACTCGCTGGAGATCCCCGAGGAGGTCCTGCGCGAGGCGATTGCCAACGCGGTGATTCACAGGGAATACGGGGACCGATTCTGCGGGCAGTCGATTGCCGTTGACGTTTTCGATGATCGTGTCGAGGTGACGAACCCGGGTGGCCTATACGGGGGAAAGACTCGCGAGAACTTGTTTGATGGTAGCTCCCGATGCCGCAATGCGACGCTCGTGAAATTGATGTCGATTGTCCCGCTGCCGGATGGCGCAGGTTCGCCGGCTGAGGGCAATGGCTCGGGCATTCCGATGATGATCGATGCCATGCGCGCGCATGGTTTGGCCGAGCCCCTGTTTTGTCCGGGATTCGATCGGTTCAAAGTGGTTCTCTATCGCTCAAAGGTCGAGCCGGTCGACCACGGCGGTGACTTAATTGTGGCGGCACTTAAGCGTTACGGCGAGCTGGGTACACGCGAATTGGTGGAGCACACGGGGCTCACAATTTCCCAGGTTAGGTCGCGCGTCAACGCGCTCATTGCTCAAGGCGAGCTTGAGCCCACAGCGCCAGCGACGAGCCGCAACCGCAGGTACCGGCTAACGGAGCGCGCGGAGCAGATGCGCTAGCGGACGAGGTGACCCAATAATCGACTCTCAATTGACGCCCGCTAAGGTAAGGCGGTTGTTGCCCAGTCGACGGCGATGCTAAAGATTTGGCTTACGCTGGCATGGCCCCGAGCCGTCCATCAAGAACAGCCTAAGAACCAGCTTGATGGCGTATCCCGGCTTGACTTCGGTGACGTCAAAGACATGGCGCTCGGTGAGCTCGCTGCAGTACGCATAGATGTCGTGGATAAGGTCCGCACCCAAAAGCGTAAACATGTAGCCTGCGTCCGAAAGTGCATTGGGCGCGGCGGGCAACTTGGCCATGCGGCAGAAGGTCGACAGGTCGGGCGCCATGGCGTTCTGGTAGTCAAGGTGGCTGCCGTCTTCTTGTGCGGCAAGCTCCAATTGACGCACAAAATCCAGCGCCGCTGCCAGCACAAAGCTCGGCGTAGGCGCATTGACGTCCTGAGTGGTCGCCACGAGCCTGCCCGCCGCCTGCGTGACAAGCCAGGCGACCTCGCGCTGGCAACGCACGGCCTTGCGCGTAACCGGCTTGATGGACGAAGAAGAAACGCTCCCCTTAGGCGGATTCGAAGCAGCCATAAGACCCTCCCATGAACAATCCGGCCCAACAAGCCCGGATGAAACACGTGCTACATCAGTATACAGGGGAGTGGGGTAGAAAAACGGAGCCGACAGCGTGAGCTGCCGGCTCCGGATTGCTTGCCTTAGAGGCCGTACACTTCGACCATAGCTTCGCCAATGCGATGAGGCACGCCGGTGACGAGTGCGTTGCCCATGCAGAAGGCTCGATGACCGTCGGTCATGCCCGTGTCAGTCCAGCCCTTTGGGAATCCCTGAAGCTGATCGAGCTCGTCGGGAACAAGGCGACGGAAGCGGCCGTCGGGACATTCGATAACATGCTTGAAGCGACTGGCGCCGGTGCCGCCTTCTCCTGTGAGAATGGTGCGACTCGGCTTATCGGTTGAATCCGGGAAGCTCATGGCTCCCTCGGAATACGTGTACGTAAAGCCTGTCTTTTTGTTGGTGCGCTCTTCGCGTTTGCTGCCCTTAAGGTAGCGCCAATCGGGAAGCTTCTCATCGGAGATGTAGAACTGCTCCGGAACATCAGCCTCGTCGACAAGCACATCGCCGAGCACGCGGCGCTCGCCGTGATAATCTTCAGCGAAGTCGCAGGTCAAAACGTGGCAGCCCTGCATGACGCCGGCATTCTTGAACTGAGATGTCTTTTGACCAACACCAAAGCGAGTCGAATTCTCGTACGGATCGGGCAGGACATCGAGCTCGGCCATTTCGTCAGGATAGATGGCGGGGAAGGCCTTTGCCATGACGCCGTTGTGCATGCGGTCAACAAGATCGACCTTGCCGGCATTCTTCTCGCAGAAGATATAAACGCGCTTGCGACGCTGGGGGAAACCGTATTCCGCAGAGTTGACCACGCGCCATTCGACCGTGTAATCGAGGTCGGCGAGGCAGCTCAGGATGATCGCGAAGTCACGTCCGCGCTGGGATGCGGGCGACTTGAGCAGACGGTCTACATTCTCAAAGAGGCCGAACTTGGGCTCCTTCATCTCGAGGAAGTGATAGATGTCCCACCAAAGGACACCCTTCTTGCCCTCAATGCCATGCGCCTGATTGAGCGGGCGAGCGACGGAGTAATCCTGGCAAGGGAAGCCACCGACGACCATTTGAACGTCGGGGATTTCAATCTCGCCGGCTTCAGCCTGCTCCAGGACCTTATTGATATCTTCGTTAACTACGGAATCTTCGCCAAAGCGGTCCATATAGCAACGGGCCGCGAACTGACGGGCCTTAGTTCCGGGCGGTTCCCACTGATTGGCCCAAATGGTGCGGAAAGGGCCAGCGGGCTTCATATAGAAATTTGGGTAACGGGGGTCGGCATAGCCTTCGAGGCCTAAACGGAATCCGCCGACACCGGCAAACAGCTCGGCAATCTTGACCTCTGACATGCTATTCCAATCGATATAACGAACGTTTATAAACCAAACTACGATAACCGATCTGGCAAAAAAGATCAACCCTTGATTTTAGCACTCTCAGATAACGTTCATTATTGAAGCATGCGCGCACGTCATGCACTACCATGGGGTTAACTGCGACGTTCGGAGGTATCCCATGTCCAAGAAGCACCTCGATTTCAAGCGCATGCTTGACGATACTGATTTTTCTGACCCCTCAAGCATCGAGCGCTATGCTGCCAATCTCGATGGCATGACGTTTCGCGATATCCTGGAGCTCGGCATTGCGCCGGAAGGGGAGAGCGCGCCCAAGGACTTTGGCTCCAAGAAGTACAAAGGCGGCATGGGCAACCTTATCGAGGAGCGCTACTTTGGCTACAAGGCCAACAGCGACGATCGGCCGGATTTTCCCGAGGCGGGCGTCGAGCTCAAGGCTACGTGCTTTGATGTGCTCAAGGATGGTCGCAAGTCGGCCGGCGAGCGCCTTGTTTTGACGATGATTCCTTACGACCGCCCAGTCTCGCTCGATTACGACAGCTCGCATCTCAAGACTAAGCTCAGCAATATCCTGCTGATTTACTACGGTCGCGATCGCTCTATCGACAAATATGACCAGCGCATCGAGCGTGCGGTCATGGTTCGCCTGCCCGAAGAGGATATGAAGATCATTCGCGCTGACTACGAGAAGATCATTTCGTACATTCAGGATGGCCGCGCGGACGAGCTTTCGGAGGGCATGACTACCTACCTGGGCGCCTGCACGAAGGGCGCAACTGAGGCCACGATGTGGGCGGACCAGTATTATGAATACTTCAATACCGATACGGGTGAGATTGAGCGCCATCGCGCAAAGCGTCGCGCCTTTTCCCTCAAGCGCTCGTATATGGACTATGTGCTTCACACTTATGTCCTCGGTGCTCCGCGAGTCGGGGAGAGCATTGTTCAGGACGATGGCAAGTCTATCGATTTTGAAAGTTACGTAACTGGACTTATCGAGCAACACTATGGCGAAGCTGATCGCCAGATTGCGGAGCAATACGGGCTGGAGTACACGGGCAATAAGGCGCAGTGGACAACACTCGTCTATCGCATGCTCGGAATCAAAAACAATGCTGCCGAGGAATTCGTCAAGGCAGGCATTTCCGTTCGAACTGTTCGAGTTAACAACAGGGGGCACATCGAGCAGGCTATGTCGTTCCCGCCGTTTGAGTTCAAGCGTTTGATTGAAGAAGACTGGGAGACGTCGCCTCTTCATGCGTGCCTTGAGACCAATCGCTTCTTCTTCGTTGTGTTCCGTGAGGGCCACGATGGCGTGCTGCGCCTCGACCGTTGTTTGTTCTGGGCGATGGGAGAAAACGAAATCGAAGGTCCTGCGAAAGCTTGTTGGGATGAGACGCGAAAGGTAATACGTGAGGGCGTTGAGCTCAATCCGTATCGGGATGCGAGCGGAAAGCTCAAAGTGACTAACAATCTGCCCGGTATGGCGGACAACCCAATTGTTCACGTTCGCCCGCATACGTCAAAAGCGGCTTACAAGTTTGCCGATGGAACAGAGGTCGGTGACATCGCAAGGAATGCTTACGAACTGCCCGACGGGCGCTGGATGACGAAGCAATCGTTCTGGTTCAACAAGGGCTACCTGGAGCACATTCTGGGGCTGTAGCGTTTTGGGATTGTTTAACGATCGAGCTCCTGCTCCTCGATGCCATCTCTACAAATAAATCCCCTCACCGAGCTGCTTATGGAACTCGGCGTGATGGTCGCGTGCCCAGGTAAAGAGCGCCTGGTCAAAGTCAGTGCGCGTAGCCGGGACGCCAAAGACGCCGGCAACTTCGACGCGCACAAACTCCAGTGCCGGCAGCTTGTTGATGGCAGTGAGGGCAAACGGGGACGAGGGCTCCTCGAACAGATAGCGGCTGCCTTGCAGCGCGTCGCAACTGGTGCACGTGTTGCCGAGCGACGGGGCTTTGGAGGCTCGTGCGCCTACGGGTTTGTAGCCACAGCGCTTAGAAAGATAGTCGCGGATCTCGCCTGGGACGCAGCCAAGAGCGGGAACAATGGCGAGCGCGTTGGCATTGGCCGTGTCGATGGTAATGTGCCCGGCTTCGTTGGGCGCGTGCGCAATGGCGATGCCCTTGCCGTCATCGGTTCGATAGGGAATGCCGAAGGCCGCGACCGAGGTCTCTTCGTGGCATTTCCAGCACTCGCGCTTGCCCAGTACTAGATATATATACGGCGCTGAGGGGTCGGATCGGTCAACACCGGGCAGCCACTCGGCAAAGGGCTCGGGGTTGACGCCGCTGGGTACATACCAGATCTTCTTGGTCCGGTCCCATTTGGCGCCCAGCGCCTTGGCTTCTTCTTTGTGCGAAAAGGGGACATCGAGCTCGGTGCGCATGGCGGCTCCTTAGTGCTGCAGGTGCAAGTGGCTCAAGGATACCGCAGGGCGCAGACATCGCGGCGTTTTGCTGAGAAGTTGCGGTGCGGACTGATTGGTTATGCCGATGGATAGATCGGCAAGTAGATGGTCGGCTTTTGGCCAGTTGGGCGGCTGGAGCAGCTTGCGGCGCAGTTTTGTGCCTGGCTATTGTTGATGTTGGAGTATTGAATTTGTTTGGCAGCCATTCGTCAGGTGAATTGATGCTACGTTGCGATGACGGTTGGAACTGCCAGCGGATTTGGCGACATAAAACAAAACAGCCCAGAGGACATAGCCTCTGAGCTGCGAACATTTGGTGGGCGTTAGAAGATTTGAACTTCTGACCTCTTCCGTGTCAGGGAAGCGCTCTCCCCCTGAGCTAAACGCCCGATCAAGGGTGCGCAAGCGCGCAAGGGATAATATAACGGAGCCTGAACTCGGTGGCAAGAACATTTTTAAAAATCGCTTACATTGTGGAATTCGGGGGTCTTGTCATATCCATTTCAAAAGAGCCTGCTGCCGCGATTTGGCTGTCGCATAATGCAAGGCCGTTGCGGTGTCGAGCTATGGAAAGACGCCTGCGGAATTGTCCTACCGATAAGCGGACAAGCCTTCGGCTGGTGCCTTTGCCGTGGTAAGGTAAGCCGAATTGTTTCCAGGCTGCTTCGAGGGAGTGGAATGAGCAAAGAGTGTGTCGAGCAGGTCGAAGGCGCAGGGGCTTCGGTGCCGATGACCGATATATCGAACATTGATGTGCCCGAGGGCACCGACGAGCTCAGCCGCAACACCCGTCGCGCGTGGCGCGACCGCCTTAACAGCGCCTCGACGCGCAAGATGATCACGGGCGTTCTGGCCACGCTGGTGGGTGGTTCGTTTTGGGGCTTTTCGGGTACCAGCGCGAGCTTTCTGTTCGATACCTACCACGTCGATACCCTGTGGCTCATGAGCGTACGTCAGATTCTCGCCGGCCTGCTGTTTATGGTCGTGGTCGTCGCGCGCGATCGTGCGCGCCTGGTCAAGCTGTGGACCACGCCTGCCGACCGCAAGCAGCTGCTGCTCTTTACCGCCTTTGGCTTGCTGTTCAATCAGTTTTGCTATCTTTCGGCCGTGCGCCTGACCAACGCCGGAACCGCGACGGTGCTCCAATGCCTGCAGCTGGTCATCATCATGGGATACACCTGCGTCATCGATCGCCGTATGCCGCGTCCGCGCGAGGTTATCGGCATTGGCCTGGCTCTGGGCGGTACGTTTTTGATCGCTACCGGCGGGGACCCTACCAGCCTGAGCATCTCGCCGCTCGGCCTGATCGCGGGCCTTATGTGTGCGGTCAGCGCCACCTGCATGGCAGTGATCCCCGCTAAGATTCTGCCCGAATACGGCAGCTCCATCGTCACGGGTTCGGCTATGCTCACGGCGGGTGTGGTCTCGTGCATCTTCGTACAGCCCTGGGCGCATATGCCTGCGCTCGACGCTGCCGGTATCGAGGCGCTCGCGGTGTTCGTGGTCATCGGTTCGTTTTTTGCCTACATGCTTTATATGCAGGGCGTTAAGGACATCGGCTCGGTGCGTGCGAGCCTCATCGGAACCGTGGAGCCGGTTTCGGCGACTATCACTAGTGCCGTTATGCTGGGCACGGTATTTTTGCCGACCGACCTTATCGGCTTTGCCATGATCATCGTGATGATGTTCCTTACGGTGTAGCTGGCGCCGCCGCCAAGACAGATAAGGTGTTGCGCCACATTTTCGCCAATTGATGTCCGTGTCTGGAGTTTAGCTGTCGATGCCCAATATGCCATAAACTAGTAACGTTATGGACTTTTTCATTGCGACTCAATTGCGAGGATTTCTTTATGGCTGGTAATCACTTTAAGGGCAGCGACAGCGGCCGTCCTGCGGTTCCGCCGCGTTCGAACGGGACTGGAAAAGCCGGCATGCCGAGCGGAGCTGGTCAGAACAGTGCCGGTAAGCGCACGTCCCCGGGCGAGACGGCGATGTTTACCGCTCTGTATGAGCAGTCTCAGAAGGCCAAAAAGACCGGTCGAGCAAGAGGAAATGTCTTTGCGGGCGGTGAGACCCCCACGTCGCAGCCGAGCGGGGCTCCTTCGATACCCGCGAACAACGCAGGCGCCGCCAACGCCGCGAATGCCGCCGGCAACATTAATGCCGGCAACACCGCCAACAATATTCCCTCTGCCGGTGGCGCGGGGCTTACGGGCAACCTTGGTACGATCTATACGGGTGCCTCTGAGACCGGCACGTTCGCCCGTTTGGAAGATAACGGTGCCGAGTTTAAGGGCTCCGGTTCCAAGGAAGATTATTACGATTTTGGCCTGAACTATGGTAACGACGCTTCGTCGAGTTCAACCTCGAACGGCCTGGTCCGTCATCGTCATCGCAAGGGCGAGCGCAAGAAGCGCCATGTTGGCGCCGTTGTCGCCGCCGTTGTCGCGGTGCTTCTCGTTGCGCTTGGTGCGAGTGGCTTTATGCTGCTCAACTCGGCAAAGACCGTAAAGGGCGAAGCGAAGGAGGCTGTCGAGATTGTCGGCGGCCTTAAGGATAAGGTCACGTCGGGCGATTTTTCGACGCTGCCCGACGATGCTAAGAAGATCGACGAGCTCTGCAATAGCATGAAGGCGGAGACCTCGAGCCCGCTGTGGACGGCGGCTTCGTTTATTCCGGTGTACGGCAGCGACATCAACGCGGCCCGTACCATGATCGACGCCCTGTCCGATGTTTCGAGCAATGCACTGGTTCCCATGGCCGACAACCTTTCGCAGGCCACGCCCGGCAAGCTGTTCCAGGACGGCATGATTAACGTGTCTGCGCTGCAGGCGGTCGCCGATTCGCTTTCCAGCAGCTCGAAGGTGTTCAAGAGCGCCAACGAGAAGATCCAGGGTATTGGCGATACGCATATTTCTCAGGTGACCGAGCTGGTTGATAAGGCCAAGGACGGCTTTGCCACCCTCAACGGCGCGGTCGATGCGGCGGAGAAAGTCGCCCCCGTCCTCCCGCAGATGCTCGGCGCCAACGGCCAGACGCGCAACTACCTCGTGTATGCCATGAACAATGTTGAGATTCGTGCCTGCGGCGGCTTTGGCGGCTCGCAGGGTCTGATTTCGGTTACCGATGGCCAGATGTCGATCGGCGAGTTTGTTCCCCGCATTGGACTCAGCGAGGATGAGGCAGTCGAGAGCGTCGACGAAGAGGATGAGGCGCTGTTCGGCAACCACAGTAACCTGTACAACTCGGGCAATACCTATTCGCCCGATTGGCCCCGCAACTCGCAGCGTGTCGCCGCGCTGTGGAAGTCCCAATATGGGCAGGACGTTGACGGCGTCGTGGGTATCGACCCGGTGTTCCTGCAGTACCTGCTGGGCCTTGTCGGTAATGTCTCGCTGCCCGATGGTACGGTCGTCGACGGTACCAACGCGGCGAAGGTTCTCATGCACGATGTGTATTGGAACTATCCGGTCGAGGAATCGGACGGCATCTTTGCGGCTGTTGCCAGCGCCGCCTTCGACAAGATTCTCGGTGGCATCGGTGACGTCGACGTTACAAAGCTTGTCGGTGCATTCGAGCGCGGTGCCGAAGAGGGCCGTCTGATTGCTTGGATGAGAAACGATGATGAGCAGAATGCCATCAAAGAGACGGGCATTGACGCTTCGCTACCCGATCCGGATGATCCGAGTGCCGATCCCGTTGCCGGCGTTTACTTTAACAACCTGAGCTTCTCCAAGCTCGACTGGTACCTGAACGCTGATACGCAGATTGGCCAGGGCGTCAAGAACGGCGACGGCACGTGCTCGTATCGCATCACCGTTACCCTGACGAACATCATGACGCAGGAGGAGGCAGGCAAGCTGCCCGATTACGTCGCGGCGAGCGCGCCCGATGCCGCGCGCGACGACGAGCGTCTGAATGTCTCGTTGTTTGCCCCGACGGGCGGCAACATCAGTGACCTTACGGTTGAGGGCACCCAGTTTGGTCTTGGCGCCGCTACGTGGCATGGAATTCCCTTCTATTCGGGCACCGTTGACCTGCATGCTGGCGAGACGACGACGATCACGTATACGCTGACCACGTCGGCTGAGGCGGGGGACAAGCCGCTTACGCTGCGTCAGACTCCTACATGCCAGGCGGCTCGCGACAGCGCGTCGGCGTAGGGTTTTTCTGGTAGCGCAGATAATCGAGTACCATTTTGGGGCGGACAGGCAATCTGTTCGCCCCTATTTTGTAAGGAGAGCGCATGAAGTACTTTGGCACCGACGGCTTTCGCGGTGAGGCCAACGTTGGGCTGACGGTAGAGCACGCTTATAAGATTGGCCGTTTTGTGGGCTGGTATTACGGCGCCAACCGCGAGCGCAAGGCGCGCGTCATCGTGGGCAAGGACACACGTCGCTCGAGCTATATGTTCGAGGCGGCGCTGGTGAGTGGCCTGGTCGCGAGCGGTGCGGACGCCTATATGCTGCACGTGATCCCCACGCCGGGCGTAGCACATCAGACCGTGGAAGGCTGCTTCGATTGCGGCATCATGATCAGCGCGAGCCACAACCCGTTTTGCGATAACGGCATTAAGCTCGTCAACAGCGACGGCTTTAAGATGGACGAGGACGTACTGGAGCTCATCGAGGACTACATCGATGGCAAGAGCGAGGTGCCGCTGGCCACGGGCAACTACATCGGCGCCACGGTGGACTACATGCAGGGCCGCAACCGCTACATTGCCTCGCTCATCGCCAGTGCGAACTTTTCGCTGCAGGGCGTCAAGATCGGTATCGACTGCGCCAACGGCTCGGCGTCCTCGGTCGCCAAGCCGGTGTTCGACGCGCTGGGCGCCGATGTGCGCGTGATCAACGCCGCGCCCGATGGCTTCAACATTAACGTCGACTGCGGCTCCACGCATATGGAGCGCCTGCAGCGCCACGTGGTGGAGCAGGGCCTGGACGTGGGCTTTGCCTACGATGGCGATGCCGACCGCTGCCTGGCCGTGGACGAGCGCGGTCGCGTGGTCGACGGCGACCAGATTCTGTACGTGTGCGGCGTGTATTTGAACAAGCACGGCCGTCTTTCGGGCGGTACCGTGGTGCCGACCATCGCCAGCAACTTTGGCCTGATCAAGTCGCTGGAGCTTGCCGGCCTGAGCGCCGTGACCAGCGGCGTGGGCGACCGTCACGTGTACGCCAAGATGCGCGAGGGCGGCTACAGCCTGGGCGGCGAGCAGACGGGCCATACGATCTTTGGCGATATCGAGCGCACGGGCGACGGCATCATGACTTCGCTGCGCGTGATGGAAGTGATTCGTGCCGAGCGCGAGACGCTCTCGCAGCTCACGGCTCCGTGCAAGCTGCTGCCGCAGGCGCAGGTTGCCGTGCGCGTAGCGGATAAGGACGCCGCGCTCGAGAACATGGGCGTGCAGAACGCCATCGCCGAGGCCGAGGCTGCGCTGGCAGGCGAGGGCCGCGTGCTCGTACGCAAGAGCGGAACCGAGTCGGTTATCCGCGTGCTGGCCGAGGCGCCGGACCAAGCATCCGCCGATGCCGCCATGAGGCGCATCGCCAACGCACTCGAGGCTCTGTAGTTACGCGGTTTTACCAAACCGCGTAACTGCTCGACGCTGCAAGCGGCCCCAAGCGGCAATCTGACGTTCAATTTCAAGGGCGCGACCAGAAGGTCAGCGCCCTTTCATTTCACGTCACCTTGCTCGCTTAGGGTCGTTTTCGCTGACGTTGCCAAGACATTGGCGTCAACATGGTTGGCGTTGGCGATGGCGTGCTGGTCAATCCTTACAGCTCGTACAGCGTGGTGAACTTGTCCTGCAGGTAGCTGCAGTAGTAGCGGGCGTCAAAATCCATGCCGCAGGCACCCTTGATGAGTTCCGGCGCGTCCTTGGCGCGGCCCCACTGCCAAATGTGCTCGCCCAGCCACGCGCGGACGGGTGCCAGGTCGCCGCTCGCGCAGGCGCCGGTAAGGTCGACGCCGTCGCGGCACATGGCTGGCACGAACATGGCGTCGTAGGCGCTGCCCAGTGCATAGGTGGGGAAGTAGCCAAACGAGCCGCCGCTCCAATGCGTATCTTGCAGGCAGCCGTGCGTGTCGTCGGGAACGGGAATGCCAAGGTACTCGTCCATAAAGCGATTCCAAAGCGCGGGGATGTCCTTGGCCGTAGCCTCGCCGGCAAACAGCATACGCTCGATCTGGTAGCGCACCATAATATGCAGCGGGTAGGTGAGCTCGTCGGCCTCGGTGCGGATCAACGACGGCTGCGCGATGTTCACGGCGCGGTAGAGCGTGTCCTCGTCCACGTTGCCGTAGACCTCGGGCGCGTGACGGCGCAGCACCTCGAGCAACGGACCCATAAAGGCACGGCTACGACCCACGGTGTTCTCAAAGAAACGGCTCTGGCTCTCGTGGATGCCCATGGAGGTGCCGCCCTCCAGGCACGTGCGCGCGTAAGCGGGGTTCACGCCCAGCTCGTACATGGCGTGGCCGGCCTCGTGGATGATGCTGTAGACGTTGGAGATGCAATCGTCCTCGTAGATGTGCGTGGCGATGCGTGCGTCGCCCACCGAGAAGCCCTCACTAAACGGATGCTCGGTAAAGGCGAGCGTGGTGTCGTCCAGGTCCAGGCCCACAAGCTTCATCAGGTCAAAGCTCATAGCGCGCTGGGCAGCCTCGGGCACATGCGCGTGCAAAAAGTCGGCAGTGGGCTGCTGGCCGCGCTCGCCGATGGCGTGCACGAGCGGCACGACCGTGGCCTTGACCTCGTCGCAGAATGCGTCGAAGCTCTTGGTGGAAAGGCCGCGCTCGTACTGGTCGAGCCACACGTCGTACGGGTCGCGCTTGGGGTCCATAAGCTGGGCCTGGCGCTTAAGCTGCCCGACGATCCTGTCCACGTAGGGCTCAAAGCTCGCCCAGTCGTTGGCCGCCTTTGCCTTGTGCCACACGGCATCGGCCTCGCAGGTGAGCCTGGTCCAGGCCTCGGCCTCCTCGGTGGGGATGGCGCTGGCCTCGCGCTGGTCGCGGCCGAGCACGCGGATCTCGTCGAGCAGCTGCGGGTCGTCGATCTTGCCGCCCACAACCGTCTCGCGTGCCAGTGAGCGCACGAGCTCAACGGACTTTTCGCTGGTCAGGAGCTTATGATGCTCGCCGGCGAGCGTGCCCATGGCATCGGCACGGGCCGCGGCGCCGTTGGCGGGAGCGATGGTCGCGCCATCGAACTCGGCAATCTTGAGCAGGTACTCGCGGGTCCACAGCTTGCCCTCGAGCTTGCGGAACTTCTTGACGGCCTTTTCGGCCTTCATACCCTTGGCGGCTTTTGCCACGGCCGCCTTGGCCTTCTTATCGAGTTTCTTTCCCATACCATATCCTTGATCTCGCAGGCCGAGCGCCAAAGGTGGACGTGCGGCCAGTTTGCACAGCTACCTGCCTTGTACCCAGCGCGAACAAAACGGAACGCGGCGATACGCTCGCAGAATGTGGTATCCTATAGCCCAATGCGTTGACGGAGAGGGTTTTTGCCCGCCGCGTCGCCGGCAAGAGAGGGAAGGTCATGGGCTGCAAGCCTTCCTGCGGTGGCAAGGGCCAAGCGTTCACTCCCGAGCAGCGACCTCAACGGGCGCGCGGCCAGTGGCGGCGAAGCCCCAGTAGGGAAGCCGTGAGCCTCGCGACAAGGGGCACAGAGTGGGCACGGCGGGCCAGACATCCGCCGGGTCAAACAAGGTGGTACCGCGGAATTCAACCGTCCTTGGGCAATGCACATGCCCGAGGACGGTTTTTTTGTTACCGAACCGGGCCGCACATCCGCAACGTCGCGTGGCTCCGGTCGCCGCGGCAAGTGGATGCGCGAGAGACGAAAGGGAAGACATGAGTCTGATTGATGATCTGGTCAAACTCGAGGAAGAGGCCAAGGAGCTCGTCGCTGGCGCCGACGACGCCGCCAAGCTCGAGGCCGCACGCATTGAGCTGCTCGGCCGCAAGGGTCGCATCACCGGCCTGATGCGCATGATGGGCAAGCTCGCCCCCGAGGATCGCCCCGTCATGGGCAAGCGCGCCAACGAGATGCGCCAGCTGATCGAGGGTATGCTCGACGAGCGCACGACCGAGATGAAGGCCGCTGCCCTCAAGCACGCGCTTGAGCACGAGGCCGTCGACATCACGCTGCCGGGCATCCGTCCGCAGATCGGTCACCAGCACCTGATCAAGCAGATCATCGAGGAGGCCGAGGACATCTTCTGCGGCATCGGCTACACCGTCGAGTCCGGCCCCATGGTCGACACCTCCTACTACAACTTCACCGCGCTCAACGCGCCCATGGATCACCCGAGCCGCTCGGCCCGCGATACCTTCTATGTGGTCGACAATAACCCCGGCAGCGTTGCGCACCCCGAGGCCCACGCCCACGGCGAGTCCGACGTGCTGCTGCGCACCCAGACCTCGGGCGTGCAGATCCACACCATGGAGTCGCAGAAGCCGCCCATCTACATGATCTGCCCGGGCACCGTCTACCGTCCCGACACGGCCGACGCCTGCCACCTGCCGCAGTTCAACCAGATCGAGGGCCTGGTCGTCGACGAGGGCATCACCTTCGGCGACCTCAAGGGCAC
This sequence comes from uncultured Collinsella sp., assembly GCA_934650095.1. Classification (GTDB taxonomy): domain Bacteria; phylum Actinomycetota; class Coriobacteriia; order Coriobacteriales; family Coriobacteriaceae; genus Collinsella. The sequence continues at coordinate 43,769 of CAKUFT010000008.1, forward strand.
GCTCGACTACTTTGTCAAGTGCATGTTTGGCGAGGACCGCAAGACGCGTTACCGCCCGCACTTCTTCCCCTTCACCGAGCCCAGCTGCGAGGTGGACGTGAGCTGCCACGTCTGCGGCGGCAAGGGCTGCAACTTCTGCAAGCACAGCGGCTGGATCGAGATCCTGGGCTGCGGCATGGTTGACCCCAACGTCCTTATCAACTGCGGCATCGACCCCGAGAAGTATACCGGCTTCGCCTTTGGCATTGGCGCCGAGCGCGTCGCGGCCCTGCGCTACGACCTGCCCGACCTCAGGACTCTCATGACTGGCGATATGCGCTTCTTGAACCAATTTTAAGTTGACCTGTCCCGGCGGCTTCCCGAGCCACCGCACCTTGCCTTTCAATCGTCGGTTGCGTACCTAAGTACGCGGCCCTCCTCTTTCAAGGCAATCTGCGGCACCTCGGAAACCCGTCTCCGTAGCTGGAGTTTTCCGTCTGTTTATTGCAGACGTTACAGATGAAAGGAGACCAGTTAGATGCGCGTTTCTTACGACTGGCTCAAGACCATGATCGATATTCCGGAGGATCCCAAGACTCTTTCGGACGAATATATCCGTACCGGCACCGAGGTCGAGGCGATCGACACCGTGGGCGAGTCCTTCGACCACGTGGTGACCGCTCAGGTGCTCACCAAGACCCCTCACCCCGATAGCGACCACATGTATGTGTGCTCGGTCGACGTGGGCGACAAGAACCTCGACGCCGACGGCAATCCCGCTCCGCTGCAGATCGTCTGCGGCGCGCAGAACTTCGAGGCCGGCGACCACATCGTCACGGCAATGATCGGCGCCGTGCTTCCTGGCGACGTCAAGATCAAGAAGAGCAAGCTTCGCGGCGTCGTGTCCATGGGCATGAACTGCTCCGCGCGCGAGCTCGGCCTGGGCGGCGACCACTCCGGCATCATGATCCTGCCCGAGGATACGCCCTGCGGCATGCCGTTTGCCGAGTACGTGGGCTCGAGCGACACCGTGCTCGACTGCGAGATCACGCCCAACCGTCCCGACTGCCTGTCCATGATCGGCATGGCCCGCGAGACCGGCGCCATCTTCGACCGCGATTTCCACGTTGAGCTGCCCGCCATCAAGGCCGAGACCGGCCGCGCGACCGACGACGAGCTTTCCGTCGAGATCGCCGACGAGGGCCTGTGCGACCGCTATGTCGCCCGCATCGTGCGCAACGTGAAGGTCGGCCCGTCGCCCGACTGGATGGTCAAGCGCCTCAACGCCCTGGGCGTGCGCCCGCACAACAACATCGTCGACATCACCAACTACGTGATGATGCTCACCGGCCAGCCACTGCACGCCTTTGACCTCGACACCTTTGCCGAGCGCGATGGCCACCGTCGCGTGGTGGTTCGCGCCGCCCAGCAGGATGAGAAGTTCGCGACGCTCGATGGCGAGGAGCGCGTGCTCGACGCCGGCATGGGCCTCATCACCGACGGCGAGCGTCCTGTGGCGCTGGCCGGCGTTATGGGTGGCATGGATTCCGAGATTGAGGACGATACCGTCGACGTGATGGTCGAGAGCGCCTGCTTCAACGCCGGCCGCACCTCGCACACCAGCCGTGACCTGTCGCTGATCTCCGACGCCTCCATTCGCTTTGAGCGCCAGGTTGACGAGACCGGCTGCGTGGATGTCGCCAACGTTACCTGCGCGCTCATCGAAGAGATCGCCGGCGGCGAGGTTGCTCCCGGCTATGTTGACGTTTTCCCCGCGCCCAAGACCATCGACAGCATTAAGCTGCGCCTGGCCCGTGTGCACGCCATCTGCGGTGCCGACATCGAGCCCGACTTTATCGAGCGCTCGCTCACCCGCCTGGGCTGCACCGTCGAGCGCGACGGCGAGGACTTTATGGTTACCCCGCCGAGCTTTCGTCCCGACCTGCCGCGTGAGATCGACCTGATCGAGGAGGTCCTGCGCCTGTGGGGCATGGGTCGCGTCACGGCGACCATTCCGGCTGCCAAGAACCACATCGGCGGCCTGACGCGCGAGCAGAAGCTTACCCGCAAGGTCGGCGAGATCCTGCGCGCCTGTGGCCTCAACGAGACCACGACCTTTGGCTTTGCCGCCCCGGGCGACCTGGAGAAGATTGGCATGTCCACCGAAGGCCGCGGCTGCCCCGTGGTGCTCATGAACCCGCTGGTGGCCGAGCAGACCGAGATGCGTCGTTCGCTGCTGCCGGGCCTGCTGCAGTCCGTGGCCTACAACGAGGCGCACGGTACGCCCAACGTGCACCTGTACGAGGTCGGCAACCTGTTCCACGGTCGCGAGAACGCCAGCCTGCCCAAGGAGACCAAGTCCGTGGCGGGTGTGCTCTCGGGCCAGTGGAGCGAGCAGTCCTGGAACATGAAGTACCGCAAGCTGCGCTTCTTCTTTGGCAAGGGCATCGTTGAGGAGCTGCTCGCCCAGCTGCGCATCGAGAAGGTTCGCTTCCGTCCCGTCGAGGGCGAGGGCTACGCTTTCTTGCAGTCGGGTCGTGCGGCCGAGGTTCTGTCCGGCGGAACCGTGCTGGGCTGGGTCGGCGAGATTCACCCCGAGGCGCGCGAGGCGATGGGCATCGATGAGGTCGTCGTTGCCTTTGAGCTCGACTTGGACAAGCTGATCAAGGGCGCCCGCAACCAGGAGAACTATCGCGAGTTCTCGCAGTACCCGGCTGTTGAGCATGACCTTGCTATCGTCGTCGACAACACTGTGACCTGCGAGGATCTTGAGCGCCGCATTACCAGTGCCGGCGGCAAGCTGCTCGAGGGCGTGCGCCTGTTCGATGTCTACCGCGATCCGGTCCGCATCGGCAAGGGCAAGAAGTCCATGGCCTTTGCGCTTACGTATCGCTCGGACGACCACACGCTCACCAGCGAAGAGGTCGAGAAGGCGCACCAGAAGATCGTCACCAAGGTGTGCAAGGGCGTAAACGGCGAGGTCCGCGGCTAGGATTGCTTGCGGCTTGGGCTGACGCGTAAGGCAAGGGCCGAGGCGCGGCCGAGCTGTCACGGGCGGCGTCATGTGCTGCGCCGCCCGTCGTCGTTCATCTATGACACCTGTATTGCAAAACGGCGTGCTGCTTTGTTGGCGGCACGCCGTTTTGCTATCATAGCCCGCGGAGTGTTACGAACATGACGAGTCGTAACACTGACGATATGGTTCAAACGGCGCCGCGATCCTGCGCGCCGACAACCGGGAGGCGTATATGCACATTCCAGATAATTACCTGTCCCCGCAGACGGACGCCGTGATGGCGGTGGCGATGGTCCCCGTATGGGTCCACTGCATTAAGAAGGTGCGCGCCACGCTCGACCGCGAGCACATGGCTTTCCTGGGCATTTGCGCCGCGTTCTCCTTCCTGCTCATGATGTTCAACGTGCCGCTGCCCGGCGGCACCACGGGTCACGCTGTCGGCGGCGCCCTCATCGCGCTGCTGCTGGGTCCCGAAGCCGCGGCTATCGCTGTCTCGGTTGCGTTGGCGCTTCAGGCGCTGCTGTTTGGCGACGGCGGCATCCTGTCCTTTGGCGCCAACTGCTTTAACATGGCCTTCGTGCTGCCGTTTGTTGCCACCATGGTATTCCGCGCGCTCAACAGCCGCCTGCACGACAAGAGCTGGGGCACCTCGGTCTCTGCCATTGTCGGCGGCTGGGTCGGTCTGTGCGTGGCTGCCCTTTGCGCTGCCATCGAGTTTGGCATTCAGCCCATGCTCTTCACCAACGCCTCGGGTGCTCCACTGTACTGCCCCTTCCCGCTGTCTGTTTCCATTCCGGCCATGTTGATCCCGCATATGCTGGTCGCCGGTGTCGTCGAGGGCGTGGCGACGGCCGCTATCTACGCATTCATTAAGAAGACGGCGCCGAGCATCATTGTCGGGCCCGAGGCCGTTGACGGCCAGCTCGCCGCCGATGGCGCTGCCGTCAAGAAGACCTCGCTGATCCCCACGCTCATCCTGGTCGCCGTGCTTGTCGTGGCGACGCCGCTGGGCCTGCTTGCTACCGGTGACGCTTGGGGCGAGTGGGACGCCGAGGGTGCCGCGACCGCCGTTCAGGAGGCTGGCGATGACAGCCTGCAGGCTTCGGTTGGCCTCGATGCCCCGACGTTTGCCGATGCGCTGCCTACGGGTGACTACCTGCAGGCGTATTCCGAGGAGCAGGGTCTTGGCTTTGCCGGTCAGGCCGCCATGTATATCCTCTCCGGCGTGATTGGCGTCGCGGTGCTTACCATCGTCTTCCGTCTTGTTTCGTTGACGGCAAAGGAAAGCGTAGCCAATGGCAACAGTCGAGCTGCCTAGCTGGCTTGCGGCTCAAGAGCGATACGAGCCCACGGGCGCTCGGCATCGCGTGATGCAAAAGAACGTCCTGCACCTGGCGAGCCTGCTTGAGCGGGTTCGCCTGGGCGGCGGCGCACACGAGGGCGGGTCGATTATCGACCGCGCCCTTTCTTCCGTTTCGGCCCCGGTGCGCCTGCTCGGCATGTTTGCCTGCGTCCTGTGCGTGTGCCTAACACAAAGCCCGCTGTACCTCATGCTGATGGCGGCAATCGCGCTGGTGTTGGTCGCCGTGCGTCCCGTGCGTGGGCTGCGTGCGACCTTAATGCCGGCGCTGGCCGCGGCGGGATTTGCCGTGGTCTTGGCGCTGCCGGCCTTGCTGCTGGGGACGTCTGCCACCGCCGCCATGCTCAAGATTGCACTTAAGACGTTCATTAACGTGTCGCTGGTGCTGGGCGTTTCGTGGACGCTCACCTGGAGTCGCATGTCGGCGGCGCTTAAGGCGCTGCGCCTGCCCGACGAGGTCATCTTTACCTTCGATATGGCGCTTAAGCACATCGAGGTGCTCGGCCGCACGGCGCGCGACCTCACCGAATCGGTCATGCTGCGCAGTGTGGGCCGCGCTCCTGCGGGGTTTTCGCGCACCGACTCGGTGGCGGGTATCATGGGCATGACATTTATCAAGGCGATGGAATGCAGTCGCGCGATGGACGAGGCCATGCTCTGCCGTGGCTTTGCCGGTGCGTATTCGGCGCCCGCCCGGAGCGGTTTGAGCTGGCGTGACGCGGTTTATACGGCCGTTGTGGCGCTGCTGGCGGCGCTGTGTGCCGTGCTGTAGTGCGGGTTTTGGCTTCGATGCGAATAGGGAAGGGCGACGTTTTGGCTGACGATACGAATAGCGTGACGGGTGCGAGCGGTGCAGCTGGCACCA
>CAKUFT010000009.1 GCA_934650095.1 uncultured Collinsella sp.
AACATGCGGCTCGAATCGCTAAAGTAGCCGTCCAGGATCGTGGAGCAGTCCACGTTGATGATGTCGCCCTCGTGCAGCACATCCGTGTCACAGGGAATACCGTGGCAGACAACGTCGTTGATCGAGGTGCATACGCTCTTGGGGTAGCCCTCGTAGTTGAGGTCGGCCGGCGTGCCGCCGTGCTTGACGGTGTAGTCGTAGATCATCTGGTCGATCTGGTTGGTGGACATGCCCGCGGCGATGTGCTCGCCAACGTAGTCGAGCACGCCCACGTTGATGGCGGCCGAGCGCTTGATGCCCTCGATGTCGGCGGGCGTCTTGTAGAGCGTACGGGGCAGAACCTCCCAGCCCTCCTCCCAGAGGCGCTCGAGGCGCTCATCGAAGGCGCTGTGACATTTCTTATATTTCTTGCCGCTACCGCACCAGCAGGCGTCGTTGCGGCCGGGCACGGGTCCTTTGTCATACATGGCTAACTTCCTTTCATTCGCAGCTAGTATAGCCCACCCGCAGACCAGCTCATTTGGGATGGGGCTAATTTAGCTGCTGGCGGGCGGCCGCGCTAGTAGCTCACCTGGCAGGGGATGCCGAGGGCTTGGACGCGCGCGGCGATGGCGTCGAGCGCCTCGGGCGCCGCCTTGGCGAGGCCGGCGACCGGCGTCTCGCGCGCCACCGTGTAAATAGTTGCTTCCTGCGGGCGAATGCGCTCGAGCGCCGAGAGCCAAGGGGCAACGTATTCCTCACCGGTGTTATCGATGGACTTGCCCTGGTACTCGCCGGTCAAAAAGATCGTCTGGATAATGACGCGGCCGCCAAAGCTCGCGAACGTCTCGATCTGATGCTCGATGTCGTAGGGGCCGACAGGCTGGTCAAGCAGCTGGATAAACGCCGGTTCAACGGTGTCGAGCTTAAGGATATTGTCGTCGACCATCATGAGCGCATCGTGCACCTCGGGGCGATCGGCGCGTGTGCCGTTGGAGAGCACGGCAATCTTGCTGTTCGGTGCCAGCTCGTCGCGCAGTGCGACAGCGCCGACAATCGCCTGGGGAAACTCCGGCGCGGCGGTGGGCTCGCCGTTGCCGGCAAACGTAATCACGTCGGGGAGCTCGCCCTCGGCTGCCATCTCGCGCAGCTTGGCCTCGAGTGCGTCGAGTACCACGTCAGCTGTGTTATACGGCTCGTGGCAGGGACGCTCGGCGTTGAGGCCGTTTTCGCAGTAGATGCAGTCGAACGTGCAGATTTTGCCGCTGGCCGGCATCATGTTGACGCCGAGCGAGAGACCAAGGCGACGGCTGCGAACGGGCCCAAAGATGGGGCTGGCATTTAAAAACGTAGACATAGGCGAATCTCCTCATGTGTGTTCGCATCAGCTTACCACCGTAAAGCAAGACAATTTGCCCCGAGCAAAATGTCTTGCTTTCGGTCTTGCGGGGATCTGCGCCCGTGATGTTCAATCCTATTTTTGAGTGCGCGAGCGCGCACGGCTATACCGTCGGGCACGTGAACGACGTGGTTACCGGCCTGCTCGATAATTTTTATGCAGTGCCGCGCAATCTACTCGAGTGGTGCTCTGGTGGGGTCGAACCGGCCCTGCAGCCGCAGGATGTGAAATGTTATCTGAATGTTGGCGATTGTTTCGGCGTCTTTGAAATCGCAACCCATGATCTGCCGGATTTTATCGAGCCGGTAGTAGAGCGTGTTCTTATGGATGAAGAGTTCGGCGGCCACGTCGACGGGATGCGATGGGTTTGCCAGATACAGCCAAAGCGTCCGAGCGAGCTCGGTACCCTCGCGCTCGTCTTCGTCGAGCAGGCGTAATAACGGCGAAAACCGGGCCCCGTCGACGACGGCGTCGTCGTCGATGTGAAGGATGAGGTCGTCGATCCGGTAGTCGGGGTAGGCGAGGACGTGGCTCGTCCGTCCGAGCCGCCGTGCAGCGGCGATGGCCCGCCTTGCCTCTTCAATACGGAGGTGTACGTCGCGCACCTCCGTGAACCCCGAGCTCGCACCGAGCATAATTTGCCCGTCTCCGAGTTCGGTTTCGAGCGCGCTGCGGTCGTAAAAGGTCTTGGACGGAGCGTCGGTACTTGAAAGAAAGATGATCTCCGTGTGATTGACGGTGTAGACGGCGTTATCGATATGGGCGAGTAGACGGTCGGCGAGCGGTTGAACGTCTTCGATGGATAAAAACTGCCGCGAGAGGTCGGCGACGAGCATGTGCATACGAGGTTTGAGGTTATAGCCGAAGGACGAGAACTGGCTTCGAAGGCGGTTCGTATCCTTGATGTTGTCACCTGCTTCGAGCTGTTTGAACAGATGTGCGTAGTACAGACGTTTGTTGAGTGTGTAGACGTCGCTACGCTGCATCTGGATACTTAGGATTTGGGCGATGGTGGGAAGCATCGCAGCTCGACTTGGGCGCAAGCGCTGTTCCATCGTAAAAAAGCTCACCGAACCGATGATTGTGCTGCCAGCGTGGATAAGCGCGTAGTGGTTGGTGCGCACGTTGCCCTCGCTGTCTGTCCAATCGAATACGCGAAGATCGAAGGGCTTCTTGACGTTGGCAAGTCCTTTGGCCTTGAGCAGCGGAAAGGCGTCCAGGGGCAACGTGTTGCCACGCGTGCCCTCTCCACGGGTGATCGCAGCGGGAAACCCGTCAGACACCGCGACGAACGAGAGCGAGTTATCGAGAATGGAGGCGGGTGCCCCCACTGCTGTTGACGCGATGTTGAGCACGGTTTCAAGGCTGGCTCCACGGTTGACCAGGTCGGTTAAAGAGATGATCAGCTCCTTCTTGCGCTGAAGTTCTAGAAACTCGTTGGATACGGTTTCGAACGCACTGAGCCATGCCTGGCGGTCTCGTATCGTTGCTACGAATGTTTCGCTTGAGAGCGTTTCGATGGGCTCGTCGAGAAAGAGAAAGAAGGCGCGTTGCGAATGGGCCTCTGCGGGCAGGCCGTTGAAAAGGGAGGCTGACGAGAAGAGTATGACATCGAAATCGCTGAGCGCGCGGGCCATGGTGATCATAAGGAGTGCCGCACCGTTGAATTTTCTATTACGTGAGATATCGAGCTCGATATTGACTGTGCTGGAATCCAATGCATCAAGCAACTCGATAATTTCCATAATAGATGCCCTTCTTGGCTGTGGTTATCTATGAAAAAGTATCAGATAACTGGAAAATATAGAAACTGTCTAAATTCTACTATTACCGCTTACCGGTCAATTTCGACCGTTGGGCCCTGATGGCACTCTCAATCGCTGTGCTCAGAAACAGTGATTGAGGATGGCTCGCGTCGCATACTTCAAGCCATGGAAACAACCCGGAAACAAACTCCGGGACACGCTTTTTGAAGGGAGCGTTTCTATGGCCGACGAAGAGTACAAGGGCATCTACAAGAAGATGACCTTCGGCAAGGACGGCGAGGAGTTCGAGGTGCCTTTCGCCAAGGGTAACCCCGGCAAGAGCCGCGAGGAACTCGACGAGATCAAGCGCAAGATGCGCGAGGATCCCGAGGCCGCCGGTGACGGCGAGATGGTGGCCACCATGGGCTTCTGCGCCAAGTACGACCCGCACACCTATATGACCGAGATTCCGGGCGTCATGTGCGAGCGCGACGTCGCCTGTGTCCTGCGCGACGGCACCACGATTTACGCCGACATCTACCGTCCGGCCAACACCACCGAGAAGGTACCGGTCATCTGCGTCTTTGCCCCGTTTGGTAAGAACCCTTCCGAGGGCATGGACTCTTGGCAGCTCATGGGCGTGCCGCCCAAAACCGTTTCGCAGTACGCCAAGTTCGAGGCGCCCGATCCCGGTTACTGGTGCCATTACGGCTATGCCGTCGCTAACGTCGATCCGCGCGGCGTGGGCAACTCCGAGGGCGACGTCTACCTGTGGGGTTCTCAGGACGCTCAGGACGGCTATGACTTCATCGAGTGGGTTACCGCTCAGGAGTGGTGCAACGGTCGCGCCACGATGATCGGCAACTCCGGCGTGTGCATGGCTCACTGGCGCATCGCCGCCCAGCGCCCGCCGCATCTCGCCTGCCTCGCCGCTTGGGAGGGTCAGGGCGACCTGTACCGCGAGTCCTACTTCTGCGGCGGTATCCCCAACCCCGACTACGAGACGCATATCATCCAGGCGCTCGCCGTCAACAACTATATCGAGGACACCCCTAAGATGGTGGCCGAGAATCCGCTCATGAACGCCTACTACAAGGACAAAATCGTCGACTGGAACAAGATCCGCATCCCGACGTACGTCACCGCCGGCTGGGTTCACCATCACCTGCGCGGAGCCTTCGAGGGCTTCCGTCGCATTCGTTCGCCCAAGAAATGGATGCGCGCCCACCGCGACTTCGAGTGGCCCGATACCTACAAGCCCGAGAACATGGAGGACGTGCGCAAGTTCTTCGACCGTTACTGCAAGGAGATCCACAACGGCTGGGAGATGACGCCGCGCGTGCGCATCGACGTCATGGACGGCTATGACTACGACTACGCCAGCAAGCGTGCCGAGGACACCTTCCCGCTCAAGCGCACCGAGTACAAGAAACTCTATCTCGATGCCGAGCGCGGCGCCGCGGGCTTCGACGAGTACGCCAACGAGTCCGAGGTCGTCTACGATCCCAAGACCGAGACCACGACGTTCACCTACGAGTTTACCGAGGATACCGAGATCACCGGTTTCATGAAGCTGCACCTCAACGTCGAGTGCCGCGGCTACGACAACATGGATCTCTTCCCCTGGGTCATTAAGCTCGATCATGAGGGCAACTACGTGCCCATCCGCGTCATGGGTGCCCCCTTCCGCGGGGCCTGGGGATTCCTACGCTGCTCGCATCGCGATCTCGATCCCAAATACGCGAGCGATTTCCAGCCTGTGCACTCTCACGAGAAGGAGGAGCGCATGAAGCCGGGCGAGATCGTGCCGGTCGACGTCGAGATGTACCCGCACTCCCGCTTCTGGCACAAGGGCGAGAAGCTCCAGATCGTCATCGCCGGTCGCTTTATCAAGACCGAGTGGTTCCACGATAACGATATGAACCACAAGACCGACAACGGCGACGGTATGCACGTCATTCACACCGGTGGCGAGCACCAGTCCTACCTGCAGATCCCGGTCGTTCCCCCCAAATACAAGGTGGGCGACTACATCTGGCGTGGCGATTGCGCCTAAGTCTCCGGCGCGCAATCGATCGCGATTTTTAGGGGCGCGCATCCCATTCATGCGCGCCTTACGGTCCCGGGGCAATGAGGCCCCGGGGCGCCATCCGGCGGGAGGATCTAGCCTCTCTCCGCCTCCCGCCTTATCTAGGGAGCCGTCTTTATGGCAGAAAACAAGAAATTCAACGCCTGGTTGCCCAATTTCGGTGCCAAGGGTTGGGGCATCACCATTGCCTGCTTTATCTTCTTCTACTTCTATTCATTCTGGAACGCGGCCACCAACACGCTGTTCGGCCTCTTTAACGAGATGTACGGCTGGCAGCAGACCGACATGTCCTATGTCATCACCATCGCCGGCTGGATTAGCCTGATCGCCGTCGTGCTCTTCGGCACGCTCGGCCGCAAGATCGGCGCCAAGATGGTCTCGGTCATCGGCCTTGCCGGGTCGGCTATCGGTTTTGCCGTGCTGGCTTGCGCCCATACGTTCGAGGTCTTTGCCGCGGGCGTTGTGATCTTTAACTTCTCGATGGTCGCCTACGCCACCATCGGCGTAGGGCTCCTCGGGTCTTCGTGGTTCCCGCGTACCAAGGGTGCCTTCATGGGCATCGCCACCATGGGTATGACTATCTCCTCGGCGACGCTCAACCCCATCATCTTGGGGTTTGCCGGAAGCGCCTTTGGCATCTCCGGTTTCTTCTGGGCTATGGCCGCTGTCGTTGCGATCACGGCCGTCGTTGTCTTCCTCTTCGTCAAGAACAACCCCGAGGAGGCTGGCGCCTATCCCGATAACGACCAGTCCGTGAGCCGTGAGGAGCTCGAGGCCGAGTTCAAGGCGGCGCAAGAGTACAAGAAGACGAGCCCTTGGACTACCGCTCGCGTACTCAAGACCCCGCAGACCTGGCTTATCGGTCTTGGAACCGGCCTTCCCATGATGGTCGGCGCCGGTACGATCGCCCTGCTCGTTCCCACGCTCGCCTCCTATGGCCAGGACCCGATGTTCGGCGTCGTGCTCCTATCCTCCATGTGGCCCATCGGTCTGCTCGGCCACTATCTGATCGGCGTGCTCGACCAAAAGATCGGCACCAAGAAGACCACGCTTGTCGTGATCTGCGTGCTGGGGCTCGGTGGTCTTTTGGTGAAGCTCGGCGGTGCGAACTCCGTCGTCTGCGCCGTGGCCACGGGCATGTTCATGTTCGGTCTCTCGGGTGCGGCAAACGTCTGCATGTCGCTTACGGCCTCTATCTACGGCCGTGAGGACTTTGAAGTCGCCTACACACCCATCCAGGTCATCTTCAACGTGCTCAACTTCGCCGGTGTTTCGGTCATGTCGACCGTCGCCGCCGTCGCCGGCCAGCAAAACGTGATGCTCGCGGTCTTTGTCATCTGCGCCATCGCGCTCGTCCCCGTGATTGCGCTGCCCTACAGGCAGATCGCATCTAACGTCCGCGGAGAGTAGCCGTCTAGCAGCTGTGCATCCATTGAGCCGGAACATCGCAGCCGCCAGACAAGCTTTTGTAAACCTAGCCGAGCGTTCGCCCGGCATCCAGTCCCACAAGGAAAGGAACACATCATGAACGAATTCCAGGAAGAGGTCGTCGACATTCTCAAGGACAAGGCCGTCGAGATTTTCGGTAGCGACCGTGACAGCCTTTCGGCCGAGACCTCCTTTGTCGACGACTTGGGTTGCAAGAGCGTGAACATCGTCCAGTTCGCCTCTGCGCTCGAGGACGAGTACGAGGTCGAGGTGCCCTTCATGCAGCTCAACAAGTGCAAGACCTTCGCCGAAGCTGCGAAGCTCATCGACGACACTCTCTCGATGTAGTCTGCGACGGGGCGGCGGCGATCTGCCGCCGTCCCGTCTGATCGCTGCAGCGCCGTCATGGGATCTGGCAGGGGCTTGGATCCCATAGCGAGGCTGCATCGCCTCAACTTACTGCGAAAGGATGGAGACAAGATGGCAACCCTGATCGAAAAGCTTGTCGAGGACGCCAAGGGTGCGCCCAAGCGCGTGGCGCTTCCCGAGTGCGAGGCGGAGAAGACCCTTCTCGCAGCGCGCCGCGTGCTCGACGAGGGTATCGGTACCCCGGTTCTCGTGAGCCCGCGTTCCGTGATCGAGGAGACCGCTGCGCGTGCCGGCGTGTCGCTCGAGGGCATGGAGATTGTCGACAACACTGACGAGGCTGCGGCCGATGCGCTCGCCGAGCGCTACATGGCCGGAGGCCCGCGTCTTATCAGCGCCAAGGGCAGCCGCCGCAAGATCAAGAACCCGATGTACTTCGCCATGATGATGGAGGAGCAGGGTGACGTCGACTGCACGTTCTGCGGTCATGTCAACACCACGGGTGACGTGCTGATGGCGGCGCAGACGATTATCGGTCTCGCCGAGGGCGTTGACGTTCCGAGTATCTTCGCGCTCGTCGACACTCCGGGCTTCGAGGGCCCCGAGGGCAGCGTCATCTGCTTTACCGATTGTGGCCTCAACCCCGAGCCCACGGCCGAGGAGCTGGCATCCATCGCCATCGCGGCGGCGGACGGCTCTGCCGCCATGATGGGCTGGGAACCCCGCGTGGCGTTCTTATCGTTCTCCACGGATGGGTCCGGTGCCGGAGCCTCGGTCGACCGTGTCGATGAAGCCATTAAGATCGTCCGCGAGCGTCGAGGAGAACTCGCCGTCGACGGCGAGTTTCAGCTCGACGCGGCGATCGATCCGGCCGTCGCCGCCAAGAAGGTCAGGCGCGAGAGCGACGTGGCCGGCCGTGCTAACGTGCTCGTGTTTCCCGACCTCAACGCCGCGAATATCGCCGTCAAACTGATCCAGCGTTTTGCCCACGGTGCGGCTTACGGCCACAGTCTCTCGGGTTTCAAGTGTCCTGTCGCCGACAGCTCGCGCGGTGCCACGGTCGACGAGATCGTCGGTGACATCGCGATGCTCGTCCTGTCTGCCCGCTGATGGTTGATGTGGACGTGGGCGGCTTCGCGGCGGCGCTTCCGTATCTGCGCCGTCAGACCGCGCGCGCTCTCGACGCCCGCGTCATGACGGGAGAGTGGCTAACACCCGAGCTCGAGCTCGGGTGCGCGAGTGGTTGCTGGCTGCATCGTGCGGCTGGCACGGTACCCCGACCTGTGGTGTTCGAGCTCCACGGGGGCGGCTTCGCGCTCGGCGATGCCCGCAAGGGCGATGCGTTGCGCGCTTGGGTACGCGACACCTTCGATGTCAACGTCGTGGGGATCGAGTACCGCTTGGCGCCGGAACATCCGTTTCCTGCCGCACTCAACGACGTGGTGGGCACGGTCCGGCGTATCGTCACCGGTGGTGAGGTCGAGGTCGCGCCGGCCCACGCCGTGCTCATGGGCTACAGTGCCGGGGCGAACCTGGCCGTCGCCTACGCCCTGCTCTCCCAACGCGACGACTCGGCTCCACTTGTCTCGGGTTTGGCTCTCCATTATCCGTGTCTCGATGTGGCTGAACGGATCGATTCGAGCGGCGTACGTGCTTGCGATTTGCCGGTCGACAAAATGGCCGCGTTCTCGGCAATGTATGCGGGGGAGCGTGATGAGACAGATCCGTTGATGTCTCCCGTGCATGCAGTCGATGGCGAGCTCGCTGCGTTGCCGCCCACGGTGTTCTGTCCGGTCGAGGGCGATGCGCTCCTTCCTCAGGCGGAGACGCTGTGCCGCCGCATGGTTGATGCGGGTGCGCCTGGCATCTGGAATCCCGTCGCGGGCGTCTACCACGGCTACATCGAGGATGCGGCCGATATGGAGACATTTCGAGCCATCTCGATGCCTGAGACCGTCGCCGCACGACCCCGTGGGTTCCAACGAGCTGCCGCCCGCGCCGTCAAAACGTCCCTTGAACATCTGCTCGGGCCGGCATGCCATGAGGTGCCGTTTCCCGGCCTTGAAGATCCGGAGTAGCTGCCATGTGCAAATGGAATATCGCGACCATCCTCTGCGACCTCGTGCTTGCGTTGGTTATCAACACTTCGGCGATGCTCATCGGCGGTGCCGAGATCACATTTCAATCTTGGTATCCGGGCGTGGCGTCGGCGTTTTTCACCAATGTGCTGCTGCAACTCGTGCTGCCCGTTCCCGGGTTTGCCGTCGCGGTGACCGGATGGGTGGGAGAGCACCGTTGGCGTCCCATTGTCCAAGTCTTTGTCGAGAACTTCGTCTTCGTGACGTGCATCTCCTTCACCATGGCTCTGATCCAGACGCCGGCGGGTGGCGATGTCGTCGCCGCGTGGCTCGCGACGTATATCCAGCTCGTGCTTATCGGCTACGTGACGTCGCTTGTGCTTTTCGCAATCCAAAACCGCTAGCCGGTAACGCCGCCAGCCTCCGTCACCGGGCCTCCATTTTCATTCTCGATAACACCGCTTGCCCCTGTTGATTCATTTCCTCAGATAGAAAGGAAGCTTTCATGAGCTACAAGATCATGACCCTCTCCCCGGGTTCCACCTCAACCAAGGTTGCCGTGTTCGACGGCACCGAGGCTCTGTTCCGTCTCAACGTCACCCATCCGGCCGAGGAGCTCGCCCGCTTCGACCAGGCTGCCGACCAGTTCGAATACCGCAAGGAGACCATTCTTGCCGCGCTTGAGGAGCACGGCATCAAGCTCGAGGACATCGATGCGTTCTCCGGCTACTGCGGCTCCATGGGTCCCACCGTCGGTGGTATCTTTGCGATTGACGATACGGTCTGCGACCACGTCATGAACGCCGGCGTCAACCATCCTGCCATTTTAGGTGCGCCGCTGCTGCAGGCTTTTGCCCAGCAGGTGGGCAAGCCTGCCTACGCTGTCAACCAGCCCGATACCGACGAACTCGAGAACGTTGCCCGTATCACCGGCTATCCCGGTGTCTATCGCAAGAGCCACGTGCACTGCCTCAACCAGAAGGAATGCGCCCTTCGCTGCGCTGCCGAGCTCGGTACCACCTATGCCGAGGGCAACTTCATCGTCGCGCACGTGGGCGGCGGCCTTTCCGTGGCCTGCCACAACCATGGTCGCATGATCGACACCAACGACGTGCTCGAGGGCTCCGGCCCCTTTGCGCCCAACCGCTCGGGCGATGCACCGCTCAAGCCCGTCGTCAAGCTCGCCTTCTCCGAGGGCGCCGTCAAGAAGCAGATGGACGGCGTGATTGGCAAGACCGGCGGCCTCGTGGGCCTGTGCGGCACCGACGATGCCCGCATCATCTGCAAGCGCATCGAGGAGGGCGACGAGTGGGCGAAAGTCGTCTATGACGCCATGGCCTACCAGGTCGCCAAGTATATCGGTGCTTTCGCGGCCGCGCTCAAGGGCAAGGTCGACGGCATCGTTCTCACCGGCGGTGTCTCCAATGACCCGTACTTCACCGGCTATGTGCGCGAGCGCGTTGAGTGGATCGCGCCGGTCAAGATCTACGGCGGCGACTTCGAGATGGATGCCCTCGCATCCGGTGCCATTCGTGCCCTCGAGGGAACCGAGGACGTCATGACCTTCACCGGCGAGCCTTCTTGGAAGGGCTTCACGACGCCCGGCGCCTTTGCCGATGTCGAGGCATAAGGGGGACGCGGTGTCACTGGGAACAACTTCTGCTGCGGGGGCTCAGGCCCCCGCCTGCCGCAGCGGGTTTCACTATGCATACCTGATCGTGGCTGCCGGTATCGTGATCGCCGGCATCCCGTGCGCGCTCGTGCTGAGCTGTGCCGGTATCTTCTTCACCCCGGTGAGCGAGTATTTTGGCGTCGCCCGTGCATCGTTCACCATGTATTTCTCGATCCTCAACTTGGCGATGATGCTCATGTTGCCGGTTGCGGGCAAGCTTATGAGCCGATTCGACACGCGTGCCGTGCTCTCGGCTGCCGTCGCCCTCGATGGCATCGCGCTTGTCGCCATGTCGCGCTTCACCGCTGTCTGGATGTTCTATATCGCGGGCATAGCGCTTGGTATCGGTACGGCGCCGCTCATCTATCTCGCCGTCCCCACGCTCATCAACGCGTGGTGCAAGAAGAGGGTCGGTTTCTTCGTGGGCCTCTGCATGGCGTTTACCGGTATCGGCGGCGTCGTCTTTAACCCGCTCGGTACGGCGCTGATCTCGTCGGGTGCCGAGGGCTGGCGCATGGGGTATCTGATCTTCGGTCTGATCGTGCTTATCGTCGCCCTGCCGTTCACGTTTCTTGTGGTTCGTTCCAAGCCGGCGGATAAGGGCCTGCTTCCCTACGGTGCCGAGGACGTTGCTTCCGAGGATGGGAGCGTAACTGAAGGCGCGGCTGCCGCCTCCACCGAGCAAGGTGTGATGGCTGCGCAGGCCATGCGCATGCCCGCGTTTTTTGCGCTTGTCGTGTTCTCCTTCGTCATCACGGTCAACCAGACGGTTTATCAATTCCTGCCGTCGTACTGTCTCTCGTTTGCTGACTCCGCACCCGCGATCGCTGCGATCTCGGGCGTGGTGGCAAGCGCCTGTATGGCGGGCCAAGCGATCGGCAAGGTCGTGCTCGGCGTGGTCAACGACAGGTCGGCCAAGCTCGGGCTCTCGCTTGGCGTGGCCTGCGGCATTCTGGGTGTTGCCCTCATGGCGCTCGTCCCCGGAATCAGCGTGGCCCTGCTCGCGGGCGCTTTCGCCTTTGGCTTTGTTTACGCGTGTACCACGGTACAGACGCCGCTGTTGGTGCGCTCCGCCTTTGGGTCGCTCGACTACGCCAACATCTACTCGCGTGTGTCGATCGCTGGAGCTCTTGGCAGCGCGGTCGCCTCGATCTTCTGGGGCTTTGTGATCGATCTGCCCGGTGGCTTCACGCTCATGTTTGGCCTGTCCGTCGTCTGCATGGTCCTCTGCTTTGCCTTTGGCATGCTTGCCCTGCGCCGTAAATAGAGATTTTCGTCAAGAAGGATCGCCAAAAGCGCGCCTTCCAAGCTTCAAAGGTTCATCCCTTCGGTGAGGTACGGCTGCATGAAGAAGGGAGCGATAGAAGCACAGGTCGCGGATGTCGGCTCGGTGCAAAGTCGCACGTCAACGGCGTTGGGGATATGAGGTGCGGGACGGTGCCGACGGGTTTGTCCTGCTTCGACACCCTCCATTGGGACATCTTTGTCCGTGCCAGACACTATGACCCAATCCGAGGGCACGGAAACGACAGGAGCCCCCGCTCGTGACCGCGGGTCGGGGCTGCGACAATGTTGTTGAAGTGCCAGAGGCGCAGCCGCGCCGCAACGAGGTTGGGAGGCTCCCGTGCCTAGATATTCTACCGCCTTCGGAATGGACGTACACCTCCGGTCCACGACCGTCTGCGCGCTCGACGCGGAGACGGGCGAGGCCGTGACGAGGAGGTTCCGGGGCAACCCGTGGGGCGAGGTCGCGGAGTGGATGTCGGGCTTCCCCGGCCCGTCGCTCGCCGCCTACGAGAGCGGCTACCTCGGCTTCGCCCCGCAGAGGGAGCTCTCCGGCCTCGGCGTCGACTGCGTCGTCGCGGCCGTCTCCAAGGTCCCCAGGTCGGCAGCCGACCTCTCGTCCAAGAACGACCGCAACGACGCGGCCAGGATGGCCAAGGCGATACTGTCGCACGACGTCACCCCGGTATGGGTGCCGTCCCCCGAGATCGAGGGGCTCAGGGACCTCGCCGCCGCCCACGACGCGGCGACCGCCAGGCTCGCGGCGGCGAAGCAGCGGCTCCTGGCGTTCCTCGCCCGCCGGGGCTACGCCTACGGCGGCACGACGCCGGCCGGAAACCCCCGGAAGTACTGGACGTACGACTTCCTCAGGTGGCTCGACAAGGTTCGGCCCGCCGACGACGGCGGCATCCGGGCGCTCGCGGCGCTGAGGAACGAGGTCGAGGCGGCGGCCGAGGCGCGCGACGACCTCCTCGCCGAGTACAGGGCCGCCGTCGCGGCGGGCCCCCTCTCGGCGGAGGTCGAGGCGCTCCAGTCGATCAAGGGGTGCGGGTTCGCGCTCGCCGCCGCCTTCGCGTCCGAGGTCGGCGACTTCTCGAGGTTCCGCTCCGGCAGGCAGGTGACGGCCTACTTCGGCCTCGTCCCGAAGCAGAGGTCGAGCGCGGACTCCGTGCGCCTCGGCGGGATCAGCGGGGCCGGCAACGCGCTCGTCAGGAGGCTGGCGGTCGAGGGGTCCTGGTGCTACGCCCAGGCCGGCCACCAGCCGAAGCTGATGCCCAAGGGCTCCGGCGTCCCCCTCGAGATAAGGATGCACGGGAGGAAGGGGTCCGAGCGCCTGCTCCGGCGCCGCGAGGAGATGCTCGCAAGGGGCATGCCCCAGGCGAAGGCGAACGCCGCCACCGCCGCCGAGCTCGTGAGGTGGCTGTGGGCCCTCGGCACGATGTGCCGGGAGGCAACCGAATAGACATAGCCCCCGTCCCGGCGAGCCGGGCAGCCTTCGGGGATACCCCCGTTCTCGCTGTGCGCGCGGCGGCCGCCGCATGCGCGTAGCCAGACTTGGGGAGCCCCGCCGAAGGAGAGGATTGCGGGCCGCCGGAGCGGTATCCGCGGATATGAGACTGAGCCGAAGGCGTCGACGACATGCCGGGGGCGGACCGGGACGGGTTCAACGGCGGGCCCCGCCGACCGATTGCAAGCGGTCGGCGGGGCCATTGTGGCTCTTGACAGCGGATTGGGTCATATGAGCGAGCGGTCGTATATGCGCGGTGTTCTTTGGTTTGGGTGCGGGGTATTATCCTGAAACGTCGCTGTTGTTTCGATTTTGAAAGATGGGCCCGACATGGTCAAAGGTATAGGGATCGATACGGTCGATATTGAAGAGATGCGCCGACTTTGTTCCGACTTGGACGGGGCGTTCGTTCGCCGCACCTTCACCGAGGCCGAATGTACCCAGGCTGCCTTAAGGCATGATACGGCTCAAGTCCTCGCCGGCAAGTTTGCCGTCAAGGAGGCGGCGTTCAAGGCTTTGGCAGGCCTTACGACCGAAGGCTTCGACTTACGGATCGTTGAAACACTGGAAGACGTTAGCGGCGCACCGCATATCACGCTCGCGGGACCACTTGCGTCGGTGCTCGCCGAGGCTGATGTAACCGAGTTGCTTGTCTCTATTACCAACGAGCGGGACCTGGCCACGGCTATCGTGCTGGCGCAATAACTTGATTTCGTATAGACCGGACGTCTTTTGCAAGATTGTCCGGTCTTTTTTGCCTTCTATCGGTCCATACATTCGGGATTTGTTGCGAGAGGGGGTAGCGATGATTCCATCCAGCGCTTTGAACTCACTGTTTCTGGCCCGCGGGACCGCCTGGCGTAAGTCTTGCAAAGCCTTATTTCGGAAGTGAGGGGAAAACTGAGAATTTGTCGACAAGACGACCATTTTTGCCATCTGTGGCCTGCGGTTTTGTTGACAAAAAACCAGTTGTGCTTACCGGTTTTCGATTTTTCCCCGCACTTCCGGAACCCTGTCATGAAAGGGCGCGAGTCGGGTACAGTAAACGCATTTAAGTATGCGTAACATGGCACCAGACCGGTCGAGTCGCACCTCGGCGCGGTCTGGTGCCATTGACGATGGGGACACAGTATGGATTTTACGGTTGAGAATGCGGGCACCGCGATTGCCTGTCGCGAGTATGCCGGCCCGGACGTGCCGTCCGATGCGCCTGCTCTGGTATGCGTGCACGGAGCCTGCGTCGATGGCGTCTTTTTTGACGGTATCGCCCGCGAGCTCAGCCGCGACTACCGCGTAATTACCTACGACCGTCGCGGTTGCGGTGGGAGCGGCGATGCTGCGGACGGCCTCTATGACCTCGCCGCTCAGGCCGCCGATCTGCAAGCCGTAATCGAGTACGTCGGCGCTCCGGCAAACGTGCTCGCGCACAGCGCTGGTACGCTGGTGGCCATGGAGCTTCTGCGCGCCAACCCCAAGGCCGTCTCGCGAGCCATCCTGCACGAGCCTGCCGTGACGGATGAGGGCGTTGGCATGGGCGCGAGTCCGGTCCTACTTAAGATGATCGATGCCGGAAAAGTCTCGCGAGCCCTCATGCTTTTCCTCGGCGCCATGGGCGATTCCGACCCCGAGGCTCCCAAGTCGACGCCGGCAGAGGCAGAGCATGCCCTGCGCAACGGGCGCTGCTTTATGGCAAACGAATACGCGACCAACATGACGTATGTCCCCGATTGGGAGAAGGTCCGCGCGTCGGGCGCTGTCGCCGCCGTGTGCCTAGGTGAGCTCTCGATTGGCACGCCCCGCGAGGCGGGCACGAGGATGGCGGCTGAGCTTTTGGACTGTCCGCTCGTGACGATCCCGGGCGCGCACAACGGCCTGCGCGATCGCCCGGTAGCGGCTGCCCAGACTGTCCGTGGCATTCTGGGGTTCTAGCATCCGCAATAGCCAAAGCAGGCTCCATCCGCAAACGTTTCGGCCGTGTTAACAAATGTGCTCAAAACCTCACGTCTGCGACTTCAATCGCGCCGCCTGTCAACTCATAAAAATGTAACAGCATTCACGTACTTACCTGCATCGACAAGGTGTTACCCTTGTAGCATTTGGAACCCACCGCTACCATGCGAACCTATCGAAAGGGCCCCATATGCTCAATAATCACGAGGTCAATCTAACCGACGAGGAGGCTGCCGCCGAGGTCGCCCGCGTCGCGAAGACCTACCCCGTGGTGCGTTTGCTGTCGGCCGAGCAGATTAAGAGTGAGCCTAACTGCCTGCTCGCCGGCGATCGCTGCCCTTGTCTGCGTCAGTCGAGTCTTGAGGCCTTGGCAGATTCGGGTGAGGTGTCGGAGCAGCTGCTCAATGATGGTATTGAGTACCGTGCCCGTCTGCGCCCTCTGAAGGTCGAGGGCGAGCCTCACGTCTTGCTGATGGTGCGTCCGATCGATGAGCAAGAGGCCGCAGAAGAGGACCTTGTCTACACCGACGTGCTGACGAGTGTGCGCAATCGCCGATATTACGAGGAAAAGCTCCGAAGCGCCCGCATGAATGCCGGCGTTGCGATGATCGACCTTGATGATTTTAGGGTCTTCAACGATACATGTGGCCGTCATGCCGGCGACCTTGCGCTCGGTGCTGTGGCGACAGCCATACGCAGCGGAATTCGTTCGACTGACGAGCTTGTGCGCTATGGCTGCGACAAGTTTGTGGTTGTCATGCCCAATATTCCCTCCGATGACTTCACCCGTCGCCTGCATCAGGTGTCCGATGCCGTTCGTTCCACGATTGTTCCGGGCCATGAGTACGTGAGCTTGACGGCATGTGTTGGTGGCGTTCGCATTCATGGCGAGACGGTCGATGAGGGCGTTGGCCGCGCTGCCCAGTTATTGAGCCGCGCTAAGGCAAAAGCCGGTACGGTCGTGACCGATGCCGATTCCATCGAGGCCTTCCAAAGCGAAAAGCCCTTGGTGCTTATTATCGATGACTCCGAGATGAACCGAGCCATTCTCAGCGAGATGCTCAAGGACGAGTATTGCATCCTCGAGGCCGATAACGGTCGTATAGCGCTCGACATGGTCGACCGCTATGGCGATGAACTATCGCTCGTGCTGCTCGATATCGTCATGCCGGGCATAAGCGGCTTTGAGGTGCTGGCCGATCTGTCGCGCCGAACGGGTATCGACAATCTGCCTGTCATCATGATTTCGAGCGAAGATTCCGATGATATGGTTCTGCGCGCGTACGAGCTGGGCGCCTCGGACTATATCAACCGCCCGTTTGACTCCCGTATCGTGCGCCGCCGCGTAAGCAACACCATCCGCCTGTACGCCAAACAGCGCCGCCTGACGAGCCTGCTGTCCCAGCAGTACAACGAGCGTGTCAAGAACAGTCGCATGCTCATCGACATCATGGCCGGCGTTATGGAGCTTCGCAACGGCGAGAGCGGCAGGCACGTTACGAACATCGAGAAGCTGACCGAGCTGCTGCTTGGCTGTCTGGTCCAGCGTAGCGGCACGGTCTCCCTCGACAATGAGGAACGCTCTACGATCGCCTTGGCTTCGGCGCTGCACGATATCGGCAAGATGTCGATTGACGATGCGATTCTCAACAAGCTCGGACGCCTTACGTCCGAGGAGTTCGAGATTATGAAGACGCATACCACGATCGGCGCCGACATGCTGCTTGAGCTGGGTAGCCATCACGCCGGCAATGCGCTTATGGAATATGCGTACCAGATTGCGCGTTGGCATCACGAGCGCTGGGACGGCAAGGGTTATCCCGATGGCCTTAAGGGCGACGAAATTCCCATTGCTGCGCAGGTGGTTTCGGTGGCTGACGTGTACGATGCGCTGACGAGTGTGCGCGTGTACAAGGACGCTATCCCGCACGAGGAAGCGATCCAGATGATTCTGGACGGTAAGTGCGGTACCTTTAACCCGCTGCTGCTCGATTGCCTGCTCGAGGTGCAAGACCAAATTGCCGAGACGTTGGCACGCCCTGCTGACGTCGTTGCGTTTCCCACGATTTAGTTTGACCAAAGGAGTTTTAACCCATGATTTCCATGCGTGAGGCGTATGAGAAGATCGGCGCTAATTATGATGACGCGTGCGCTCGGCTGATGGGCGAGGAAATGCTTGCCCGCTTTGCCCTCAAGTTTTTGGATGACGAGAGCATGGACAAGCTGGAGGCCGCCATGGCGGCAGGAGACGCCGAAGGTGCGTTTATGGCAGCGCACACGCTCAAGGGCGTGAGCCAGAACCTGGGATTCGATAATCTGTACGAGCCGGCGGTCGTGGTGACCGAAGCGCTGCGCGGCGCCGATGCCGTTGACGGCGCTCGCGAGAGAATGCATGCGCTGCAACAGCAATATGCGGCAACGATGTCGGCCCTGCGCGAGGCGGCTGAATAAGCGCTTGCGAGCCTAGGGCTACGTGCCCCGGCCACATATAGGTAAAAGGGCGCCCCGTCGGACCATGTGGCCGGCGGGGCGCCCTTTTGTGTTGTGCTGTCCGTGAACTAACGGGCCTGCTTGACCTTTGCCGCCGCCTCGACAAACGACTTCCACAGGTTAAAGTCGGTCTCGAGCGTCTGCCAGGTGTACTCGGGGTGCCATTGCACGCCCAGGCAGAAGGGCTGGCCCTCGACCTCGATGCACTCGGGCACGCCGTCGGTTGCCTGGGCGACCAGGCGCGTATGCTTGCCCAGACGATCGACGCAGCAATGGTGCGCCGAGTTGGTCTGGATGAGTCTGTGCCCGCCGAGTGCACGCTCCAGCAGCGAGCCCGGTACGACCTCGACAGGGTGCACGGGATCGTTGAGTACGTGGGTATGGCGCCACTGCGTGCGGCCCTCGCGAGCGCCCAGGCTCGGCACGTCCATGCACAGGGTGCCGCCGGTGGCGACATTGAGCAACTGTGTGCCGCGGCAGGTGGTAAAGAGCGGCTTTTTGGCGCGGAGCACCTCGCCGACCAGCTTAAACTCAAAGCTATCGCGAATCTCGCAGCAGAGGGTGGGGTCGTAGGGTCGATCATCGCCCCAGCGTTTGGGGTTGACATCCGGGCCGCCGGGAATAGCGATACCGTCGGCGATATCGACGTAATGGCGGATGACCTCAATGTCCTCGGTGATGGACATCTGCAGCGGCAGGCCGCCGGCGGCAAGGATGGCATCGACAAAGACACTTGCGATTTCCTCGTTGGGGGAGAGCGTCTCGCTTAAAAACGGCTTCGCCTCTTCCCAGCGCGGCGCGACGAGGATGAGCGGGCGGTCGGCGGGATCGACGTCGACGTGCGGGGTGTATGACGATGAAGTGCGAGTTCCGATCATAGGTGTTGCTTTCGAATCTAAAGGTGACAGGGCGCATGAGAGACGTGGAACAACACTTCCGATGGATTTGTCCCACGGGGTGGCTGGTTAGTGGCCCTTGATGGAGTTGAGGAAGTCCTGGGCGCGCTTGGTCTGGGGGTGGTCGAAGAACTCGTCGGGCGTGCCGGTTTCCACGATCTGACCGTCGGCCATAAACACGACGCGGTCGGCAACGCGGCGGGCGAAGTTCATCTCGTGCGTGATGACGATCATCGTCATGCCCTGCTGGGCCAGACGGACCATGACCTCGAGCACCTCATTGATCATCTCGGGGTCAAGGGCGCTCGTAGGCTCATCAAAAAGCATGGCCTTGGGCTGCATGGCAAGCGAGCGAGCGATGGCCACGCGCTGTTGCTGGCCGCCCGAGAGCTGCGCGGGCACCTTATCGGCCTGCTCGGCCACGCCCACGCGGCTCAGGAGGTCCATGGCGCGCTCGCGAGCCTCGTCCTTGGACACGCCCAGCACGTCGACCGGACCCAGCATGACGTTCTGCAGCACGGTCATGTGCGCGAACAGGTTGAACTGCTGAAACACCATGCCCAGCTCGGCGCGCATGCGGGCAAGATCTTTGCCTTCTTGCGGCAAGGGCTGGCCCTCGATGAGGATCTCACCCGAGTCGATAGTCTCCAGGCGGTTGATGGTACGGCACATGGTCGATTTGCCCGAACCAGAGGGGCCAATCACGACAACGACCTCGCCGCGGTCGACCGAGAGGTTGATGTCATTGAGGACATGCAGATCGCCGTAGTGCTTATCGACATGCTTGAGCTCGATCAGCGGCTGGTTGTCGGAAGCGGAAGTGCTCTGTGCCATAATGCTCGGCTCCTTATTCCTTGAAATCGTAAATCGTTAGCGGATGATGGTCGCGCCGGTCTTGTGCGAAACGTAGATGGCGGCCTTGTTGATGGCGACGTTGATGAGGATGTAGATGACCGCAATCACCAGGTAGACCGACACGAGCGCGTCGTAGTTGGTGATGAGCACGCGGGCGTTTTGCATCAGGTCGGGGTAGCTCACCACGTAGGCGACGGTGGTGTCCTTAACCACGACCACAAGCTGCGAAATCAACGATGGGATGATAAACCGAATCGCCTGGGGCAGCACGATTTTAAAGGTGATTTTAGCCTTGGAGAGGCCGAGCGCCTGAGCCGCCTCGACCTGACCGCGCGGCACGGCGTTGACGCCGGCACGGAAGATCTCGGCCAGTACGCCGGCTGCAGCGAGCGCGACGGGAAGCGTGAGCATCCAAAACGACGGCAGCGCGATCTTGTACTGGGGCAGCACCAAAAAGAAGAAGTAGATGAACAGAAGGCTCGGCACGCCGCGGAAGAAATCGGTGAGTACGCGGCAGACCAGCTGCAGCGGCTTGATGTCGCTGGTACGGCCGAGCATAAGAGCTAAGCCCAGTACCAGCGCAATGACGCCGGCGGTGAGTGCGACTTTAACGGTGCCCTCAAAACCGGCAAGCAGGAACTTCCAGGTGGTGAGGTGCGTAAAGAAGTACCAGTAATGGACCGAAAGCTGGCCGGTCACGTAAAAGCGCTGCAGTACCAGAGCGATGAGCGCGGCCACGGCAACAAGCGAGATGGCGGTGCCGATGCGAATCTTGGCGCGCATCTTGGGGCCGGGAGCCTCGTAGAGCGCATCGCGCATGGTGAGCGCGGAGGTGGAGTGCTTGCTCATCGGAGGATCCTCACCTTCTTATCGATATAGTTGCCAATGTGGCTCACCACAAAGGCCGTGCCCAGGTAGCCAAGCGCCGAGATAAAGAACGCGGCGACGCCGCCAAGCGAGCGCGTGTTGATGTAGCTCACCACGCCGGTGAGCTCTTGCGGCTTAAGTGGCACCTGACTGCCGAGCGCGGTGGTGAGCATGACGGCGATAAAGAGGTTGGTCATGGGCAGCACGCTCGAACGCAGCGCCTGCGGAATCACGATCTTGGCGAGGATACGGTTGAAGCTCATGCCCAGCGAGCGGGCGGCTTCTACCTGACCGACGCCGACGGTGTTGATGCCGCTCATAAAGTTCTCGGAGCCAAAGGCTGAGCCCAAAAGGACCGTGGCGACGATAACGCAGGTGCGGTAGGGCAGAACAACCTTGAGCGGTGGCAGTGCGTAGACGACGATGATGAGCAGCGCGATGCCGGGGATGTTACGGAAGACCTGAACATACAGGTCGCCAAAGACGCGCAGCGGCTTGAGCGGTGACACGCGCATCACGGTGACGGCGACGGCCAACACCATGGCGATGGCAAACGACTCAAGCGTCATGCCCCAGGTTGCTAGCAGCGCGTCAATATAGTTCTGGCCATAGAGCGACCAGAGCTCGGAGAGACTCATGCGGACCTCCCGCCGGTAAGGAAAGGGGCTCCCGTATGTACGGAAGCCCCGACAACTCAGTAAGGAAACAGTTTAGCGCAATAAAGCGCTTTGTGCGTTTCCGTATGGTTTCGTAGCGGCCGTTACCAGGCTCGCTGCCTAGGCGCCGATCTCGGGTAGCTCGGGAACATTGGTGTCGCCCGTACGGTCGCCGATGCAGATCTGCCACAGCTCAGTCCAGGTGCCGTCGTCCTCGATCTTCTTGAGGAAGTCGTTGACAAAGGCGACGCCGTCGGAATCGAGCGGCAGGCCGATGCCATAGGGCTCCTTGCTGCCGAAGGGCTTGCCGGCAATCTTGTACTTGCCGGGCTCGCGGACCAGGGCGCTCTGCTGCATGTTGTTGTCGATGACGTAGGCGTCAACACGACCCTGCTGGAGTGCCTGGCGGGCCTCCTCGTCGGTCTTGAACTCCTGCTGGCTGGCCTTGGGAGCGAACTCCTCCAGGATGGCGGGGCCGTTGGAGCCGGACTGGACGGCGACGTTCTTGTCAGCCAGGTCGTCGACGCTCTTGATGTCGTCGTTGTCGGCGAGCACCAGGATGGCCTGCTGGGTGTAGTAGTAGGGACCGGCGAAGGAGACGAGCTTCTTGCGCTCGTCAGTGATGGTGTAGGTGGCAAAGACAGCGTCGACCTGGCCGTTCTGCAGGACGGACTCGCGCGTGTCCGAGGTCACCTGGGTGATCTCGACCTTGTTCTCGCCCAGGATGTAGTTGGACAGAAGCTGCGCGATGCCGGCATCGAAGCCACGAGTCTGACCGTCTTTCTCGTTGAGGAGGGAGAAGAGCGTGGAGGTCTGAACGCCACCGATCTTAAAGACGCCGGCGTCCTTGACGGCCGTGGCCCAGGTGCTGGCGGCGATGGCATCGTCATCGGCCTTGGGGCCGTTGTCGACGAGCTTGTCGAATGCCTTGGCATCGAGCGTGGTGGAAGCCTCGGTATCTTCGGAGCTCTTGGAGGAGCCGGCGGCGGAACCCTTGTCGGCCTCGGCGCTGGTGTCGGAGCAGCCGGCAAGACCAAGGCCGGCGACGGTTGCGAAGGTGGCGGCAACGAAGCCGCGGCGGTCGAGAACGACCTGCTGGGAGAGGTTCTTGCTCATGGTAGAACACCTTTCTCAATAAAATCCCTAGCGGTTGAGTAGAGTTATACCCTATCGCGCTCAAATGGGTCAACACGAAATAACTCAGAAACATACTTACCTTATGGGTTATTCTACCTACCAAATAGGGACAGGTTTATTTTGGCAGGTTTTATCTGGGCAAACGTCGGTTATTGCTGCCGAGATAGCGTTTTGCGTGACCTAAAACCACCACAAAGGGGACAGGCACCTTTGTGGTGGTTTGGGCTGGTACGGCGGCCGGTCTCGTTGTTTTGTCTCAATCTGTAACATCTGCAGCCATTTTTGCCGAGTAACTGTTACAGATCGAGATTTTTTCCTTAGGGGGATTTGAATGTCTCGATTTGTAACAGTTAGACGGGAATTCGGGCCATAGATGTTACAGATTGAGATAATCGCGCCGCGAAAATAAAAACCTCCGCAGGGGGTGCTTTCCTTGCGGAGGTTTTTCTACTCGTTTAGTAGCCTTACGGCCTCTGCGGCCATGTTTTCGACCGTCATGCCGTTCTGCGCGAGCAGTTCGTTGGGATCATAGCGATCGGGGAAGCCCTTGGCGATGCCAAAGGTGCGGGTGCGCAGCGGCGTGCAAGCCAGATAGCATGCCACGCGCTCGCCCCAGCCGCCGTCCAAGATGCCGTCCTCGATGGTCACGACAACACGGTGCTCGCCTGCAAGGCTGTCGAGGAACTCGCGGTCGAGTTCGGTCGCGAAGCGCGGGTTGACGAGCGTGGCCTCGATACCGTATTCGGCGGCCAAGCGGTTTGCCACGCGCTCGCCCAGCTCAAAGAAATCGCCCAGTGCGAGCACGGCCACATCGCGGCCCTGGCGCGCCACGTTGTAACGGGCGATGCTGTAGTCGGCGTCCTCGGCAGGCGCCAGGTCGGGGCGGCTTACCAGACCAATGCCCGGCACGCGAATTGCCACGGGATGATCGCGGTGATCGAGCGACCAGCTCAGCATGGATAGGTACTCTTCCATGCAGGCCGGCGCCAGGTAACGCATGTTGGGAAGAGCGCCCAACATGGAAATATCAAAGAACGAAAGGTGCGTCTCGGATGTGGTGCCAAAGATCGACGCGCCAAATACCAGGATGGTCGCCGGGGCGTCGTTGAGGCACAGATCGTGCCACAGCTCGTCATAGGCGCGCTGCAAAAACGTGCCGTACACGCCAAAGGCCGGCTTGGCGCCCGAACGGGCGAGCGCGGTGGCAAAGGTGACGGCGTGCTCCTCGGCAATACCCACGTCGACAAACTGCTTGCCGGCGGCAGCGCGGAGCTCGGGCGTGAAGCCCATGATGTAGGGCGTGGCGGCCGTGATGCCCACGACCTGCGGATCGCGCTCGATGGCGGCACTCAGGGCCTCGCCCGTAATATCGGCATAGGTGCGCGGCGCGGGCTCGCTCGGATGACCCGGGCAGAGCTTGCGGCCGGTCGCCATATCGAAGGGGCCAACGTGATGCCAACGCTCGGGGTCGCTTTGGGCCGGCTCAAAGCCCTTACCCTTGGCGGTCGAGATGTGCAACACGATGGGGTGGTCGATGTTACGCAGCTCTTGCAGCGTGTCGACCAGAGCCAATACGTCGTTGCCGGCGTCCAGATAGCGGTAGTCGAGTCCCAGCGCGCGAAAGACGTTGCGCTCGGCCGTGCCATTTGTGGCGCGCAGCTCGGCAAGATTGCGGTAGAGGCCGCCGTGGTTCTCGGCGATGGACTGGTCGTTATCGTTGACGATGATGATCAGGTTGCTATCGAGTTCGGCGGCATTGTCGAGGCCCTCAAACGCCAAGCCGCCCGAAAGCGAGCCGTCGCCAATAACGGTAATGACGTTGTACGTATCGCCTGCCAGGTCGCGAGCGTGCGCCAGGCCGCAGCCCAGACTCACCGACGTGGAGGTATGGCCCATGGCGAACAGGTCGTGCTCGGACTCATCAGGGTTGGCAAAGCCGGAAGCCTCGCCAAAACGCTTCGGATCGATATAGGTATACGCGCGCCCAGTCAGCGCCTTGTGGGCGTAGGTCTGGTGCGACACGTCAAAGACGATCTTGTCGGTGGGGGAGTTGAACACGCGATGGAGCGCGACCGTGAGCTCAACGACGCCCAGGTTGGGAGCAACGTGCCCGCCGACGGCGGCGGAGCTTTCGAGGATGGCGTGGCGGATCTCGCCGCAGAGCAGCGGAAGCTCGGCGCGATCGAGAGCCTTGACGTCCTCGGGCGTTGTCGTTTGCGTAAGCAGCATCGTTGTTGGTTACTCCATGCGAATCGAGCGCCGGCGCTCCCTCGGCCGGCACAATTGCACAAGACAGTCTCGCACATTTTGACGTTTGATATGTGACGGCGGCGCGGTAATTCGACAACTGGTGGGGCAAAACGTTTTGTCCGATGCCATACTGGTAGGTTCCATGAGGATTTTATTGATAGTGCGCAGGCCGTCGCCTGCCGTCGAGAGCCGCTGGAAGGAGGCCGCATGTCCGAAACCGCTCGTGCCGAGAGGATCGCGCGCGAAGTCGACCGTGCTGCCCGCCAGCTTGCCCAAGCGGGGCGTTTGGATCTGACGCGTGAGTTTATCCAGCATGGCGACGTGACGGTGTATGCGCATGTGACCTCGGTGGCACGGGCGAGCCTGTCCTTTGCCGAGCGCCTGGGCCGCGTCGGTGTTTCGGTCGACCGCGCCTCGTTGCTGCGCGGGGCCCTGCTGCACGATTACTTTCTCTATGACTGGCACGATCCCGACCCAAGCCATCGGCTGCATGGCTTTCGCCACCCGTTTTTTGCCTTGGCGCGTGCGGAGGAAGATTTTGAGCTGACGCCGCGCGAGCGGAATATTATCGTACGGCATATGTTTCCGCTGGTACCGGTGCCGCCGACGTGTCGTGAGGCATGGATTGTGTGCCTGGCGGATAAATGGTGCGCGCTGCGCGAGACGATTGCCGGCCGTCTGCCGCGCAAAGGCGGCGCGAACGATTTGAACGAGGGCTCGAGTGACGGCTCGAGCAAAGAATCGAACGAAAAGAGGAGTGGGTAGACGGTGGGAACCGCGATCGACATGGCATTTGACGGCGCGACGCTTGCCGCCTGTCCGCTCTCGGCGCTGGTACTCTCGTTTGCCTTCTACGGTTTTTGCGGCTGGGTATGGGAGTCGACAGTCTGCGCCATGCTCAACCACGGACGCTTTGCCAACAGCGGCTTTTTGCTAGGGCCGTGTTGTCCCATCTACGGTGCGGGCGGCATCGCGTGCTGGTTGCTGCTGCGCGGGATTCCGGATGCTTCGAGCCAGTTTGTCGCCGCGGCGCTCGTATGCAGCGTGATCGAATATAGCGTGGGCGTGTTGCTGGAGAAAACGACCGGCGCTCGCTTTTGGGACTATTCGCATCTGCCCTTTAACCTGCACGGACGTATTTGCCTGTACTGGGCCTGTGCGTTTGGCCTGGGTGCACTGTGCATTTGTCGCCTGGTGGAGCCGGCATTGCTGGGGCTGCTTGGCCATCTGCCGGTGCTGATTGTGCGGCTGTCCGCCTTTATCGTTGCGGTCGCGATGATGGTCGATGCGGTGTGCTCGTTGGCCAGCTGGCGCCGCCTGTCCGATCAGCTTGAGCGTGTGCGTGCCGACCTTGCCGACCGCATCAATGAGTCGCTTGCCGACGCCTCCGACTCTATGCTCGAACGTATTCCCGATTCGGCGATCGACTCGGTGGCGCAGACGCATA
This sequence comes from uncultured Collinsella sp., assembly GCA_934650095.1. Taxonomy (GTDB): domain Bacteria; phylum Actinomycetota; class Coriobacteriia; order Coriobacteriales; family Coriobacteriaceae; genus Collinsella. Next base: position 26,096 of record CAKUFT010000009.1, read on the forward strand.
TCCGCGGTCGCGCCGTTAACGCTTGGCTGGCCGAGCTGGGCGACGCGGCGCTCGATGCCCTGCGCGAGAAGGCTTCGATGCCGACGTTTATCTCGGATGGTGCTCGCGGCCTGGCGCTCGCTGCCCGCCGCGTGGCCGATGCCGCGCCGAGCGTGCCCCGTCCGTCGCTCACCCGTCTCCGTACCGGCAAGCGCATGAGCCGTCCGGTGCCGAGTGTGTCGCTCAGCCGTCGTGACCTGCGCTTCTTTAACGCCTTCCCGCGTCTGCGCATCAATCGCTACGAGGGCGTCATCCGAGCTACCGACCTCCGCGACCGAGCCCGCGAGCTGTTCCGCCGCTAGCCGGGACGGGCGTGTTTGCGGCTTCCTTGCTCGCGTATTTCCCGTTCGTTTCGCGCCCGTTGCCGCGCCGTTTCCAAGATTGCGGCACCGTTTCCATTCGACAACGCAGCGTTTAACAACGCCGTATCTGGTCTACACCAGTTGCCCCTCGGCCGCATTATGGGCGCCGACAACGTTCATGCGACCAAGGGGGACGAATGTACGATACGGGATCGACAACGTTTATGCTCATCTGCACCATGCTCGTGTTTTTAATGACACCGGGCCTGGCGTTTTTCTATGGCGGTCTGTCTAGACGCAAAAATGTCATCAACACCATGCTTATGTGCTTTGGAGTCATTGGCTTGGTGGGCGTGCTGTGGATTGTTGCCGGCTGGTCGCTGGCCTACGGCGGCGACGGCTCGAGTCCGTTTATTGGAGGCCTTGACCAGCTGCTGTGCCTGCCGGTGCTCAACCAGGTGCTGCAGGCGGCCGAGGGCAATGCTGCGGATGGTGCCGTCTACCCTCAGATCATCAACATCGCCTTCCAGATGGCGTTTGCCATGATCACCGCCGCTATCGTTACGGGCAGTCTGGCAGGCCGCGTTAAGTTTGGTGCCATGACGGCCTTCCTGGGCATTTGGCTGCTCGTGGTCTATGCGCCGCTCGCCCACATGGTTTGGGGCGGCGATGGTTCCTTTATCGGCGACATCATCGGCGCGCTCGACTTTGCCGGCGGCGACGTGGTACACATTTCGTCTGGTCTCACGGGCCTGATTCTCTGCTTAATGCTCGGCCGTCGTCGCGGCTTTGGCATGGTGAGCTACCGTCCGCATAACGTGCCGTTTGTGGCGCTGGGCGCCGGTCTACTTTGGTTTGGTTGGTTTGGCTTTAACGGCGGCAGCGAGTTTAAGGCCGACGCCGTGGCGGCACTCGCCATCCTCAACACCGTGACGGCCAGCGCGGCGGGTATGGTCTCGTGGCTTGTCGTCGAGCGCGTGCACACCGGTCGTCCCACGCTGGTGGGTGCTAGCACCGGTTTGGTTGCGGGCCTTGTGGTGGTTACGCCGGGTGCGGGCTTTGTCGAGCCGTGGGCGGCGCTGGTCATGGGCCTGATCGTATCGCCCGTCTGCTACCTGGCCATCAGCCATCTTAAGACCAAGTTTGGCTACGACGATGCGCTCGATGCGTTTGGTTGTCACGGAGTCGGCGGCATCTTGGGCGGTGTGCTCACGGGCCTGTTCTGCGTGCCGGAGCTTTCGTGGACCGGCAAGGGCGGCCTGTTCTACACGGGCGACGTGTCGCTGCTTGTCTCGCAGGTTCTGGGCATTGTGGTGACGGTCGTTATAGTGCTGATGCTCGACTTGGTGATCGCCGCGGTGGTCAAGGCGCTGTTCCACGGTAGCCTGCGCGTGGACGAGGCCGACGAGGCGCTGGGCCTGGATGCAAGTCAACACGGCGAGAGCGCCTATCCTTCTTTCTCCGGACTCGATTAGCAGCTTCCCCAAGCACCGCACCTTGCCGTTCAATCGTCGCTCACGTACTTAAGTACGCTTCGCTCCTCTTTCACGGCAATCTGCGGCACTTGGGAAACCTGCTAAGACCTGTTAGTTGCACTTTTTTGATTTGCGGGGTTGGTCTGTGGTGCTTGGGAAACCCGCGTATGTGAATGGCAATTCATTTCTTTTATTTAAGAGAGGAATTCACTATGAAGAAGATTACGGCGATTGTTCGTGCCGAGAAGCTTGAGGTTCTTAAGGACGCGCTGTTTGCTGCTGATGTTCGCGGCATGACGATTAACCAGGTGCAGGGCTGCGGCGCGCAGCACGGCTGGAAGGAGTACGTGCGCGGCAACGAGCTTCTCGTAAACACGATCCCTAAGGTGCAGTTCACCCTCATCTGTGCTGATGAGCATGTTGACGGTATCGTCGACATCATCTGCAACGCCGCACGCACCGGCGCTGTCGGCGACGGCAAGATCTGGGTCGAGCCGGTCGAAGAGGTCATCCGCATTCGCACCGGCGAACACGGCCCCGCCGCGGTGTAGGGCCGTCCACCCGCCATCCGCAACGCTAAAATACTGCAATGAGGCACAAGACTTGCGTTGCGGATGGGCGGATTATGGGTCGCAATAAATATCCCGAGGAGACGGTCGCGAAGATTCTCGACGCGGCGCTGGAGCTGTTCTGCGCACAGGGTTATGAGGGGACGAGCATTCAAGATATCGTCGACCGCCTCGATGGCATGACCAAGGGCGCTATCTATCATCACTTCAAGAGCAAAGAAGAGATTTTTAACGCCGCATTTGATCGGGCGATGGCTCCCGTTGTTGAGCGCCGCCGCGCGACGCTCGGTGCTGGCAATATGACGGGCGCCCAAAAGCTCAGGCGACTTTACGCGCCCGAGTCCGTCGTTCCGCAAATTGAGCTATGGGCACGCATGCATCCTGCGGCGGATCCGGTAAAAAGCTCGCGTCTGTTGGCGTTGCAGTATCAGGGCTCGTTTGACGAGTCGGCAGATGGCTATTTATTGCCGGTGATCGAGGAGGGTATCGCCGATGGCTCCATTGCGTGCGAATGCCCGCGTGAAGCGGCAGAGGCCGTATCGTTGCTAGCGAATCTTTGGCTGCTACCATTGTTCCGTCCGCTCGAGCCCAAGGAGCGAATGGTCGCTCGCGCGCAATGTTTGGCGCAGATGGCGACCGCGGTGGGGCTCGATTTAGGTAATGAAGTGCTTCAGACAACGGCCCAGATTTGGGACGTATGGAAACGAGCCGGGTGGTAATATGCATACTAACGGTATGTAAATTGATCTAAAAGGGTGGCTACGGCTGCCCTTTTCAAGTCATTAAATACATACCAATAGTATGTATAGGAGGCAAGGCTATGGACGGGATGAGAGATTTCGACACCGCGCCAGCTTCAAAGACGGCGCTGTCTATAAGACTCGTCGGTCTTCTCGTTGCGCAGCTGTGCGTGTATTCGACGTTGTCGGCGCTGTGCTTTGCGTGTCCGCTTTACTTGCTCGATCGCAGTGGCTCGTCGACGTTATATGGTGCCGTCGCGGCGATAGCGTTTATACCGGGCGTGCTTGCGACTCCGGCTGGCGGAGTATTAGCTGATCGAGAGGGACATCGCAGCGTTCTAGCAGCTCTCGGTATTGTTTTAATGATTGCAGCGATGCTATTTGTCCCCATGAAGCGCTCGTTGCCCCTTGCGGCCGTTGTAGCGGTGATGCTGTGCGTCCAATACGCCGTTCAATCTATTCTGAAGCCGATACTTCAAATCGAGACGCTGCGCATAGCCGGCAAGGAAAAGGTCGAGCGGGCCACCGCATTAGTGTCGCAGACGACCATGGCGAGCAATATTCTAGGTCCCGTGGTTGGAACAGCCGTCTACGGACGCTTTGGAATCGATGCCATTTGCGCGATCGCGGCGGCGGCGTTTGCGATGTCGTCGCTGCTGTTTTGGGCCGCACTCAAACGAAATGTCCATTCTGAAGTGACGGGGGATGGCTCGACTCGCATGGCATGCCAAAGCGATTTTCTGTTGGCGATTCGGTGCCTGCTTCAAAATACCTCGTTGCTCGCTGTGATTTTGCTTGCGGCTGTTTTGAATCTTGCGTTGGTTGGGTTAACGATTGGTGCGCCCGTTATTGTTACAAGGCATCTCGGCATGCAATCTTCCTGCGTTGGGATTATTGAGGCGGCTATGGGGCTGGGCGGCCTTGTAGGCGGCGGCCTAGTCGGTATTTGGCCGAATCGCTTTTCTTTCAATGGCATATGCCGATATGTTGCGATGATCTGCCTTGGAGTCGTGCCGGTTATTGTCACGCTACCGATCGGCGTTGACGTAATTGTGTTTGCCGCGCTTACAGTCGGTTCGGCATGGGTCATGGTGTGGGCAGGCATTGCGTCGGTCGAAATCGTTGCATTCGTTCAGCGGACGGCGCCGACGGAACTCTGCGGAAAGGTGCTTTCGGTCGTATACATGGCGCTTTCCTGCGCAACGCCTATTGGCCAATTGGCGTACGGATTCGCATATGATCGATGGGCGCCGGCGGCCGTGTTCGCAGCTATGCTGGTGGTATTGGTGCTGACGACGGTGCTGTTTTATCGCTTGAAAAGTCGCTCACGACAAACAATGTGACGTTCGCACTGTAGCGGTTTAACAGAAGCAGCCACTGCAGTGCGGGGCGCCCATACGAGAACGCGCCTCTCCTTCGTCTACAATATCGTGCAGACGAAGGAGAGGCATGCCCATGATCAAGATGTTTGCGAGTGACCTAGACGGAACGCTGCTTAACGCCCTGCACGAGGCCGACGGAACCATCCGCCGCGCTATTCGCGAGTTGACCGAGGCCGGGCTGCACGTGGTTCCCGCGACGGGCCGCTCGACGCTGCCGATCGGTGAGCATGGCTTTACAGGTTTGGCGCTCGATGCCTGTTGCTCCAACGGATCCATCGTTCGTGACAGCCACGGCGAGGTGCTTAAGACCTGGACCATCGATCCTCAGATTACCGAGGAGCTGCTCAAGGCATTTCCGGGCATTTGCTTTGATTGTTCTACGCCCGACGGCATGTTTTCGAGCGGTTCGTTTGAGATGCATCAGGCGGGCTTTAAGAAGGACGACCCCATCAAGCGAATTGTGATGCGCGGCATGCGAGCCCGTGGCGGCTATCACGAGGAACAGTATTTTGACCAGTCGATCGGAGACATCTTGCGTCATGACGTGTGCAAGATTAACTGCCGCGTGACCTCGCCCGAGTTGGAGCGCGACCTTAAGGCGTATCTTGCCGAGCGCTCGGACCGCGTGGTCAACGCGCCATTCGACCCGGTGATGTTCGAGATCACGGATGCTTCGTGCAACAAGGGCGAGAGCGTGGCGTGGCTGGCGGCCTACTACGGCATTGCCGAGGACGAGGTCGCGGTCTACGGCGACGGCGGCAACGACATCGCCATGCTCAAGCGTTTCCGCCACAGCTATGCCACCAAGAATGGCAGCGATGCAGCCAAGGCCGCCGCGAGCGCGACTATCGGCAGCTGCATGGCCCATGCCGTTCCCAAACACATGTTCACCACCATGCGCAAGCAAAACTCCCGCACCGTAATCGAATAATGTGACAAAGGGACAGTCCCTTCGTCACATGTTGGGCGCCGGCTTTTGGCGCATAGGCCTGTTACGCTTTCGGCCACCAACAAAAATCGAGTTATTCGGCCTCTGGGAGGCAGTCAAAAGGCCGTAAATACCGGCTCGAGATTATCTGCGCTCCATATTCTGTTTGATTTTGCGAGGGTCACACACAAATAGATCAAATAGCGCACAAATAGGAGCAAAATCACTCAAGTTATTTCGGCAGCAGCTGCATGGAATCAGCGAAAGGCCGAACAACTCGAAAAATGTAGGTGGCGGTTCGACAGCAACGCCGAATGTGGCAAAGGGACTGTCCCTTTGCCACATGCAAGCATCGATCTCCTGAAATACGAACAGATATTCGCATATCTAACTGCGCTTTGATAGAATTGATACTGTTGACGGCAGTTCCATGTGCCGGGCAGCGCCCTCCATTTGATGGGAGGTGATGCCCATGACCGATTTGATTGATTTCGTGAAGTTCCTGACCGCTTTGGTCTCGCTCCTCACGGCGCTCATCGGACTTTCCGAGGCACTCAAGCAGCGCTCGAAGCGTAACAGAAGGGGTCGCCGCCGCTAAGGCGTTGACCCCTTAAACCGTATAACGGCGCTGCCCAGCTAGCTACAACTTGGGCTGCCGTCGACACTATTCTACCCACGAATGACATTTCGGACAATCGGTAATGCCGATCCAAAAACTAGGCCGAATGTGACAAAGGGACTGCCCCTTTGTCACATCCCAAATATTGCCTTTACGTGTTGATGCACACGGTGTGCAATAATACTCGCACTGTGCAATAGCGCACAGGTTGAGTAACAAGGAGGACGCTTGTCCCAGCTCGAGAAATGCGACCGCCGGTCTCTTCGCTCGCAGCGTGCCCTTCGCCAGGCACTTGCCAGCGAGCTTGCCGAAGGCGGCGATCTTTCGCGCGTTAACGTCGCGTCGCTTACCGAGCGCGCTGGCCTCACGCGCCGTACGTTCTATTCGCACTACCGCGATATTCCCGACTTTATCAACCAAATCGAGGACGGCCTGCTGACTGAGATTCGCGAGCGCGTTGAGCTCATCACCGCAGCTCAACTGCCCGATCTTTACCGCAATATCGATGAGCTCGAGCCGGCACCCGGTTCGGTTGAGTTGCTGCGTTATCTTGCGGCCAATCGCGATCTTATCGGTGCCCTGCTGGGCTCTGGCGGCGACCAAGCCTTCATTAAAAAGATCATCGATACCGCACGCGAGGCCGTGGTGCCGCGTGCGCAGACAGGCATTTTGGGCCTGGCGCTGGGCACGTTCTTCGATTATTACGTCACCTATGTCGTGAGCGCCGAGGTCGGCATGATCCAGCGTTGGTTTGAGCGCGGCCTTGCCGAATCACCCGAGACCATGGCACGCATCATGACAGTCATCGCCTTCGTTCGCCCGGGCGACCTGTATGGCCAGCCCATTGATATCAACGTGCCGGAATACGGCATGAAGCTATTGAATCTGCAGCTCGAGGACGCGGTCGACACCGCCGCAACCGTCGAGTCCAACAACTAAGAGGAGAAACAGATGAGCAAACTCGTCGAAGGCATTAAGGACCGCATGGTCGCTGCCGCGCGCGAGGCCGTGCCCGCCGTGGCAGACGCCGCGCAGAAGGCCGCGACCGCCGCTGCCGAGAAGGTCGCCGAGGCAGTTGCCGAAGCCAAGAATGCGGCGGGGGAGACACTCGCCGCTGACGCAGCCACGTCCAACGCCACCGAGTCCGTAGCCGCCACCACCGCCCACGCCCCCGAAGGCGCGATCTTCAACCCCGAGAACGCTCGTGGCAACTTGCACCTGGGCATCGACGTGGGCTCCACCACCGTCAAGCTCGCCGTGCTCAACGACGACAACCAAATCGTATACGCCAAGTACCAGCGTCACCACACCGATGTTCGCGCCTGCGCGCGCGACCTGTTCGAGGGCGCCGCGACCGTGCTGCCGACGGCCCAGATGACCTGCGCCATCACCGGCTCGGGCGGCCTGCTGCTGTCCCAGTGGCTCGACCTGGAGTTTGTCCAGGAGGTCATCGCTAGCAAGCGCGCCGTCGAGACCCTCATCCCGGCCACCGACGTCGCCATCGAGCTGGGCGGCGAGGACGCCAAGATCATCTACTTCGATAACGGCATCGAGCAGCGCATGAACGGTACCTGCGCCGGCGGCACGGGCGCGTTCATCGACCAGATGGCGACCCTGCTGCACACCGACGCGAGCGGCCTTAACGAGCTCGCGGCTAACGCCACTACCATCTATCCCATCGCCAGCCGCTGCGGCGTCTTTGCCAAGACCGACGTGCAGCCACTGCTCAACGAGGGCGCCCGCCCCGAGGACGTCGCCGCATCCATCTTCCAAGCCGTCGTGACCCAGACCATCTCGGGCCTGGCGTGCGGCCGCCCCATCCGCGGCAACGTCGCCTTCCTGGGCGGCCCGCTGCAGTACCTCTCCGAGCTGCGCCACCGCTTCTACCTCACGCTCAACCTGGACGAGGAGCACCGCATTGTGCCCCAAAACGCCCACCTGTTTGTGGCGAGCGGCGCCGCCATGGCGCACGAGTCCAACAAGCTCAGCACGTTCCCGCAGCTTATCGAGGCCATCGACAGCTTGGGCGACACGCAGGGTGCCGAGGTCGAGCGCCTGGATCCGCTTTTTGCCACCGACGAGGACTTTGCCGAGTTCAAGACCCGCCACGACACCGAGGTCGTCCCCAAGGGCAAGCTCGACGGCTACACCGGCCGCGTGTTCATCGGTATCGACGCCGGCTCTACCACCATGAAAGCCGCGCTCGTGGGCGAGGATGGCCAGCTGCTGCACACCTGGTACGGCAACAACAACGGCGACATCCTGGGCACGGCCAAGGTCATCATGGCCGATTTCTACAATCACATCCCCGCCGGCTGCACCATCGGCCACGTGACCACCACGGGTTACGGCGAGGCGCTGCTCATCGAGGCCCTCAAGGCCGATTCCGGCGAGATCGAGACCGTTGCGCACCTGCGCGGCGCCAAGGCGTTCCTGCCCGGCGTCGAGTTTATTCTGGACATCGGCGGCCAGGACATGAAGTGCCTGCGCGTCAAGGACGGCGTGATCGAGCACATCATGCTCAACGAGGCCTGCTCGTCGGGTTGCGGTAGCTTTATCGAGAGCTTCGCCGTCTCTATGAACATGGACGTGCGCGCGTTTGCCGACGCCGCCATCCACGCCAAGGCCCCGGTGGACCTGGGCAGCCGCTGCACGGTCTTTATGAACTCGCGCGTTAAGCAGGCGCAAAAGGAAGGCGCCACGGTTGGCGACATCGCGGCCGGTCTGTCCTATTCCGTCATTAAGAATGCCCTGTTCAAGGTTATTAAGCTGCGCGACCCCAAGGAGATCGGCAGCCAGGTGATCGTCCAAGGCGGCACCTTTATGTCCGATGCCACGCTGCGCGCGTTTGAGCAGCTCACCGGCGTTCATGCCGTGCGTCCCGACATTGCCGGCTGCATGGGCGCCTACGGTGCGGCCTTGCTCGCCCGCGATCGCGCCGGCGCCGATGGCACTTCGACCATCCTCTCTGCCGAGGACATCGCGCACCTCACCGTGACGCAAAAGCACGTCCGCTGCGGCCGTTGCTCCAACAACTGCCAGCTCACCGTCAACGACTTTGGCGGCGGCAGGCGCTTCATTACCGGTAACCGCTGCGAGAAGGGTGCCGGCCACAAAAAGCAAAAGACCGAGGCCCCCAACCTCTTCAAAAAGAAAAACGAGCTGCTCTTTAACCGCGAGGTGCTGAGCCCCGACGAGGCCCCGCGCGGCACCGTCGGCATCCCGCGCGCGCTCAACATGTACGAGAACTACCCCTTCTGGCACGCGTTCTTTACGCGCCTGGGCTTTAGCGTGCAGCTGTCCGAGCAGTCGAGCAAAAAGACCTATCAGGCGGGCATCGAGTCCATGCCGTCCGAGAGCGTGTGCTACCCGGCCAAAATGAGCCACGGCCACGTGATGAACCTTATCGACCGCGATGTCGACTTCATTTGGATGCCGTGCGTGCGTTGGGAACGCAAGGAGGATCCGACCGCCGGCAACTGCTACAACTGCCCCATCGTCATGAGCTACCCCACGGCGCTGGCGCTCAACATTGACGAGATCCGCGAGCAGAACATCGAGTTCCTGTACCCGTTTGTGCCCTATCACGACAAGACCGAGCTCAAGCGCCGCCTGTACCAGGTGCTCGCCGTCGATCGCGTGGCCGACGCCGAGGCCGGTCGCGGTCGCGTGCGCGGACCCAAGATCACGCGCTCCGAGGTCGATGCCGCCGTCAACGCCGCCTTTGAGGCCGATGCTCGCTTCCACGAGGACATCCAGACCATGGGCGAGGAAGCCCTTAAGTGGGTCGAGGACCACGGCGGCCACGGCATTGTGCTCGCCGGTCGTCCCTACCATAACGACCCCGAGATCAACCATGCCCTGCCCGAGCTTATCTCGAGCTTTGGCTTTGCCGTCTTTACCGAGGATTCGCTCGCGCATCTGGTAAAGCCCGAGCGCCCCATCCGCGTCGTCGACCAGTGGATGTACCACAGCCGCCTGTACGCCGTCGCCCGTTTTGTGACGATGCGCAACGACCTGGACCTGATCCAGCTCAATTCCTTCGGCTGCGGCCTTGATGCCCTGACCACCGACCAAGTGCAGGAGATTCTGGAAGCCAGCGGCAAGATCTACACCGTGCTCAAGATCGACGAGGTGTCCAACCTGGGCGCCGCGCGCATCCGCATCCGCTCGCTCATGGCCGCGCTCAAGGACCAGGAGGCCGAGCGCTTGGCCGAGGCCACGGCCGCGGGCGAGGCCTACGAGCAGGGCGATGCCGCGCCGGTGACGCCCTCCACGGATGCCCCCGCGTTCGCGAGCCGCAAGTACACGTTTGAGGCGCAGCGCGAGAGTGCTTCGACCGCGTGGCCCAAGGTGCCCTTTACCGAGCAGATGCGCGACGAGGGCTACACCATCCTGTGCCCGCAGATGGCGCCGATCCACTTTGACCTGGTCAAAGAGGTATTCCGCGGTGCCGGCTACAACTTGGAGCTGCTGCCCTCGACCGACCACGACGCCGTCGAGGCGGGCCTGCGCTACGTGAACAACGACATCTGCTACCCGTCGATTCTGGTGACGGGCCAGATCATGGAGGCCATCGAGAGCGGTCGCTACGACCTGTCCAAGACGGCCGTGGTCATCAGCCAGACCGGCGGCGGCTGCCGCGCCACCAACTACATCGCGCTCATCCGCAAGGCCCTGCGCGAGAGCGGCCACCCCGAGATCCCGGTGATCTCGCTTTCGGCCGTGGCTCTTGGCGAGGACAACCCTGGCTTTAAGATTACGCCGGCACTGCTCAAGCAGGCCGTGTATGCTGTGCTCTTTGGCGACGTGATGATGCAGATGCTCTATCGCTGCCGCCCGTACGAGGCCACGCCCGGTGCCGCCAACGCGCTCTACGAGGAGTACATGGCGCGCGCCCGCAAGTTGGCGCCCAAGTTCAACAGGCACAACTACACCAAGCTCGCTCGCGAGGCCATCCGCGCGTTCGACACCATGCCGCTTGTGGGCGAGGGCACCAAGCCGCGCGTGGGCGTGGTCGGCGAGATTTTGGTCAAGTTCCATCCCACGGCCAACAACCACGTGGTCGATGTCATTGAGCGCGAGGGCTGCGAGGCCGTGGTGCCGGGCCTGCTCGACTTCTTCCTGTACTCCATGAGCAACGCCGAGCTGCAGAAGGACGAGTTGGGAAGCTCTGCTACCACGCGTGCTGGTATGCAGGCGCTCATCAAGCTCGTGGACTGGATGCGCACGCCGGTGGAGGAAATGCTCGAAAAGTCCCGCCGCTTTGAGGCGCCCGAGCGCATCGGTACCATGGCCGACAAGGCCCGCACGGTGCTTTCGGTGTGTAACAACATGGGCGAGGGCTGGTTACTTACGGCCGAGATGCTCGACCTGATCGACCATGGTGCGCCCAACATCATCTGCACGCAGCCCTTCGCGTGCCTGCCCAACCACGTGGTGGGCAAGGCCGTGATCAAGGAGTTGCGCCGCCAGCACCCCGAGAGCAACATCGTCGCAGTGGACTATGACCCCGGTGCGTCCGAGGTCAACCAGCTCAACCGCATTAAGCTCATGATCAGCGTGGCCAAGGAAAACATGCGCGCCGGCAAGGGCTTTAAGCTCGAGAAGGTGGCGCCTCTCGCGATGGACGAGGTCACCGGCCAGATGCGTGCCCACGATGGCTGTGCGAGCTGCGGGCCGGCAAGCGAGGAGGCCGTGGCATCGGTCGCCAAGCGTCTGGGGCGCGGCATTAAGAAGTAGCTGGCCTGCTTCGAGCCGGATATGAGACAAACGGGTGGTAGCCGTGCCGGCTACCACCCGTTTTTATTTCAAGACTTTAGTCTGCTGGCCGCGCAGCGGCCAGCTTTAAACCACCCGCTACGCGGGTGGAGACAAACGGCTTTACAAAGCCACCCCTCCGACCGATATTGACGATTGTTCAGGCCGTCAAGAATTCGAGTCGAAGGGGTGGTCGCCATGGCCCAGAAGGCCTACAGCCTTTCCCACACGAAGTGGATGTGCAAGTACCACATCGTGTTCACGCCGAAGTATAGGCGCAAAGTCATCTACAACCAAATCAGGAGCGACATAGGGGAGATCCTCAGGAAGCTGTGCGAGTACAAGGGGATCGAGATAATCGAGGGGCACCTGATGCCCGACCACGTGCACGTGCTGCTGGCGATCCCGCCGAAGTACAGCGTCGCGAGCGTCATGGGCTACCTGAAGGGGAAGAGCTCGCTGATGATATTCGACAGGCACGCCAACCTCAAGTACAAGTTCGGCAACAGGAAGTTCTGGGCGGAGGGCTACTACGTGTCCACCGTCGGCCTGAACGAGGCGACGATCGCCAAGTACATCAGGGAGCAGGAGTCCCACGACATCGCGCTGGACAAGCTGAGCGTGAAGGAGTACGAGGACCCCTTCAAGAGGAGGTGATCCTGCCGGTTCGACCGGCGCGCCACGGGTCAAGATGCACTAGGCCTGGACGAAGTCCGGGCCCGCGCCTTTAGACGCGAGCCCGGGGCCCGTGGGTTATACCCTAAGAGCAAACCACCCTTTTTAAGGGTGGTTTTGATTGCCTATCTGGTGCGTCTCGGATGCAAGTGAGTAGACTTATTAAGATATGCCGAGCACATCGCGACAAATGCTCAATAAAACCGCAGGTCAGAGCCGTGGCGTTTTAGGGTGTGCTTGGCCTCCTGCAAAAAGCCTACTCACTTAGTTTTTCTACTAGAAGACCGTCGCGAGGGAAGGCAGCTCCCTTACGGCGGTTTTAACGTTTGCCCAGATAAAACCTACCTAAATAAACTTGTCCCTTTTTGGCAGGTGGTTTCAGCTGAACGGCGGGCCGTGCGGCTTGGGTGTGCGGGCTCACAATCTGGGGAGACCGAACAGATTGGGGGCTTGTATGATCGATTCGAAGGGAACCGTGCGACCCGAGGGCATGTTTAACAGAGTGCGCCTGGCCCCCGAAGTCCGGCGCGCATACGATACGCGAGGGGTAGTCGTTGGGGACGTTCTTAAACGACTAGTCAAACAAGAACGTCCCCAATGACTACCCCAAAAGGAGCGTCCCCAAGTGCCAGCTCTGGCAACGACGCAGGTAGAAAAACATCAGCGAAAACCCGCCAGAGCGAGCAAGGTGCCTTGAAGCGAGGCGGCATTGACCTTCTGGTCATGCCGTCGAAGCTGAAAGGCAGATTGCCGCTCTGGCGGGTTTGCAGCGTCGAGCCGTTACGCGGTTTGGTAAAACCGCGTAACTAAACCCGCTCTGCGATCTCGTGGATGAGGTAATCGGTTTTTTCCCAGCCTAGGCACGGGTCGGTGATCGACTTGCCGAAGACGCCGCCGTCGACCGGCTGGTTGCCGTCTTCCAGGTAAGACTCGATCATAAAGCCCTTGACCAGCTTAGAGATGGACTCGTTGCGGCGGCAGCTGTCGAGCACCTCCTTGCAAATGCGATACTGCTCCAGCGGACGCTTGCCCGAGTTGTCGTGGTTGCAGTCGATGACCGCTGCCGGATTGGCATAGCCGGCGTGCTCGGTATAGCGCTCGGCCAGTCGCTCGAGGTGCTCGTAGTGGTAGTTGGGGTAGGTGCGGCCATCGAGACCGATGTAGCCACGCATAACGGCGTGCGCAAGCGGGTTGCCATCGCACTCGACTTCCCAGTTACGGAAGATAAAGCTCTGGTGAGCCTGGGCGGCGTAAATAGAGTTGAGCATAACGGTGGTAGAGCCGGCGGTGGGATTCTTCATGCCGACGGGCACCGAAATGCCGCTCGACACCAGACGGTGCTCCTGGTTCTCGACTGAGCGTGCGCCCACGGCAACATAGCTCAGCAGGTCAACGAGGTACTGGTAGTTGGACGGGTAGAGCATCTCGTCGGCGGTGAAGAAGCCCGTTTCCTCAATAACGCGCAGGTGCATATGGCGGATGGCCTTGACGCCCTCGAGCAGGTCATCGGGTGCCTCGGGATCGGGGTTGTGCAGAAGGCCCTTGTAGCCGGTGCCCTTGGTGCGCGGCTTGTTGGTGTAGACGCGCGGGATGATGATGAGCTTGTCTTTGACTTCCTCGGCGACCTTGGCCAGGCGGTTCATGTACTCGAGTACCGAATCTTCGCGGTCGGCAGAGCACGGGCCGATGATAAGCACCTTGCGTGCATCTTCGCCGGTAAAGACCTTAGCGACCTCGGCGTCGAATGCCTGCTTTTTGGCGGTGAGTTCGGCCGAAAGCGGCATTTCCTCGCGGATCTCCATGGGGATCGGCAGCCTACGTTTGAATTCCATGGCCATGCGGGGCCTCCTCAATCTATAGAGAGCAATGAGCGTATTGTCGAGTGTCCGGCATTATCCGCTGTCGCACGCTAAAGTGCAAGCGAAACCTGCCGAAAAGGGACAGGTTTATTTTGGCAGGTTTTATCTGGGCGAATGACGACGTTCGCCTTAGGGGGACGGCCTTCCTGCCGCCGAAGCGTCCGTTCTCAGACTCTTTCGAGACCTCGTGGGCAAAAAATGCCAAATATGAGTACTGTTGCAAACAAGGTATCATATCGAACTCAAAAGATAATAGACATAAAGGTAAAATATGTTCACTAAAATCGACGCACACTACCTCGATATCGAGGGCTTCGGTCACTTTGAGAGCGTATAAAAGCCCTAAGGGGCCCATCTGAGGCAGTTTTCGCTGCGACTAAAAAGGTAACAGTACTCATATTTGCCGTTTTTTGACCACGGGGTATGGGAAAGTTCGCCAGTCGGGTCTCAAACAGGTAGCGCGAAGGTCGCAGGACACAAGAACGGGGGCGCAGACATTCCTGCGTCCCCGTTCGAAAGCATATAAAGCCGATCGGCGTTGGCCCTACGCCGCCTCGTCGAACTGCGAGTTGTACAGGTCGGCGTAGAAGCCGCCTTGGGCTAGCAGCTCGTCGTGCGTGCCCTTCTCGACGATGTCGCCGTCGCGAATTACCAAGATCACGTCGGCGTTGCGGATCGTGGACAGGCGGTGCGCGATGACAAAGCTCGTGCGGCCCTGCATCAGCGCATCCATGGCGCGCTGGATGAGCTCCTCGGTGCGGGTATCGACGTTGGAGGTCGCCTCGTCCAGAATCAGCGCCGGACGGTCGGCCAAAATGGCGCGGGCGATGGTCACGAGCTGGCGCTGGCCCTGCGAAAGGTTGGTGCCCTCCTCGTTGATCATGAAGTCATACCCACCGGCAAGCGTATGAATGAAGTGGTCGCAGCGGGCGGCGCGCGCGGCGGCCTCGACCTCGGCGTCAGTTGCATCGGGACGTCCGTAGCGGATGTTCTCGCGGATGGTGCCGTTAAACAGCCAGGTATCCTGCAGCACCATGGCAAACTCGCCGCGTAGCGCCGCGCGGTCCCAGTCGCGCACGTCGACGCCCTCGACACGCAGCGAACCGCCGTCCACGTCGTAAAAGCGCTGCAGCAGCTTAATGAGCGTGGTCTTGCCGGCGCCGGTGGGGCCGACGATGGCGATGGTCTGACCGGGCTGTGCCTCGCAGCTAAAGTCGTGGATGATGGTCTTGTCGGGCGTGTAGCCAAACTTGACGTGGTCGAACTCCACGTGACCAGGGCGCGCCTCGGGAATCTGCGCGTCGGCCTTCTGCTCCTCCTCGGGGGCAGCCAAGAACTCAAACACGCGCTCGGTGGCGGCGGCCATCGACTGCATCGTGTTGCTCACGTTGCCCAGCTGCTGCACCGGCTGCGTAAAGTTGCGCACGTACTGGATAAAGCTCTGGATGTCGCCGGGCGTGGCATTGCCGGTCAGCGCGAGCTGCGCGCCTACCACGACGACGCCCACGTAGCCCATGTTGCCCACCAAGCTCATAAGCGGCATCATCAGGCCCGATAGGAACTGCGAGCGCCAGCCACTAATAAAGAGACGGTCGTTTTGACGGTCGAACTCCTCGATCGAGGCCTCGGCGCGGTCGAACACCTGAATGACGTTCTGACCGGCAAAGTCCTCCTCGATAATTCCGTTGACGGTGCCCAAAACCTGCTGCTGCTCGCGGAAGTACGGCTGCGAGAAGTGAATCATCACGGTCAGGATAATCGCGGCGGCCGGCAGCGTGAGCACGGTGACGCCGGTAAGCGGCAGGCTGATCGACAGCATCATGACGAGCACGCCGATAATCTGC
Source organism: uncultured Collinsella sp. (assembly GCA_934650095.1). Taxonomy (GTDB): domain Bacteria; phylum Actinomycetota; class Coriobacteriia; order Coriobacteriales; family Coriobacteriaceae; genus Collinsella. The sequence continues at coordinate 42,288 of CAKUFT010000009.1, forward strand.
GTTACCGACGTGATGAGCTGCGTCACGCTCTGGTTGAGCGACTGGCCGAGCGTATCGACGTCGTTGGTGATGCGACTGAGTACGTCGCCCTTGCTGTGGCCGTTGAAGTAACTCATCGGAACGACGGCGATCTTGGCGGCGATCTCCTTGCGCATGCGATAACAAATCTTTTGCGTGACGCCGGTCATGAGCCAGCCTTGGATCAAGCTGCAGGCAGAGCTCGCCAGATACAGACAGAGCAAAAAGCCGAGCGTCTTGGCGATCCAGGCAAAGTCGACATCGCCGGTGCCGTTGACCTTGGCAACCAAGCCCTCGAACAGCTTAGTCGTAACCTGGCCGAGCACCTTGGGCCCCACAATGTTAAAGATGACCGAGCACACGGCAAAGGCGACGGCGGCAAACACGGCAATCTTGTGCTGGCCGATATAGCCGAGCAGCTGCCTCATGGTGCCCTTAAAGTCCTTGGCCTTTTCGCCACGGCGCATGCCACCCATGCGGCCCATGGGACCACGCTGGCGGGTGGGCTTGGGAATCTGAGTCTTGGTCTCGTCTGCCATTAGCGCTCGCCTCCTTCCATGACGGCTGCAATTTCTTCTTGGGTAAGCCCCAGCTCCTCGGCGGAAAGCTGCGACTGTGCAATCTCCAGGTACGCCGGGCAGCCGTGCAGCAGCTCCTCGTGCGTGCCGGTGCCCACTACGTGACCGTCGTCGAGCACGATGATCTGGTCGGCGTGCATGATGGTCGCGATGCGCTGGGCCACGACCACGAGTGCGGCGTCGGTGACGTTTTTGGCCAGCTCCTCGCGCAGGCGCGCGTCGGTCTTGTAGTCGAGGGCGCTAAACGAGTCATCGAACACCACGACCTCGGGCTTTTTGGCCAACGCGCGGGCGATGGCCAGGCGCTGACGCTGGCCGCCCGAGACATTGGAGCCGCTCTGGCTGATGGGGGAGTCGTAGCCGCCCTCGCGCTCGGCGATAAAGTCCTCGGCCTGGGCGATGCGCGCCGCCTGGCGCATATCATCATCGCTCACCATGTCGCCGGCAAACTTGAGGTTGCTCTCGACGGTGCCCGAGAACAGGCGACCCTGCTGCGGGATGTAACCAATGCGGCGGCGCAGCTCGGAAAGGGTCATGTCGCGCACGTCGATGCCGTCGAGCGAAATGCTGCCGCCCGTGACGTCGTACAGGCGCGGAATCAGCTGCACGAGCGTGGACTTGCCCGAACCCGTTGAGCCAATGATGCCGAGCATCTGGCCGGCATGTGTGGTGAAGTTCACGCCGCTGATGACATCGGCGCGGGCATCGGGGTACTGGAAGCTCACGTCGCGGAAGGTGAGCTCACCGCGCGGCGCGCTGGCTGCGGGCAGTTTGGGCGAGGCAGGGTCGTTGATGCTCGTGGGGCAGGTGATGACCTCTTCCACGCGCTCTGCTGCGACCTCGGCGCGGGGCAGGATAACCGAAACCATGGTGAGGATCATAAACGCCATGACGATCTGCATGGTGTAGGAGATGAACGCCATCATGTTGCCGACCTGCATCACGCCGTCGGACACGCCCTGCGCGCCAAACCAGACGATAAGCACGGTGATGCAGTTCATGACGAGCATCATGAGCGGCATCATAAAACTCATGGCGCGGTTGGTGTAGAGCTGCGTGGTCATCAGGTCGAGGGACGCCTGGTCAAAGCGCTCGAGCTCATGCTCCTCGCGGTTAAACGAGCGGATGGGCATAAGGCCGTCGAGCAACTCGCGGGCGGTAAGGTTCACGCGGTCCACAAAGCTCTGCATCTTTTTGAACTTGGGCATGGTGAGGCCCATAAGCACGCCGACGACGGCCGAGACCGCGATGATGGCCACGGCGATGGTCCACTCCAGGCCGGTGTGGTTGGCCAGGACACGCATGACAGCGACGATGCCCATGACGGGGGCCATCAGGCACATGCGGATGAACAGGGTTGCGGCCATCTGGATCTGCTGAATGTCGTTGGTGCAGCGGGTGATGAGCGAGGCCTGGCTAAACTTGCCCACCTCGGCCGGCGAGAAGTGCATAACCTTGTTGAAGGTCTCGCGGCGCAGGTCGCGGGCGATGGAACAGGCGGTGCGCGAAGCCACGGCGCCGGTCAGGATGGTGGCGACAAGCGAGATCAGGCACAGACCAAACATCGTGGTCGCCATGCGGCCCAGGTAGGCGTTCTGCACGTCAGCGGGGTCGATGCCCTGCGCCTTGTACTCGTCCTGTACATAGCTCACGGCGCGCTGGGTCACGATGGAGCCCGACATGGAGCCCATTTTGTCCGCCATTTGGTTGGCGCCCTCGACGAGCTTGCTTTGGTCTACCAGACCGCCCTCGACACCCAGGCGCAGGCTCTTCATGGTGATCTTACCGCCGTCGGCATCAATCTGCTTTTGCATGTTCTGCGCCGCTACGGCCTTCTGCTGCATCTCGGCGAGCTGCTCGGGCGTCATCGCCGCCATCTGCTCGGGGGTGGGCATGGCCTGGGCAGCGTTGCTGTCTTTCTCGCTGAACGAGCCCATCATGTCGCCCATAGAGTCGGCGTCAATGCCCTGGTTGAGCGAAAGAACGACAGTCTCGGGCAGGCTCATAATGTCGGCAATCTTGCCTCCATCGGCACGCTCTTCCTCGGTGCCCTTGTACGTTCGAATGTCGTTTTTGTCAGCCTTGCTAAACACGGCCTCCACAGCCTTGGCGTCCTTGGCGCTCATAAAGAGTTCGAGGTCGTCGAGCGATTCGGCGCGGATGGTGTCGGGCACGGGCGAGGCGATGCCGCCTTGCTGCACGCCCACGTCGACGATGTCGCTCATGTAGGTAGGCAGCGCCAGATCGGCGTTGCAGCTGATTACGATAAGCACGATAGCTGCGAACAGTGCCAGGACATGCTTTTTAAAGAGCTTGAGAATCCTCACTCGGCATCTCTCCTTTCTTGATTACGGTCGATAATTTCGTTGGCACGCCTTAGAAGACGCACCATCTCTTGGGTATCTGTTTCGCCGAGCTGCTCGAGGAAAGCCGCAGTGCGGTTCTCGAATTCCCGACGTTTGATTTCGAGATCATGGAATCCCTTGTCGGTCACCGTGACGTGTACGCGACGACGGTCGGTCTTTGAGTGCTCACGCTCAACCCAGCCCTTGGCTTCGAGAGCGCGTAGGATATTGGCGATGCGGGCGTTCGAGACCCAGGCGCGATCAGCGAGTTCGCTCGGCGTGAGCGAACCGCCGGCGAGTATGAGGGCGCGCATGACGGCCATCTCGCCGCCAAGGGCTTTGTCCGCAAAGCGCGAAATGCGCTGATGCATGCTGCCGAACTCGGTAAGGAGCTGACGCCCAAGCTCACGGAAATCGGTATCTTCCACCGAAAACCCCTAACACTAGAAACTATTTTCAGTGAAAGATGATACCCATGTACGCGCACCCTAACCGGCAGATTTTGAGGCATGTCCCAAAAATCTACGTGGCTGCCAATCAATATAAAGAGCGTATAAAGACTTAAAATCATTCAATAATTGTAGCGTTTCAAAGAATTATCATGCACGCGGTTAGGCGAGGGGTTGTCACCACCATGACGACTGGGACTCATATAATCGCCACGTGCGATGCTCCAACTTCCCGCAAGGAGACACCTTATATAAAGGGGGATGGAGTCATGGCATTTGACTTCACGGGCAAGACCGCGATTGTCACGGGCGGCACTCAGGGCATTGGCCTCGAGATCGCCAAGGGCATCGTCGCGGGCGGCGGACACGTCGCGCTCATCGCAAGGAACGCTGCTAAGGGCGAGGCCGCTGTGGCCGAGCTTGGCGAGGGCAACAAGTTCTATCAGCTCGATGTTGCCGATGCGCCCAAGGCGCGTGAGACCGTCGAGCAGATTTTTACGGACCTGCCGCAAACCAACATCCTGATCAACTGCGCTGGCGTCATCAGCACCAAGAAGTTCGACGAGATCGATGACACCGAGTGGCGTCGTACCATCGACATCAACCTCAACGGTACCTTCACTATGATGAATGCCGTGTACCCGCACTTTAAGGCGGCCCATGCCGGCACTATCGTCAACGTGAGCTCTGTTGCTGGCAAGATCGGTGGTGGCCTGCTCGGCACCGCGGCTTACGCGAGCTCCAAGGCCGGTGTTAACGGTCTAACCAAGGCAGTCGCCAAGGAAGGCGGCAAGTTTGGCGTCCGGTGCAACGCCGTGTGCCCGTCGCTCACCCTTACCGATATGACCTCGATTCTCTCTGACGAGAACTCTCAGCGCATCATCAACGGTATCCCCCTGGGCCGCGCCGCCCAGGCAAGCGAGCCCGCGCAGATGGTGCTCTTCTTTGCCTCCGACCTTGCCAGCTTCGTGAACGGCGAGATCGGTGACTGCGACGGTGGCATCGTTCTGGACGGGTAATACCCCGCGACGATAATTCGGCGACGGCTCCTGCGACTCGGGACCGTCGCCTTCTTTCTGACAAAGGCGCGTGCGGCTACGATTCGCATGCATCCAAAGGAGATATATATGAGTGAATCGACTGCGGTGGAGGCGCCGGCGGCAAAGGAGCCGTTCTTTAAGATGTCCTCCATCCCGGGTGCCAATATTTTGGTGCCGCTTTTGTTGGGCTGCCTGCTCAACACGCTGTTTCCCGACCTGTTCAAAACGCTCGGCAGCTTTACGCTCGGCATGACCCAGCAGGGCGCAGGCCCGCTTGTTGGCGCTTTTTTGCTCATCGTCGGTACGACGATTTCGTTTAAGAGCGCTCCTGCCGCCGCTGCCCGCGGCGCCATCATCATCGCCGTCAAGCAGATCGTGGTCGTTGCCGTGTCGCTGCTCATCCTTTATGTGTTCAACGACAACCTGTTTGGCATCTCGGCCATGGTGATGCTGGCCGCTTGTACGGGTGCCAACAACGCTATGTACGCCGGACTGATGGGTACCATGGGCAACGAGGCCGAGCGTGGCGCCGTCGCCATCACCACGCTGGTTGTCGGCCCTCCGGTCACGATGATCGTGCTCGGCGCTGCCGGTCAGGCTCCGATCGGCTGGTCGCTCGTGGGCGCCATCCTGCCGATCGTCGTCGGCATTATCCTGGGTAACCTCTTCCCCAGCTTTAAGAAGATGATGGCACCGGCACTTTCCGCCATCATCGTGCTCGTCTTCTTTGCCATGGGCTCGACCATGACCTTTGGCCAGCTTATCAACGGTGGTCTTCCCGGCATCCTGCTCGGCGTGATCTGCTCGGTGGTCTTTGCAATTCCTGTCATCGCGGTCGATAAGCTCACGGGCGGTACGGGTGTCGCAGGTGCGGCCATTTCGAGCTGCGCCGGAGCCAATGTGGCCACGCCTGCTGCCATGGCAAGCGTCAACGAGGCCATGTACGGCGGCGCGGTGCTCGCGACGGCTACGGCGCAGGTTGCAGCATGTGCTATCGTAACGGCTATTTTGACCCCGCTGGTCACCAGCTGGTGCTACAAGCATTTTGAGGGCCAGGGCCACAGCAAGGCAACGACCGACAAGGCCGCCACAGCCGCTTAATGCCAAACGGCAATCAAAGCTAAAAAACTGGCCATGCCACAGGGCGGCCACGGGGGAAATCCCGTGGCCGCCCTGCAGTTTCTGTGGGGTCTCTGGGGCACTTTACCCTGCTAAAACTGGCATAACAGCTAGAGTGAACGTCGTACAAAGGCAAGGAAAAATACCAAACAAATCGGTGAACGGTAGTTGTTCGCGCTCGCATTTCCTGCGGATTTGTTAAAAACGCCCTAATGGTATAAAAAAAGAAACATATAACAGCCCTGATGAAGGGGGTGGCTATGTTATCCTTCTCAAACGGGTGAAATCTTGGGTTTTGGGTTGCAGTTCCAAGGTGGACAAACGTTTTTCCCTGTACCAACGTGTGGTGAAGAACGGAAGAAGCCGGTAGTGCAAGCCGATAATTCAAGAATTCAATAAGCAGCGGTGTGAGAGAGCGCCGCATTACACGTAACTAGGAGCGTGGTTACACAATGCAGG
>CAKUFT010000010.1 GCA_934650095.1 uncultured Collinsella sp.
CAAAGCACCGCCATCAATCCCGTGCACACGGCAGCGATCACAGAATCACTCATGCGCCTTCCCAACGACCGCGGCTCACCCACTTGCTTGGCTCCGTACATCATGGCTCCTCCTTAGACTCACTTCTTATCACGGCCTCATCATCGCAGCGCCGCGCATGAGCTGCCATCGATTTGACTTACAGCTGGCTTTCCTTTTTGAAAGATTGCCCTGCACAGGCGAGAGACGCTTTCAAACGCATGCATCGCTCCGTTGAACTACAATGTGCTTCACCATATACGCCGCAACCTAGGTGCGACAGATTCACCGCGCCCGCATCGAAAGGACCAGTTATGAGCGCCGCTCGCAAGACACTCAAAATCCTTGCCCTGATTTATTTTGTTCTGGGCATCGCCAGTCTCGTCATTGGAATCGCCGGCATCACGACCGGCAAGCTCGAGTCCACCTACGGATCGAATGCCATGCTCGCCGCGGCCGTGATTATCGCCAAGGGCGTTATCGACCTTGCCGCAGGTGTTGCGGGCATCAAGGGTGCCAACAAGCCTTCGCAGGTTGACGGCGCGTTTAAGCTCGGTATTGTTGCCGCGGTCGCCACGCTTGCCCAGGCGGTGCTCACGCTTCCCGCACTCGGCGGCGACGCCATCAACTTTGGCGCCTTTGTCATCGTGGTCTACGACCTGTTCTTTGTTCAGCAGGCGCACGCCGTCAAGGCCGAGAACAAGGACCGCCTGTAAGCGCTCGCTTCTCATAGCCTCTGCAGCCAAGCAACTAAAAAGGGCCGATCGCGCATCTCTGCGATCGGCCCTTTGCGTTTGCCCAGATAACACCTGCCAAAATAAACCTGTCCCTTTTTGGCAGATTGCTAGCAGTGGCGGTACTCGGCGATGATGAAGTCGATGTCGGTCTGAAGGGTATCGAGGTTTGCCAGGCGCTCTTTGTCTGCCGGGCGCGTGCGGTAGTAGTACGGCGTCATTTGGAATACGGCCTCGATGTCCGCTTGCGTTGCCAGCGTAATGTTCGCCGTCACGCGCTGCGTGCCGACCAGCTCGAGCTCGGTCGTCTGCGGTAGCTTTTCGTCGTTGAGGTACGGCGTGTCGTAGAGCGCCTCCTTGAGCCCAAAGAGATGACGGGCACCCGGGACCACGGTGTAGAGCGAGCCCTCTGGCGCCAGCACGCGGGCAAACTCGCGCTCGTTAAAGGGAGCAAAGAGCTCAGTCACCATATCGAAGGCGCCGTCCGCCACGGGGATGTCCTTCATGTTGGCCACAAAGTACGTCGCATCGCCGCGCTTGGCGGCCAGGCGCACCATCTCCTTGCCCAAGTCGAACCCGTAGGCATCCGCGCCCGGCACCGCGCCCATGGCACTGGTGTAGTAGCCCTCGCCACAGCAAATGTCGAGCAACGTCATGGGGCCGTTCGCAGACGCAGCGCGCCCAGTCGCCCGCTCGCGCACCAGCTCGACCATCGCATCGCGCAACGGCGCATAATAACCGCGGTTCAGAAAGTCGCGACGGCTGCGCGCCTGCGACTTGGGATCGCCCATGGAATCGCCGCTCTTGGACGAGCGCAGCAGATAGAGATAGCCCTCGCGCGCACGGTCAAATCGGTGTCCGCCCGCGCATGCAGCACCGCGCTCGTCGTCCACCAACGGTTCATGGCAAACGGGACACAACAACATGGCAACTCCTTAGCGCGAACAACACAACGCCCACCATTGTCGCACGCCTTCCCCACCTAGTCATAGAAGAGACAAGGAGTGTCCCCAGCTGCCGACAGAAAAGGAACGTCCCTAAGTGCCGGCTGGCTGCATTAGGAGTATCATCATCTGCGCAAATAAGCACGAAAGAGCATATTAGAGATTGAGAGCGTATGGCTGATACCGCATCTAAGCACATTGACATGACTACCGGCTCGCTGTGGCGCAACATTCCCCTGTTCGCCTTTCCCGTTGCCGCGACGAGCATCCTCGAGCAACTGTCGAACCTCATCGCCACAGTCATTATCGGCAACTTCTCGGGCGACCAGGGAACCCTGGCCATGGCGGCGGTCGGCTCCAACGTTCCGCTTACCAGCCTGATGATCAACCTGTTCATCGGCCTGTCGCTTGGCTCCAACGTGGTTATCGCCAACGCTATCGGCCGCAACGACCAAAACATGGTCAAGCGCGCCGTCCACACCTCGATTCTCATGGCACTCGTGGGCTTCGTCGTCATCGCACTGGGCGAAATCTTTGCCGAGCCCATGCTCGCCGCGCTCAACGTCCCCGCCGAGACCATGCCGCTCGCATCGCTCTACCTGCGCGTCTTTTTGCTGAGCATGCCTTCGATCTTGCTCTACAACTTCGAGGCCGCGATCTTCCGCTCCGTCGGTATTACCCGCATGCCGCTCCAGGCGCTCGCCGTGTCCACCGTCCTCAACATTGGCTTGGACCTCATCTTTGTTCCCGTGCTCCATTGGGGCGTCGCCGGCGTGGCCATCGCCACGGCCATCGCCTACACCGTCAGCGCCGTCACGCTCTTTATCCGCCTGCTCAAGACCGACTCCGTCGTCCGCGTCACCCCGCGCGACCTCGCCATCGACCCCGTCGCCCTTAAGCGCATCGTCAAGATCGGCCTGCCCGCCGGCGTCCAAAGCGCTGTCTTTGCCGTCGCCAACATCATCATCCAGTCCGCCATCAACAGCCTGGGCACCGAGGTCATGGCAGCCTCCAGCGCGGCCATGAGCCTAGAGTACGTGTGCTACAACCTACTCAACAGCTTTAGCCAGGCCTGCACCACCTTTGTGGGACAGAACCACGGCGCGCGCCAGATCGACCGCTGCACCAAGACGCTCAAGGTCTGCCTGGTCGAAGGCGGCATTGTCGCGCTCACCACCATCGTCATCATCGTCGGTCTGGGGCGCGAGATCCTGTCGCTGTTCAACAGCGATCCCAATATCGTCTCGATCGGCTATATCCGCGTGTGCTCGATCTTCCCCGCATACGCCTTTAGCATGTTCTACGAAAACATGTCCGGCTACCTGCGCGGCTTTGGCATCTCGCTCATGCCTGCCCTCATCACCATGATCTGCGTCTGCGGCATTCGCTTCTATTGGGTATTCTGCGTGTTCCCGCACTTCCGCACCTTTGCGAACATCATGATGGTCTACCCCATCAGCCTGGGCACCACGGCGTTCTTTATGGTCGTGGCGGTACTACTCTGCCACCCGGCACGCACCTATCGCGCCGCCCAAGCCAAAGCGACAGCCCGCTAAACACCGCGTTCAACGTCACGCCAGTCATTAATTGACAATATGCGAGCTCATATAGTCGATAAAACGCCTCGTGGCGATAGGCATGGTGTCCCAGCTGCGCCAAGCTGCCACCACGTCGCGCGAGGGAGCATGCACGATGGGACGTACGCGAATATCGGCCCGCATGCCCTCGACAGTACGGCGATACAGCATGCTCACGCCTAGGCCCTCCTCCACCATCGCCATGATGGTGTAGTCGTCGGTAACCTCACTCGTCACGTGCGGCGACAGCCCGTGCGCTGCGAATGCATCGAGCACCAGGCTCTGTTCGCCCTCGTCCAGCAGCACAAACGACTCTGACGCCAGGTCGGCAAGCGTCACCTTTTCCTTTGCCGTCAGCGGATGCGCGGCCGGCAACAGCGCCACCAACTCGTCGTGATAGACCACGCGCTTCTCGAGCCCGGCGGTAAATCCGCGCGCCGTAAAGCAAAAGTCAACCACGCCATCGTGCACCCACTGGGCGTTGCGCGTGTAATCGCCCTGCTTGAGGGTAAAGTGCACGCCCGGATGCAGAGCCCCAAAGTCGCGAATCACGCGCGGCAATACGGTGCGGCTCACGTTAGTAAACGTCGCGATTCGAATATCAGTCGAGGAGAGTCCCAGCAACTCCTGACGCTTGCCCTCAAGCTCGGCCTCGGCAGTTACGATTTGGCGCAGATACGGCAGGTACTGCTTGCCGTCGCGCGTAAGCGAGACACCTTGCTTACCGCGCTCGATAAGCGTGGTACCCAGCTCGCGCTCGAGCGCCTTGACGGCCTGGCTCACCGCACTTTGCGTATAGCCTAGCTCGTCGGCCGCGCGTTTCAGGCTGCCGCAATCGACCACCATACATACAATCTGATATCGCGATGCCATCGTGCCTCCACATCGGTGTAGCCGTAAAACGTTTTGCCAGGGCTTTTTCTACCTACATTAGTATTGCTTAATCATACTGAAGATACATTCGCTTTACTACATCCAAATCTGGGGGCAGAATCCTTTTTGCGAAACCGTTCTGTAACAAAAGGAGTCCCATGGATCGCAAAAAAGCAATCGCGCTCTCGTTTTCCGTTCCCGTCGCATGGGGCTTTTCGTACCCCCTCATGAAGATCGGCATGGACAGCATGAACGCCACGAGCATCGTTGCGCTGCGCTGCATCATCGCCTTTGTGGCCTGCCTGCTGCTCTTCCACAAGCACGCGCTGCGCATCAACCGCGACCTCATGGTTCGCGCCGCCATCATCGGCGCCATCATGGCAACCGAGCTCACCTGCATGTGCTTGGGCTCCAGCCTTACCTCCGCCTCCACCGCCGGCTTTTTGCAGAGCCTGACGGTCGTGATCGTGCCGTTTGCCAACGCCGCCCTGCTGCGTCGCGCCCCCGAGCGCAAGGTACTCATCGGCACCGCCATCGTCACCTGCGGTATGCTGCTGCTCTCGGGTGCCGACTTTACCAGCCTGAATCCCGGCGCGATCATCATGTTGCTCTCAGCCTTTATCTATGCCAGCCACATCATTGTGGCGAAGCGCTTTGTCGAAGATGTCGACCCGCTGGCTCTGGGCGTTTGGCAGCTGGGCTTTGGCGGCCTGTTCTCGGGCATCGCCGCGTTCGTCTTTGGCGGCTTCACGCTTCCCAGCACGCCCAACGAAATCGTCGTGGTCGTCGCGCTCGCACTCATCTGCTCTGCCTACGGCTTTATCACCCAGACGCTCGTGCAGCCCCACGTGCCCGCCGAGACCACCGGCTTTGCCTTCTCGCTGGAGCCGGTCTGCTCCGCCGTCTTCTCGTTCTTCCTGGTCGGCGAGGTCCTGAGCCCCATCGCCTTCTTTGGCGCCGCCCTCATCCTCACCGGCGTGATGGTGGCAACCGTCGAGCTCCCGCGCCTTCGCTCGCAAGGATACGCTCACATGGCAGGAGCGCCCGAGCGCGTCTCGTAGACCCCACTCTTCATGCAGCCGCGGCATAAAGGCAACCGGTGCGCCTTTACAATAGATGCCAACAGAGCATCTGCCGTAAAGGAGCCCCATGGACACCGCAACTCGCAACCGCAACATAGCAACTTGGTTGGGCGATGCGCCGCAGCCGGTACGTGACACAACGAACCAGCTGCTCGAGCGCATCGCCCTTTTACGTGCCGAGCAAACCATCTACCCGGCACAAGACGACATCCTCAATGCCCTCGCCTATACGCCGGCCAACCAGGTCAAGGTTATCATCTTGGGTCAAGACCCCTATCACGGACCCAACCAGGCAATGGGGCTGTCGTTCTCGGTCCCCGCGTCGCAAACCAAGTTGCCGCCGAGCCTGCGCAACATTTACAAGGAGCTCAATGCCGATCTAGGCTGCCCCATTCCCGCCACGGGAGACCTAACCCCATGGGCACAACAGGGCGTCCTGCTTCTCAACACCACGCTCACCGTGCGCGAGCATGCCGCCAATTCGCACGCCAAGCTGGGCTGGAGCACGCTGACCGACTACGTCATCGAGCGCTGCTGCCAGCTGCCCCAGCCGGTAGTCTTTTTGGCATGGGGTCGCTTTGCCCAGCAGATGGTCGAAGGCAAGCTCGCCGCGACCGGCGCGGGCAAGGCAACCGGCAAGTTCTGCCTGGCCTCTACGCACCCTTCGCCGCTTTCGGCCAACCGTGCCACGGCAGAACTCCCCGCTTTTATGGGGTCGCGTCCCTTCTCGGCAGCCAATCGGCTACTCGAACAGCGCGGCTCGATCCCCGTCAACTGGACTTGCCTCGGCTAAAAATCGATACATCAAAAACGCGCCCGACGGCTTTCCATCGGGCGCGTTTCCTATTCGGGCCAAATAAATTGTGTGCGGCCGGCCTCGCCGCCATCGATCAGCAGGCTCTGCCCGGTCATAAAACGGTTGGTCACGCCCACAAAGTAGATCCACTCGGCGATCTCTTGGGCGGTGGCCCAGCGTTTAAGCGGCGTGAGCTCCATAATCTGGTTCCACAGGCGTTCGTCTTCCATCACGCAACGGTTGAGCGGCGTGATAACGCCGCCCGGGTCCACACTGTTGGCGATGGCCTGCGGCGCCAGGCGGTTTGCAAGGTTCTTGGTGTAGGCGATAACGCCACCCTTGCTGGCAGCATAGGCGGGAAACTCCGATCCCGTATGTCCGCTCGCCGACCCCACATTGACCACGGATTGGATAGCAGGCGCTGGCTTGGCGGCAAGCCCCTCTCCCACAAAGGCGTAGCGCTCGGTCACGTTGATGGTGCCACGCAGGTTGGCGGCAATGTCATCGGCCGAATCCTGTACACCGGCAACGTTCACGATTACCTGAGGCTCAAGGTCGCCTGGAAACGAGTTAGGCTCGCGGACATCAACGATCAGATGGCGGTAGCGCTCGTGTTCGATCGCCGCCGGAAGCAGATCAAAGCCCACGACCTCGTGACCCTCGTCCAAAAAGCGCTGCACACACGCGGTTCCGATACCGCCCGAGGCGCCCGTGATCAAAACCCGCATACTTGCTCCTTAGGCAGTCGCGTGGCGCTCGAGGTACTCGGAGCCCACATTCTCGCGCTCCCAGCCACGCACGACCTTGTAGCCCACGGGGCTCAGGAAGACCTCGCACAGCAGCTCGGCAACGGCGCCGGTCAGCGAGCACATAAGGACCTGCACCCAGGTCCAACCAAAGAACGTGTGGCTCACCACAATGGCAAAGACCAGGTTGTCGATAAACTGGCCAACACCCGTAGACACATAGGAGCGGAAGGCGAAGCTCGCAAAGTTATTCTTTTTGAGCATACGGCCGAGCGACTGGTTGAGCGTGGAATTAACCACGGCAGAAACGAGCATTGCCAGCGAAGAGCCCAGCACCACGTACCAGGTGCCGCCGATGGTGGCGTTAAGGGCGCTGTTGACCTCGATCATGCCCGTGTCGTAGTAGGCGCCCCACATGCCGGGCGTGAGCGAGCATGCCCAAAAGCACAGGCTCACGGCCAGGTTAACCAGCAGCGCGAGGATAGAGATTTTGATGGATGCCTTGGCGCCAAAGCGCTTGCAGATCATGTCCTGGCACAAAAACGAGACCCAGCTCACGACAAAGCCGCAGTCGAGCGCCAGATACGGCAGGCTGATAAGCTCTTTGTTGGCCAGCAGGTTCATCATGATGACGCTCACGATAAACAGCGAAACCGTTGCCGCGGGAATGCTCCGCAACAGGACTTTGTAGTCCTCCATGACCTTCTTGATCATTATGTACTCCTTTGGTTTTAGGTTTAACGAGCAGGATATCGGACCCGAACTGCTCGGACGCCCCGGTCTTGAGACGACGGTGGGTATGATAGCCGCTTATACGGCATCAGGCAAGTAAACGGCGCGGCAGCCCCGCAGGGCCACCGCGCCGATGCGCTAAAAGGCCACGTTGCCAAACTCCGACAGGATAAGGTCGGGGTTGTGGTCAGTTGCCCAATCCACGTTCCACGGGCTCGTGAACAGCAGCAGCTTACCGCCGCGCATGTCCTCGACGCGCAGGGTGTCGCGCGTGAGCGAAAGAGCCGGAATGTCAATGGTATCGGGGTCGTTCTGAATCCAGCGAATGTCCGTATAGGGCAGCGGCTGGCGACGAACCTCAACACGATATTCGGCCTTGAGGCGGCGCTCGAGCACCTCAAACTGCAGCACGCCGACCACGCCCACGATGACGCTCTCCATACCGGCACCCAGCTCGCGGAAGATCTGGATGGCGCCCTCCTGGGCAAGCTCCTCCATGCCCTTCACAAACTGCTTGCGCTTGAGCGTATCGACCTGCGTAATGCGGGCGAACATCTCGGGGGCAAACGTCGGGATCTGCGGATACTGCACATGGCGCTTGCCAGAGCACACGGTGTCACCGATGCTAAAGATACCCGGATCGAACAGGCCCACGATATCGCCCGCGTATGCCTCGTCCACGATGGCGCGGTCATCGGCCATCATCGACGTGCCCGTGGCAAGCTTAAGCTTGCGGTTGCCCTGCACGTGGAAGGCGTCCATGCCGCGCTCGAACTTGCCCGAGCAAATGCGCACAAAAGCGATGCGGTCGCGGTGGTTCTTGTCCATGTTGGCCTGGATCTTAAACACAAAGCCGCTAAAGTCATCGCGGCAGGGATCGACCGGCTCGCTGGTGAGCGTATCGGTATAGGCGCGCGGCGTCGGGGCCAGACGCAGGAACTCCTTGAGGAAGGGCTCCACGCCAAAGTTGGTGAGCGCCGAGCCAAAGAACGCCGGGCTCAGCTTGCCGCAGGCCACGGCATCCAGATCGAGCTCGTCGCCGGCGCCATCGAGCAGCTCGATGTCGTCCATTAGGTTCTTGTGGTTCTCCTCGCCGATGAGCTCATCCATGGAAGGATCGCCCAGCTCGGCCTCGACCTCGGCAACCTTTTTGGTGGCGTTGGCGTGGCCGTCACCCTCAAAGGCGATGACGCGACGGGTCTGGCGGTCGAACACGCCGCGGAAGTTACGGCCGCTGCCGATGGGCCAGTTCATGGGATACGTATTGATACCCAGAACGTTCTCGATCTCTTCCATGAGCTCAAACGGATCGCGAGCCTCGTGGTCGAGCTTGTTCACAAAGGTGAAGATGGGAATGTGGCGCAGCGTACAGACCTTAAAGAGCTTTTTGGTCTGGGCCTCGACGCCCTTAGCGCCGTCGATGACCATGACTGCGGCGTCGGCGGCCATAAGGGTACGGTAGGTATCCTCCGAGAAGTCCTGGTGGCCGGGGGTATCGAGGATGTTGACGCAGGCGCCATTATAGGTGAACTGCAGCACCGAGGAGGTAACGGAAATGCCGCGCTCCTTCTCGATGTCCATCCAGTCCGAGACGGCGTGCTTGGCCGAGCTCTTGCCCTTGACCGAGCCGGCAGTCTGGATGCTGCCGGTATAGAGCAGCAGCTTCTCGGTAAGCGTGGTCTTACCGGCGTCCGGGTGGCTGATGATCGCGAATGTGCGGCGCGACGAGATTTCATCCGACAGGCTTGCCATGCGGATCCTTTCTTGCATTGAGTGCATTACGTCGATGTAACCGCATTATTGTAGCCGCGAAATGCTGTGGCAGGGCGCCTATCAGGACAAATACATCAGTCGGGGTCTTGGTTGCCAATCGGCGGCGGCACTCCGCAGCAGTTTGTCTTGATCTGTAACATCTAGACGGGTTTTGAGCCTCTACCTGTTACAGATTGAGACAAACGAATGGGTCTGCCGCCAAAATCTCAATCTGTAACATCTAGCCACCCAAATCGGGTCTTAGTGTTACAGATCGAGACAAACGGTCGCCGGCAATCCCGATTTTCCTCTTGCGTAACTGTGCATAGTGTATATATACTGTGCTTACCGGTTATATACACGTGTAGCCCATCAGCTAAGGAGCCGCTGTGGACATCATCCTATCCAATTCGAGCGACAAGCCCATCTACGAGCAGATATCCTCGCAGGTCAAAGCTCAGATACTCTCGGGGACACTCGCTGCGGGAGCCAAACTCCCCAGCATCCGTGCGCTTGCCAGCGACCTGGGTGTGAGCGTCATCACCACCAAGCGCGCCTACGCCGACCTGGAGCAACTTGGGTTTATCTGCACCGTGCAAGGCAAAGGCTGCTTTGTCGCCGAGGGCAACCAAGAGCTCTTGCGCGAAAACCAGCTCTGCCATGTCGAAGAGCTGCTTGCGCAGGCAACGACACAGGCAGAAGCCCTGGGCGTCACGCGCGAGAAACTGCACGAAATGCTCGACCTTGTTGCCCCCGAAACCATGCAGTAGCCATCTGCAAGAAAGGCTATACCATGCAAAACTTGCTAGAACTCAAAGGTGCCTCACGCCGTGTAAGCGACCGCTTTTCGCTGCGCAACGTCACGTTTGCCGTGGAGCCCGGCCAGATTGTTGGCTTTGTGGGCGCAAACGGCGCCGGAAAGACAACGACCATCCGCGCCGCACTCGGGCTCATAAAGCTCGATTCCGGCGAGGTATATCTGTTTGGACAGCGCTGCGATGCCAATGCGCCCGATGAACAGCAACGTCGCACGCGCTCTCGCATCGGACTCGTGCTGGACACGTGCCCCTTCCCCACCACGCTCAAGGTGGCCGAGGTCGAGGCGCTCGTAGGCTCAGCGTACCCCACCTGGAACCATGACACGTTCACCGGCCTCAACGATCGATTTGGCCTCGACCCCAAGGCAAAGGTCAAAGACCTCTCCCGCGGCATGGGCATGAAGCTGCAGCTCGCGTGTGCGCTCAGCCACAAGGCCGAGCTGCTCATTCTGGACGAAGCCACGGCTGGCCTCGATCCCATGGCACGCGAGGAACTGCTCGACGAGCTGCTCGCCTTTGTTGCCGACGGACAGCACGGCATATTGTTCTCGAGCCACATTACATCCGATCTTGAACGTGCCGCCGACCGTGTTGTCTGCATCGATAACGGCTCGATCGTGTTCGATATGCCGCGCGAGGACATTACCGACCGCGCCGGCATTGCCCACTGCACCCAGGCGCAAGCTGTCGAGCTAATGGCTTGCGTCGAAGGCGCCCGCGCCACCTGTCATGCCTACAGCGTTGACGTGCTGGTCCCCAATCGCCGCGAAGCGCTCGAGGCCTTTCCCGAGATTCCCTGCGACCGGATTTCCATCGATGACTATCTGCGCCTTACGCTGAAAGGAGCCTCCAAATGAAACGCGCTTTTAAGTCCGAAACCGCCATCGCACGCTCGTTTCTCCCGAGCATCGCCGGCGTCGGCCTGTTCATATTCGTCGTGCTGACCCTTGCCAACGCGACAGACGGCGATTCCGGCATGAGCGCCGGCACCTGCGCGGTCAGCGCCATGTCACCCATCATTATCATGAACTCGCTGGCTGGCTACGATAACCAAAACGGTTGGGAGCGCTATCGGGCAACGCTGCCGTTTTCGCGCAAGGACATCATCTGCGCACGCTACCTGTGCATTATTGCCTTCTCGGCCGTCATGGCCTGCGCGGCTACGCTTCTGAACATCCTCGCCCTTCCGTTCTTTGATCACATGGGCATCCCTTCGACAAGCCAGACGGTCTTTGAAATCGCAACCGCCTCGGCGGCATCGATGCTCATCTCCCTCATGATGGTGTTTTTGGCACAGCCGATATTCTTCCGATTTGGCCATATGGAGGCGCTGCGCCTTTCCGTCGGCCTGTTTGCCCTGCTTGGCTGTGGCACCATGGCAATGCTGAGTTCCTCCAACCCCATCAGCAACTGGCTCATGTCATTTGCCGGGGCGAATCCCGATCCCGCCGTCATCGGATGTCTGTGCGCCGGCATAGCCGTCCTTGCGTTCGTGCTATTCATGATCAGCTACACCGTCAGCACCAAGGTTTATCAAGCACGCGATCTGTAATCGACAGCTGAAGGATTTAGGCGGCACCCGCCTCATTTACTAGATGAGACGAAGTAGCAACAACATCGCTACCACCCTTCACGGTATGCCGCTTGGCTCTTGGCAACCAAAGAAAGACCGGCAGCATATCGAAGGTGAATGGTTTTCCTGGGAAGTGAACGAGCAAAATCAGCACCCCGTATCATCGACATTTTCAAGTGTTTAATTCCTGCGGTTCTTCTCTAAAAATCCTGCGGTTTTATTCGCAAAAAGTCTGCATGTTCCGGGGGTCCAGATTTACTCGTTCACTTCTCGGGAAAACCATTCACCTTCGATTCGAACCTTAACCAAATGGCATCTCGAAATATGATCCCTGTCTCGCCACGGCGATACCAAAGCTTCGTGGCGGAACGGTATCATCGGACGTGCGCCGTAGATTTGGCGCAGTCGTTCTTGGGGAGGCATTTCACCCATGTCGTGGGTCGCTGCAGCGCTTGGCTCGGCATTCTTTGCCGGCATCACATCTATCCTGGCCAAATGCGGCATAAAGCATACCGATTCCGATGTCGCGACCGCCATCCGCACCTGCGTGGTGCTCGTATTTGCCTGGGTAATGGCGGGCATTTCTGGATCCATCGGGACCATTGGCAGCATCGCGGCCAAGGCTTGGCTATTCCTCGTCCTCTCAGGACTCGCCACTGGCGCTTCGTGGATCTGCTACTTCAAGGCGCTCAGCATTGGAGACGTCAATAAGGTCGTACCGGTCGACAAGATGAGCACCGTACTCGCCGCGCTCGTCGCTATCGCGCTCTTTGGCGAGACAAGCAGTCTGGCCGTAAAGCTTGTCGGGACGGCCGTAATCACCCTCGGCACGTTCCTGATGATTGAGAAGAGGCAGTCAGCTGACATGGGCCAGAAGCAAGACCGGACTTGGCTCGTCTACGCCATCGGCGCGGCCGTGTTCGCGGCACTCACCTCCATCCTCGCCAAGGTTGGCATCGAAGGCGTCGAGTCCAACCTGGCCACGGCCATCCGCACCTGCGTGGTGCTTGTTATGGCATGGGCAATCGTAGCCGCCAAAGGAAAACTGGGGCAGGTCGCGCGCATTGACCGGTGCGAGCTTGCCTTTCTCGCAGCATCGGGCATTGCGACCGGCGCATCGTGGCTGCTGTACTACTACGCCATCGCCGCAGGCCAAGTGAGTGTAGTGGTGCAGATCGACAAGCTATCGATTGTCGTATCGGTGCTGTTCGCACGCCTTGCCTTCAACGAAAAGCTGTCGCGCCGAAGCGCGGCCGGCCTTTTTCTCATCGTTCTGGGCACTGCCGCACTCGCAATTTGGAAGTAAGGCGCAGCGAACGCGAGCCTCGGCGCACTCGTGGCCACAATCGGTCGCCAGCAAATACGAATATATGACAAATGACATGTCCCCGGCCCGTACGCAACGTTTTACAATGGAGGCGTCACGGGCCTTGGCCCAACCTCGATCATCCAAGGGGATGTCTTTTTGGTCATTGTTCTTTAGGGAACGGTCAATCGCATAGAACCATGAAAACGGCCGTCCAACGGCCGTGGTTTGTTGCGCCGTTCCGCCCCCGTCATCTGCCAATTTGCACCTGATAGGAAAGAACAATGAAATCCCAGGAATCCCAAACCTTCCCAAAAGCCAACAGCTTCGATACGACACTCGTGCGCTCTAAGATTATGGGGCCCAATCCCCTCAAGCTCTGCGAGGAGCTCCTTTGCGGTGCAAGTATTCCCCGCGGCGCTCGCGTCTGCGACCTTGGATCGGGCACCGGTATCACCAGTGCCCTGCTCGCCCGCGAATATGGGTTTGACACCTACGCCGTCGACCTGTGGAGCGACCCCGAGGAGAACCGCACGTTCTTCGATTCGCTCGGCATCTCGCGCGACACGATTCATCCCGTTCAGGCGGATGCCTCGCAAGGCTTGCCGTTTGAGCGCGACTTTTTTGATGCGGTCGTGAGTATCGACTCGTACAACTACTACGGTCGTGACCCGCATTATCTGGGCGAACGCTTGCTTCCCTACGTTACGCGCGGGGGCATGCTTTGCCTGAGCATCCCCGGCATGGTCCGCGACTGCCACGAGAACCTGCCTGACTGTCTGCTCACATCTTGGACGCCCGAGCAGCTCGATTACATGCACGACATAGCCTGGTGGCGCGCCATGATCGAGCCGACCCCCGGCGTCGAGATTGTCTCGATGCAACCCATGCTCTGCACCGACGAGGCATGGGCAGACTGGCTCGTCTGCGATAACGAATACGCAGCGGGCGACCGCGCTGCCGTTGAAGCGGGCGCCCTCGAGTATCTCAACACCATCGCAATCGTGCTGAGGAAGCTCTAAATGACAGCCGCGCGAGGCCATATGTCTACTGCCCCGCGCGGCTTCTTTCTTATTGACTTTTGGAGCAGCAGTCTGGCAGCCGTTAAATCCTTACACCGGGTTTGGGATGCTTGTACTGACCATGGGCAGCCGTGCGCTTACCGCGCGAGATGGCGAACTTGGGGCAGTAGTGCAGGCAACGGAGACAGGCGGCGCACTCCGGCTTTGTCCAGACGGGAAGACCGTCGCGCATCTCAATCGCCGACATGGGGCAGCGCTTGGCGCAAAGGCCACAACCGATACAGCACTCGGCGTCGACGACAAATCCACTCGTCTGCTGCATGCGCGGCAGCCCAAACGCGTGATACGCGCACGATGCAAACAGGGGCACGCGATGGCGCATCATATTGCCCGTACGCCGCGCCCGCACCGCCTCGATCACGGCATCAATCTGCGCCTCGGCAGCCTTATTGATGCTCTCGACCTTTTGGGGATCAGATAAATCGAACATGGGCGTCCAAGTGTCGGGCATTTTGACACTCATCGCAGCGTCCAATTTGAGCTCGCGTTCGCACAGCAGATCACGGGCGAATTTCCCGGCCTGCCCGGTCGTCGAGCCGTACGTCGAAACGAAGAACGTATAGGGCTGCTTGCCGCCGTTCGTGTCGGCAGTATCCGAAAGGTCGGCCTTATTCAAAAACTCGATCATCGGCGTCGGCAGGCCCCAGGCATACACCGGGGCGACAAATCCCAGCCGACAGGATTCTTTCGCCAAAGCAAGGCGAAAAGTCTCGGCATCAAAGTGCTCGATCGACATAACCTTGTCGTCCGTTGCCGCTGCGACGCGGCGCGCCACATGCTCGCTGTTCCCTGTCGCGCTAAAGTACAGGATCATCTCGCACCCCTCTGGAGCTGACTCGCGATTGTCCGCGCTACTTGCGCAGCGGCTTGGGTAGTGGAATGCCGGCGGCGATAACCGCGGCGACGATCATAGCGACGATGCCCTTGAGCGGGAAGCACATGAGCAGCAGGCCCACGACCATAACGGGCTGGCGCATGACGGCACCCATTGTCGAGGCAGTGCAGACGGCGACGCAAAAGACCGGATCGGCACCCGTGAGCAGCGCGAAACCGTAGCCGAGGCTCACGCCCGAAAAGATTACGGGGAAGAAATGGCCACCGCGCCAGCCCATGTTGATGAGAGCCGGGGTCAGCATAGCCTTGACCAGACCGGTTGCGATGAGCACACCGGCGGGGATGGTCAGGTAGGTTTCCATGAGGACATCGGCCTGGGTCTCGCCGGCAAACATGGTGTAGGGCAGGACCGTGCCACAAGCCGCAAGCACCAGACCGGCCAGCATGGCCTTAACGACAGGGCGCTCCCCAATGGCATGGGCAAGCGCCTCACTCGCGTGCTCCGAGACAAAGTACAGCCAACCGCAGACCATGCCGACCAACGTCAGAGGGATGAGCCAGGTCAGTTCCAAGCTGCCCATCTCAGCAGCCTCGAACCTGGGCATACCCATGCCGCCACCCATAAGCTGGCCGAGCAGCAGATAGGTGCCCAGGCCGCCCGCGATCGCAATGCCGTAGACCACGGTCTTCTGTGCCTTGGGCAACTTAATGGTGATCTCGTCAGATGCGGAATCCTCATCGCCGTCGGCACTACCGGCGAGCGGCGCCACAAAGCCAAAAACGGGTGCGGTAAAGAGCGCCGTCAGGGCTGCCTGGGTGCCCAGCAGCGTAAGCTCCCTAAACTCGGCACCAAAGCGGCGCATGCGGTCGCCAACCCAGCTGCACAGGCCCGCGATAACGCCGGTCAGGCCGGCCTCGGGACCAATACTTCCGCCAAACAGCAGCGGCAGCAATGCCGCGAGCGAAAGCTTGCCCAGATTGTCATACGGATAGCGTCCGTCTTGCTTGACCTTGGCCATCACCTGGTTGAGGTCGTCGGTCTTGGTGCCGGTCACCTTTTCGTACAGACCAATGAGCAGACCGCCCAGCAGGCAGACGAAAAACGGGTACGGCAGACAACCGAAGGGACCGCTGGCAAGCTCGGGCGAAGCAGCACCCAGCATGTGCGGAATCTCGGTCCAAAAGAAATCGATGCCGTGTTCCATCGCAAAAAAGAACAGCCAGACCGCAGCGCCGGCGAGCGCGCCAGTCACGGCTACGCTGATCAAAAACAGCGCGCGGTTTTTAGGTTTTGCAAGCTTATCCATCGGGCCTCCCGTGGTCAAAGTCGACAGAAATACGTTTTATTGTAGAGCGAGCGCTGCCCAGACGGGCCAACCATCTGCACCCCAAACGGCACCATTGGGCGCAATGCACGCCCAATCTAGAACTTAACCATTGATGATCGAAGCAATCTCGTGCAAATCTTCGGCAAAGTAAATCCCCCGCTGGCGCTGCGGACTCGATAATCCCTTTTCAATCATGTGGCCGAGCAGCGCCTTCAGGTCGTTGTAATAACCGTCCAGGTTATACAGGATGCACGGCGCGTTGAGGTGTCCCAGCGACACCGCGGACATGACCTCGGCAATCTCCTCGAGCGTGCCCGTGCCACCCGGGAAAGCGATAAACGCGTCGCCGAGCTCGATCATCTTCGCCTTGCGCTCGGCCATATCGCTCGTCACGATGAGGTCGTCGATGCCATCGTGCTGAAACTCGGCCTCGATAAAAAAGCTCGGCTCCACGCCCGTCACGTGGCCGCCGGCATCGAGGACGCTATCGGCAAGCGCGCCCATCAAGCCCGACTTGGACCCACCGTACACCAGCGCGTGACCGTTGGCGCCAATCCATGTGCCGAGCTCCTGCACCGCAGGCAAAAACGCCGGATCGTTACCGACGCTCGCGCCCAGGTACACCGTGATGTTCATATGCAATCCCCCTTGCTGCGCGATACGCTTGCCCTAGCGCTGCCGACGGCGGTACTCACGTACGCGACGCGACAGGTCGGCGAGCTCATCGCGGTCGAGCTCTTCCAAATGCTCCAAGTCGTCCATAAAGCGCGCCATGGTGTCCTTTTGGCGCATCTTGATGAGCGTGTTGCAGTAGTTCACCGCAACACCCGTGAGCATAGCGATGTAGAAGATGCTAATGACGCTCAAGACGACCGTGATGACGCGGGCGACCGGCGTCTCGGCCGGAATATCGCCAAAGCCGATGGTCGAAACGGTCTCAAAGCTAAACCAGAGCCCGTCACCAAAGGTGAGGGTCGTGGGCTCAGACAGCCAGACGGCCGTTGAGCAGAGCAGATAGAAGAGAAGGAACAGGCCCGTGATGCGCACGAAGCCCGCCTGGCACAACACATCGGCAAGCGTCCTCAGCTTTTTCATCGCGACCCCTTCCGCGAGCAATCAATCACATTCGCTCGGTATTGTCCCACATCCGGCAGCCAGGGACGTTCCTTTTGTGCCGGCAGAAAGGGACTGTCCCCAAGTGCAGGCAGGAAAGGAACGTCCAACGACTACATCTGCTGGGTGACCGTTTAACGGCAGGTGGGTCAAACGGGGCACCTGAGCTGGTATCCTTACGTGGTACTGCCTCGATTCGTTAGGATTGCATGTGAGAGCTGCCGCTGTCCTTCGCTCAACTATATATCGCGCCCTCGCCATCATGCTCACCGCACTTACCGCGCTGAGTGCCGCCGCACCCGTGCCGGCCCTTGCCGACCAGTCCGAGCAGCAGGTCAAAACGGTACGCGTTGGCTGGCTCGTCAGCAGCGAGGGTTTCCAGGAAGGCACGCCGGGCGAACGCCTTTCGGGCTGGGGTTACGAATACCTCCAAACCCTCTCGTACTACACCCCCGGATGGAAATACGAATATGTCTCCGGTACGTTCACCGAGCTCATGGACAAGCTCGAGGCGGGCGAGATCGACCTCATGCCCAATATCTCCTACTCCGAGGAACGCGCCCAAAAGCTGCTTTTCTCATCGAACCCCGAGGGCACCGAGCGCTACTACATCTATGCCAGGCCCGACCGAGACGACTTGGCCACGGGCGACCTCCAGGCGCTCCAGGGCCTCACCATTGGCTGCAATCCCGGCGTTATGCAGACCTTCGTCGGCCAGCAGTGGCTTGCCGACGAAGGCATTACCTGCACCTATAAAGAAATAGCCAGTGGCGGCGGCCTCTTCGATGCGTTGGCAAACGGCGAGGTCGACGCCATCATCATGAACGACACGATCTCATCGCCTAGCGCCTCCCCCATGTTCTACGTAGGCTCAAGCGACTACTATTTCGCCGTCCCCAAAAGCCGCCCCGACCTTATGGACGATATCAATGCCGCCATGGCGGCAATCGCCCGATTCAACCCCCGCTACAATGACGAGGTCAAAGCAAATTACTCGGCCCAAAACAGCGGGTCATCATCACTTGACGGCGCCGAGGCCTCCTGGCTCAAAGCAAACGGCAACACCATCACGCTCGGCTATCTTACAAACCAGCTCCCCTACTGCACGCAAAATGACGATGGCGAAATGGAGGGGTCGCTTGCCTCGCTCGCGACGACGTTGCACGACAAGTTTGGCATTAACGTTAAAACAGTCGCCATCGTAGACACCAAACAAATGATCAAAGCCCTTTCAGAAGGCACCATCGATGTCGCCCTGCCATTCTTTCGTGACTACTGGCTCGCCGAACAAGTGAGGGTCATCCAGTCAAACTCGACGGGAACGGTCTCCCTGACCGCCATCCACAGCAGCAACGACCTGAGCAAGGACCTCAAGAACATCGCTTGCACAAAGAGCGCTATCGTCAACCGCTTTGAGCTCGAGAGCCTGTTCCCCGACGCGACGGTAACCGAGTACCCAAGCGGCAGCGAGATGCTCAAAGCCCTCAATAAAGGAGAGGCCAGTTGCATCATCGTCCCCAGTACGCGCCTGGAAACCATCCGCGACACCTACGACATCGAGGATTTCGAAACGCAGGAACTCACCAACACAGCAGAACTATCGTGCTTGATCTCGCGCGGCAATCCCCAACTCCTGGGAATCATTAATAAGGGTATCGTCAATGCCGGCGAATCGCTCTCCGCGAACAGTTATTCCCCCACATCGTATTCGGCTCAAGAATCCGATACACTTCGATTCCTCTACCGCAACCGCACCGCCATTGCCACCGTTATCATCTGCATTTTACTGACCGGCATCGCCATCCTTGTCTGGTCGCTTCAACGCGCGCGGAAAGAGCGGCAGAAAGCCGACGCCGCCAACGCCGCCAAGACCGCGTTCCTCACGCGCATGAGCCACGACATCCGCACACCGCTCAACGGCATCTTGGGCCTTATTGAGATTGAGGAATTGAAAGAGGGCGATATAAAGGTCGCTCGCGAAAGCCGCGCCAAGGCGCGCGTTGCCGCCAATCACCTGCTCTCGCTGATCAACGACATCCTCGAAATGGGCAGGATCGAGGAGCGCAAAGTGACACTCGAGCACGAATCGTTCAACCTCAAGGAGCTCTGTGACGATGCCTTGGTGCTGTGCAAACTCCGCGCATCGGACCGTGGCATTACGCTGCTTAACGCCAGCGAGCCCTATGCCGTCGACCAGAGCATGATCGGCAGCCCCACCCATATCCGCCGAATCATCATCAACCTGCTCGACAACAGCATCAAATACAACAAGCATGGCGGCACCGTCACCTTCTCTTCCACCGTCAAACCGCTCAACGACGCACGTGCACTCTTTTGTTTCACCATCGAAGACACCGGCATTGGCATGACGCCCGAGTTTTTGAAGCATATCTACGAGCCGTTCGCCCAAGAGAGCGACGACGCCCGCAGCAAGTTCCAGGGAACCGGCATGGGCATGCCCATCGTCAAATCGCTCATCGACATGATGGGCGGCACCATCGAGATTTCAAGCGAACTCGGCGTGGGCAGCACGTTCACTGTCCAGATTCCGCTCGATATCGACAAGAACCCTCGGGCCCACATAAAGCCAGCCGAGGCAAGGCCCAGCTGCTCGATTGCCGGCATGAACGTCCTGCTCGCCGAAGACAACGACCTGAATGCCGAAATTGCCCAGGCGCTGCTGGAATCCGAGGACGTTGTGGTGACCCGCGCGGCCAATGGCAACGAGGTTGTCGACCTGTACCTGTCGCACCCCGCCGGCAGCTTCGACGCCATCCTCATGGACATCATGATGCCCGGTATGGACGGTTATGAGGCAACGCGCGCGATTCGTCTGAGCGGCAAGCCCGACGCCGCCGACATCCCCATCATCGCGCTGACCGCCAACGCTTTTGCCGAGGACGCCAAGGCCGCACGTGACGCCGGCATGAACGCCCATCTGCCCAAGCCGCTCGATTTTGACAAGCTCAAAAACATTCTCGCCCGCATCAAACAGTACGGGGCAGCTTCGGTATAGTCTCTCCCCAAGAACCATGCCCGATTGGAAAGGAATCCCGCGATGTTTAGGCCTCTACGCCGAAAGAAACGCGCCATTACCGACGAGGCGGCGCGCGAGCTGCTCGCCACCTGCAAGCGCGGCGTCTTTGCCGTCAACGGCGACGATGGCTACCCGTACGCCATTCCCGTCAACTACTTCTTTGACGCTGAGCACGACAAGATTTACTTCCACGGCGCCAAGGCGGGCCACAAGGTCGACGCTCTCAAGCGTGACGACAAGGTCTGTTTTACCGTCTACGGCAACGACTGGTACAAGGACGACGATTGGGCGCCTTACGTGCAGAGTACCGTTGTCTTTGGCCGTTGCCGCCTAGCGAATGACACCCCCGCATTTATCGAGGACAAGGTCCGTGAGCTCGCGCTCAAGTACTACCCCACCGCCGAAGAGGTCGAGGAGGAAATCGCCAAGGACATCAAGGGCGTCCAACTCTACGAGATTTCGATTGAGCATCTTTGCGGCAAGCAGATTCACGAAAAGTAGGGGCCTGGGATCAGACCCCCGCATAACAATCAAGCCAGAAGACCCCGCGCATGTCGTTCGTTCGTTACGGCTTGCTATGCATTAAAAACGTAGCGATTCAGGCGTTCGCACGCCTCCTGCACGCGCGAAAGCGGCAGGGCCAGGTTCACGCGAATGTGGCAGGGTCCATGGAACGGACGGCCGTCTTGATAGCCCACGCCCACGCGCGCGCCCTCGTCGAGCAGCCACTGAACGTCGCGACCGTGCGCGCGGCACCACTCCGTACAGTCCAGGAACACCATGTACGTGCCCTGCGGACGCGAATAGGCCACGCCCTTAAAATGCTCGTCCACGTAATCGCAGAAGTAGTCGACGTTGTCTTTGATGACCTCGTTGAGTTCGTCCACCCACTCGTAGCCCTGCGGCTGGTAGGCGCCAATGAGCGCGTGCATGGAGAGGACGTTCATCTCGTTGTAATGGGTCTTGTTGGACACGGCGCACACGCGGTCGCGCAGTGTCTCGTTGTAGATGATGTGGTAGCTGCCGACTAGGCCCGCGAGGTTGAAGGTCTTGCTGGGCGCATAAAGGGCGACCGTGCGCATGCGGGCGTCCTCGCTCACCGACTGCGTCGGGATGTGCTTGTGCCCAGGACGGATGATGTCGGACCAGATCTCGTCCGAGATCACCACGCAATCGTGCTGGCGATAGATGTCCATGGCGCGCTCGATCTCGTCGCGTTCCCACACGCGGCCGCAGGGGTTGTGCGGCGAGCAGAACACCGCAGCATGGATGTGGTTTTGCGCGAGCTTGCGCTCCATGTCCTCAAAATCCATGCGCCACACGCCCTGCTCGTCGAGCTTAAGCGGGCTGTGGACAATGCGATAGCCCGCGGCCTCGATGGACTTGGTAAAACCGATGTAGGTGGGACTATGGACCAGCACCGCGTCGCCCGGCTGGACATAGGCGCTCAGCGTCGACACGACGCCGCCCAGCACGCCGTTTTCGTAGCCGATATGCTCGGGAAGTAGGCCCTCAACGCCATTGCGACGGCTCTGCCACTCGATGATGCGGTCGAAGTACTCGGCACGCGGATTAAAATAGCCAAACATGGGGTGCTGAGCACGTTGAATGATATGCTCCTGGACCGTGGGGACCGTGGCAAAGTTCATGTCGGCCACCCACATGGGGATGCGTTCGCAGCCCTCATCGGGTGCGTTTGGCGCCATACCGGGGATCTCGCCCCAGGAGTCAACGGCGATGGCGTCCATATTGTGGCGGTCAATGATCGAGGTGAAGTCGTATTTCATACTGCGCTCCCGTGCAAGGCTGATTGTTTTGGTAGGCGTTATTGTCCACCAGCACGGGCGGTTTTGGCATGGGGTTTGGCGTTGTTTTTGACGGATACGGACGGATGGCAGATTAGTCTTGCGCGTCGTTGATAGCGGTTATCGTCAACCTGGTTCCGTCGACCGTAAACGATATGTCGAGCCCAGCGTAAGCCAAATGGTAAATGCGGTTTGGCTCGTGTTTGCTGCCCGCGCGACGCGGATCCTGGTGAAGAACCTCAACCAAGCCGGGGAGCTTTGCAGGCGGGACCATGTCTTGAAGCGTTTGCGGAAACTCAACATCGAGCTCTTGCCACGGCGCGCCTTCAATCCAGCCGTCGGTCGCATCCGGGTGGCAGTCCGCGAACGGAATGTAGGGTTTGATGTCGTAGATGGGCGTGCCGTCGCGCAGGTCGGCGCCCAACACATAGATGATGGGACCGTTATCGGTGAGCTCAACACGGTCAAGCTTTACGCAGGTGAGGCCGATAGGATTGGGGCGAAACGGACTACGCGTGGCAAACACGCCCACGCGCTCGGCACCACCCAAGCGCGGCGGACGCACGGTCTTTGACCACCTAGCATTGGTACCGGCCTTGTCCCGCATCTTGACATCGGCAGCAATATCCTCTGCCGTGCCGCCGGGCGTTCCATTTTCAAAACGCCAAAGCAGCCATAAGTGCGAGAAAGACTCGAGTCCCGCAACCGCGGCGTTAGAGGCAAACTCCGGCTCAAAGACAATGCGCCCCTGTAGATGAGGCGCCAAAAAGCTGTTGCGCGGAATGCCGAACTTCTGCGGCAGATCGGTATGTATGTGTGCGATAGGTTCCATGCCGGTCATTGTACGGCATGGGCGCACGAGGCGCTGCGCACAATCCCCCACCGCGGTCGCCGAACGTGCAACCAACGGTTGCTTGGAAGGGTGCCTACCGCCGCGTATGCTTAAGCCATCAACCAGCAGAGAGGAGCCGTCATGGCCTTTGCAGAAAAACTCATCGCCGTCCGTCGCGCCAACAATCTCACCCAAGAGCAGCTCGCCGCCAAGCTCTATGTAACGCGCCAAGCCGTCAGCCGCTGGGAGCGCGGCGAGGTCACGCCGGGCATCGATATGATGAAGCTCATTGCCGCCGTAACCGGAGAGCCACTGTCTCACCTGCTCGAAATGCCCGAACACTACTGCGAGAGCTGCGGCATGCTGCTCACGCCCGATGACTGCGGCACCGACGCTACGGGCGCCACGACCGATCATTACTGCAAATGGTGCTACGACCACGGCAAGTACACCTACGAGACCACCATGGAGGCAATGATCGAGGATTGTGCCCCGCGCCTGGCACAAAACACCGGCATGTCGCTCGACGAAGCCGTCTCGCTCATGGGCGCCGTCCTGCCGCAACTGGAGCGCTGGCGCACCGTTCAGGAAAACGAGGAGCGCTACGGTGCCGAGACCCGGGCGCGTTATGGCGACGAAGCCGTCGATGCGGCAAACGAAGCGCTGCTGGACATGGACCCTCAGACATGGAACGACATGAAGGAGCTTGAACGTGCCATTTTGGGCCAGCTCTCGATTGCCATGGGCGATGGCGAACCGGAAGGCAGCGAGGCTCGCAAGCTCGTCGCGATGCATCGCCGTTGGATTGCTCTCAACTGGGGCAGCGAGCCCCAAGACGAAGCATACCTGGGGCTCGCCCACGGCTACCTCGCCGACCAGCGCTTCGTAGACTACTACGACAAGCCATGCGGCACCGGAGCCACGACGTTTCTGGTTCAGGCAATCGAGTCGTCGCCGACTCGTGCTTAGACTGCAACGGCTTTGGGTATTTCAATCGAAACCTCAACTGATTGGAGACCTATGGCTACTCATCACGAACTCGTGTTGTACGTTATGACCGGATGCCCATATTGCATTAAGGTGAAGCGCTTCCTGGCGGATAACGGCGTAACCATCCCCGAGCGCAACATCTCGACCGACCCCGATGCCGAGCAGACGCTCATCGCCGTCGGAGGAAAGCGCCAGGTTCCCTGCCTGTTCATCGACGGCAAGCCGCTCTACGAGTCGAGCGACATCATCGCATGGGTGCAGGAGAACCTGCTCTAACACGCGCGTCGCGGCCGGGACGCCCCAGCCCATACGACCCAAACATGTACACCAGCATCCAAAGTCGACATTTTTCGACATCTTTGGATGCTGGTGTACAACTTTTAGGTAGTCATGGAGCTCTTAACCGGCTAATTGTTTGAGGCGACCTTTGGATTATGGCTGTTTGATGCCTCAGGAAAAAGTTTCCGAGGGGGCTGTGGTCAAAAAAGGGCAAATATGAGTACTGCTACCTGTTTAATAGCAGCAATTTTGATCATTTCAGGAACTATTCAACGTCCCATGCGCCCGCAGACGATGCTATTTCTCCTCATATGTTCAATAAAAGTTGTTTCTAATGGGAACAAATCTCATCAGGAGCTACTATTTATAGCAAAATAAATGCAACCATAATGGCAACAGTACTCATATTTGCCACTTTTTGACCACGGGACGACTCTAAATGACAAAATCCGGCACTTGGACGTTCTTGTATGCCTAGCCATTGAAGGACACCCAACGACTACTCCAATTCGTGACACACTGTGTCGCGAATTAAGCTGGTCCCACTACCGAAGACCGGTGAGAGCTCCTGCCCAGAATCTCGATAGCTTAATAAAACGCTCCCCTCCGGAAGTTCAATGAGCATCCGAATTCCAAGCTGAAAAGCAAAGGAGTATCGAAGCCGTCAATGCTCATTTCCTATCGATAAACCAAGTCAGAAGAAGCTGATTAGCTTGACAAACTGCTTGTATTTTTGTCTACAAAACTGTATACAAAAAGAGATTCTGAGAACCAGCGCTCGACATTATGCCAATCGATAGGAGGCGCTATGGATGCTAAGCAGCTCGAAAAGATGATGGGATTTGCCCTTGGAGAGCTTGAGAAAGCCGCAGAGGCGTACGAAAAAGATGAATGGCCGAAAGGCCATACCATCAAGCTGGGAAGGCCACCGATCTCTGGCGAGCCTAGCGTTGTTATATCGGCGCGTGTGGGTGAATCGGTTCTTGAAGCGTTTGACGAAAAGGCCAAACGTCATGGGCAAACGCGCACGGAGCGACTCAGAGAGCTCATTACGCTCGACGCGATGATTGCCTAGACCCCCGCTCCCCCGCCAGCCCAAAACATGTACGCCAGCATCCAAAGTCGACCATTTTCGACATCTTTGGATGCTGGTGTACAACTTTTTAGGTAGTCATTGGGAACGTTCTTAAATGGCCGCTCGTTAAAGACCCCTCCCCGATGACTAGACGACAATCCTATTCCTCAATCTCTTTCCAGCACTGGGGGTCGGCATCGTACATGTCGCCCGTGTAGCCGTACGTCACCGCAGGACATCCGCGGCACCAACCAAAGAGCTCGCACTTGGCGCATTTCTTGAACTTCTTAAAATCGCGTTTGGCTTCCATTTGCGGAGAGAAGAAGAGCTCCTCCAGCGAGTTTTCGGCAACGTTACCCACCTTGCTCTCCATGCGGCGACACGCATAGACATCACCCGTAGGCAGCACCGTCATATGACCCGTACCGCAGTGGCAGCCGTCATAGATCATGCCGGGCTTGGCGTCCTCGGGAATGGTGAACTTACCCTGCTCCCACAAAAGCAGCGTCCACAGGTGATCCTTGAGCTGGAAGAACGTCTTGCAGCCCGCCGCCTGATGGAACTCCATACGCTCCTGTGCGGCCAGCAGCACATCGCGATACTCCAGCGGTTCCAAATGGAACTCGTCGCGCTTTTGGCCCGACGTGGGGCAGTACCGACCAAAGGCGAACACGTCGACCTCGAGGCTTGCCACCAGATCGATGAGCTGCGGCAACTCGGCAGCATTCATGCTCGATACCGTGTTCATGACGGCAACCCAGATACCCGCGCGCTTAAGACAACCGATAGCACGCATGGTCTCGGCAAACGAGCCGGGTTTACGGAAGTAATCGTGCGTTGCCTCGAGTCCATCAAGCGAGAGCTGGTATTTGCGACAACCCAGCTCTTTCATGCGAACACAGACCTCGTCGGTCAGATGGAACGGATTGCCCATTACGCACCACATAAAACCGCGCTGGTGCAAGAGCTCGGCAAGGCGCCAAAAATCGGGATGAAGAATGGGGTCACCGCCCGTAACGTAAAAGTACGGCTGGCGACCGATGCGCTCGCAGAGCGCCTGGGCCTGATCGACGACCTGGACCATCTGTTCCCACGGTATGCGCTTAAAACCGGCGCAGGCACCGTTGGCAAAGATATAGCAATGTTTGCAACGCTGATCGCATTCATCCGTAATATGCCATTGGAAGGCAAACGCAGGCTTTTGCATCGTGGGACTCCCTTGGTCGATGTTGAAACTGATGGCGGTATTTGGGCTACAGGCGCGCAACGGCGCCGACGGGGCAATTCTCGGCACAGGCACCGCAATGCAGGCAATGCTCGGGCTCTATGCGATATGAGTCTCCCGGCTCGATGCACTTCTGAGGGCAGTGCTCAAGGCAGGCGCCGCAACCGATACACGCATCGGCATCGATGCAGAAGCCCTTGGCGGGCGCAGGTGCCATGCTCTCGTCCAAGGTATAGACCGCGCGCTCGATGGGATGAACTCCCAGGTTAAAGTAGTCGAGCACTATGTTCTCAACCTTAAAGATGATGTTGATCTCGCGCGTATCACCGGGATAAACGTTGGCAAGATACGGCTGCTCGGCGTAAATCACGTCGCGCCAGTGAACTTGCTCTGAATCCGGAGCGGGGGCGGCAACGCCGGACATGCGAATCATCTCGTTAAACCGCGTGTGGACGAGCGTTTGGACACGCCCGTCGGCCATAAGCTGACGAGCCATCTCCTTGCCACGTGCCGTGAGAAAGTAGACAGCACGGGGCTCGTAATGGACAGCGCTCACGCAGCGAATTTGCGGTGCGCCACTTTCGTCCACGGTTGCCAGAGAGAGCGTCCCGGCAAGCTGCATCTTTTTGAGGCAAGTCTGAGCATCCATTACGAGTCCCTTCCTAGCGATTGCTTACTGAGCGTCGGCAGCGCCGCAAGCGGTGCCGCAGGCAGGAGCAGCAGCCGGATCAGCGGAGCCGCAGGCAGGGGCAGCAGCCGGGTCAGCAGAGCCGCAGGCAGGAGCGGCCACCGGATCGGCAGAACCGCAAGCGGGCGCAGGATCGGCAGTACCGCAGGAGGCAAAAGCGGCGACGTTCTCGAGATTCTCGGACATGGCATTTCCTTTCGGTCGAGGATGGCCGGGCGAAGCCATCCAGTTTTTGACGCTCTTTGCGTCTATATGCATCATGCAAAAAGTGCGCAACGACAAAAAGAAGGCACCAATCTATTAGCCAGTTACCAAAAGGTAAGTAGTAGCCACAAGCGATAGCGGCTGCGAAAATGTAAGCTGTCCACACGATTGAGGAGTCCCCATGCTTACCAAAGAAGAACTGCCTCCCTGCCCTGTTGCCACGTGTTTTCAACTCTTTGGCAACAAGTGGAAGATCTATATCATCCAGCAGCTCATCAACCGTCCCATGGGCTTCAACGCACTGCACCGCGCTATCCCCGGCATCAGCCAAAAGGTGCTTTCGTCCAACCTTAAGGAAATGGATGCCGCGGGTCTCATCACGCGTACCGTCATCCCCGAGACGCCCATCCGCACCGAATACGCACTCAGCGAGCTGGGCCACAGCCTTATGCCCATCATCGATTCCCTAGTGGAATGGGGCACCGACTATCAGCAGCTCGTGCGAAACTCCTAACAGCGGCGGGCTTCTGCACATTGAGCGCCGTGGGGCATACCGCTCCACGGCGCTTACCTTTTTGTGCCTTCTTTTACAGAGGCGCGTTGGGCCGCACACTACTGTCGAGCGAAACCATCTCAATCGAACAGGAGGAAGGCCATGAATCAGGCCGAACGCCGCGTTTGGCTTATCGAGGCATTGCTCGATGAGCGGCCAGACGGGCGCAGCATTGCTGTACCTGCCGGAGTCAGCGAACAGCGCGATTTGCTTCGAGCCCTTATGAACGTGCGCCCGCCCGAGGCGCTTGCTGCCGAGACGCTCGACATACAAGACGCCTACTTGCAGCAACGCCTTCTTGAACGCGGCGGGGCAACCGACGCCGGCACCCTCCCCTACCGCGATCGCGTTGCCATCTGGCGCGGCGACATTACGCTACTTAAGGCCGACGCCATCGTCAATGCCGCCAACAGTCAGATGCTCGGCTGCTTTGTGCCGGGGCATCGTTGCATCGACAACGCCATCCACACCTACGCCGGTATGCAGCTGCGCCTAGCGTGCGCCGATATCATGGACAGGCAGGGTCACGAAGAGCCGACGGCGCGCGTCAAGGTCACACCGGCATTTAACCTGCCCAGCAGCTATATCTTCCATACCGTCGGCCCTATCGTGCCCGGCCATAAGCCCGGCCCACGCGAAGAATTGCTCCTACGTCGCTGCTACACCAGCTGCTTGGAAGAAGCGACACGCCGAGGACTCGGCATGCTCGCGTTCTGTTGCATCTCTACCGGCGTGTTTGGCTATCCCCAGGAAGCCGCCGCGCGCGTAGCCATCGATGCCGTTCGCCATCATCTAGACCATAACGACCCCGACCTTAAGGTGATCTTCAATGTATTTCTCGCGTCTGACGAGGCAATCTACCGCGGCCTTCTCCAAACAAATCGATAAGCTCCGAGTCGCACTCGATGCATCTGACGCCGTGGTAATCGGTACCGGAGCAGGGCTCTCGACCGCCGCCGGATACACCTATTCGGGCAAGCGTTTCGAGAAGCTCTTTGGTGACTTCGCCGCACGTTACGGCTTTACCGATATGTATTCCGGCGGTTTCTATCCCTATGATTCGCTCGAGGAGTACTGGGCGTTTTGGAGCCGCTACATCATGTGCAACCGATACGATCCCGTACCGACGCCGCTCTACGAACAGCTCTTGAGCATAGTGCGCGACCGCGACTACTTTGTGCTGACCACAAACGTGGACCATTGTTTCCAGCGCGCCGGCTTTGACAAGCAGCGACTCTTCTACACGCAGGGAGACTACGGCCTGTTCCAGTGCAGCAAGCCCTGCTGCCAGGAGACATGGGACAACGAAGAGCTCGTACGCCATATGGTCGCCGACCAACAGGACCTGCGTATCCCGTCTTCGCTTGTGCCCCATTGCCCTCACTGTGGCGCCCCGCTTACGATGAACCTGCGCGCCGACGATACGTTTGTCCAGGACAAGGGCTGGTACGCTGCCGCCGATCGCTACCAGGATTTCCTGCGCCGCCACAACAACATGCGCGTTCTGTTCTTGGAACTCGGCGTAGGCGGCAACACGCCCGTCATCATCAAGTATCCGTTTTGGCAGATGACGGCCAAAAACGAGAACGCCACGTATGCATGCGTCAACCTTGGCGAGGCAGTCGCTCCGACAGAAATCGCCAATCGCAGCATTCTGATCGACGCCGGTGCCGAGCGCGTAATAGAAGCACTTGCCGTCCAGGCCGTCAGATAGCGATGACTAGTTAGCCGTGGAAGCGGGCTGTGGGCGCGAGCGGTTGCTCGTGGAAGACGCGGTCGACGGCGGCGCGATATTCGTCGACCTTCTTGGTCTTGCGCACAAGCTTGTGGACGGTAGCGGGATCAGCGAAAGCGCACTTGGCGTAGAACCACCATTCCTTCATGCGAAAGACTGCGTTGCCGCCAATCTCTTCTGCATAGGCCGCAAACAACGTGTCGTGGAAACGCTGCAGCTCGGCGGCCGTGGCAGCAGGGCCGCCCTTGACCATGCGGGCAAGCGCAGGGTTCGCGAGCAAACCGCGCCCCAGCATCACGTGGCGCGTGCCGGGATAGGCAGCCACCAGCGCGTTCATGTCCTCAAGGTCAAAAATGTCGCCGTTATAGGCAACCGGGAACGGCGCCCGCTCCAGCGTCTCGCCGTAGAACTCCTGACGCGGCGAGCCCGTATACCGATCCTTCTGCACGCGCGGGTGCACGATGAGCTCTGCCAACGGCATACGGCAATAGAGGTCGAGCACACGCTCGTACTCGTCATCGTTCTCTAGCCCCAGCCTGGTCTTTACCGACACCGGCAACGGAGAGCGCTCGCACACGTCGCTCAAGAACACCTCGAGCTCATCCAAGTTACGCAAGAAGCCCGAGCCCTTGCCCTTGGCGACGACCGTTCCCGAGGGACAACCCAAGTTGAGGTTGACCTCGCGGTAACCCATGTCGGCAAGCACCCGAGCCGCCCATACGAACTCGTCCGCGTTTTTGGACATAAGCTGGGGCACCACGTTGAGCCCCTGATTGTTGGCCGGATCGATTTCCTTAAACGCCTTACCGCCAAAGCGATTGCCCACCCGCGGCGGCGGCAAAAACGGCGTGTAATAACAATCGAGTGCGCCAAAACACTCCGCGTGCACGCGACGGAACACATGCCCGGTAATCCCCTCCATAGGGGCCAGCGATAAATACATCAACATCCACTCTCAACTCAATGTGACAAAGGGACAGTCCCTTTGTCACATTGCAAATCATCATACGAGTGCTTATTTTGGCACACATACGTATCGGGCGGCATCATCGCGTGGGCGCAGGAGCACCCGCTCTAAACCAGGGCAGTCGTGGCACTTTTGCCGTATGACCTGCGCTCACCGATGACGGGATTCTCTATACTGAGTCACATATGACGGCATCGCGCCACAACGACCGCCACGACACCAAGGACCAGCCATGGCAGCACTCTCCGAACAAGAACGTAAGCGCATCCAGCGATACTGCATCTGCCCCAAGGTTGCCGGAGCGGCGCTTGCCATGGCATTCGTGCTGCCCTTATCGATTATTCCCTTCGAAATGATCGACGACATCGTCTTCCATCACGAAG
Organism: uncultured Collinsella sp.; assembly: GCA_934650095.1. Taxonomy (GTDB): domain Bacteria; phylum Actinomycetota; class Coriobacteriia; order Coriobacteriales; family Coriobacteriaceae; genus Collinsella. The sequence continues at coordinate 31,082 of CAKUFT010000010.1, forward strand.
GCTTCCAAGAGACGGGCATGATGACCGCCTTGGTGCTCACCGCCATCGAGCTCGTCATATTCTGTTATTGCGCTCTCGCCCCGCGCTTTGGCATGCGTGACAAGCAGTGGAAGGAAATGCAGTACCGGCTCGCCGTCGAGCAGAGCGAGAAAGACCGCTCGGCACAGATCGCAGGCGTTGTTGGCACGCAGGCCGCCGCACGCCTGCTCAAGAACAGCGACAACGAGGCTGCACGCAACCTGGGCGGCGCGGCAGAAGTCGCCGCTGCCGTAGGCACCGTCGCCACCGCGGCAGACGTGCTTGCCGAGAGCTTTGCCAACGCGAAGGCTATGGCAGAGGCCTGTGGCGTACCTATCCCCCATGCAAAAAAGTGGATCGTCGCGCTTGTGGCCCTGCCCCTCGCAATCGTGTGCGGTGCCTATATCCCGCAGCTGGCACAGGGAAACATCGAGATGCAAGAAAACGCCGCGGCTGCGGCCGAGCAGATCGCCATCGCACGCAAGGCATTAGAGCCCGCATGCGAGTACGTGTCCGCCGATGACCCCTGCGAGCGATATCAAGATTACGGCTACCACGTCCGCGGCTATCTGCACGACGGCGACTCCGATGCCCAGAAGACCTATACGTACCTGGATTTTGACAACAAGGGGACGCTCACGGAAGTGAGTTACGCGGCAGAGGTCGACCCCGATGCGAGCCTCGAGGACAACCTCGCCCGTATCGAGCTCGACCTTGGCGAGCTTTCCTCTGTCGTCCAAACCATAGACGTCAAGACCGCAAGCCCCGAGCTCCTAGCACCGCAGAAGCTCCCCGAAGAGTTCAGGCAGGCTTTTTTGAACGGCTCACTCTACGAGAGAATCTCTATCAGGACGAGTGACGACCCTATCAAAGCGTATTACTCGTTTGACACGGATCCCGAGGACGAGTTTGACGAGTACACCCATCCAACCATCCGCATCACGCTGATGGGCAAAACGAACTAGGTGTAGGGAGATGAATGTGACAAAGGGGCTGTCCCTTTGTCACATTATTCGGAGCGTAGGGCTTCTACGGGGTCTTTCTTGGATGCGCTGCGGGCTGGCAGCAGGCCGGCGACGACCGTCAGCACCACCGAAATCGCGATGAGCACCAGTGCATCTTGCACGGGAAGGCTCATCAGGTTGGGTACTTGCTTGGTCGCAAGCGCCCAGGCATTGACCGGGAAGCTCACGAGCACTACCACGACGATAGCGAAAACGCCGGCGATAAGGCCCTCAATAAAGGTCTCGGCGTTAAACACGTTGGCCACGTTGCGCTTCGATGCGCCAATCGCGCGCAGGATGCCAATCTCCTTTTTGCGCTCCAGCACGCTGATGTAGGTGATGATGCCGATCATGATGGAACTCACGACCAGGCTGATGCTCACGAACGCGATGAGCACCAAGCTGATGGTATTCACGATATCGGTCACCGAGCCCATGATGATGCCCATGTAGTCGGTGTACGAGATTGCCTGCTCATCATGGCCGGAAGCCTTGACCTGCTTGTTATACGCATCGATATGGTCGAGCACACGCTCCTTGGCCTCAAAGTCGCGCGGGAAGATCTTGACCGAGATGGGGTCGGCCTCGTCCGCATAGCCCAGCGTGGTCAGGTTGTTGTCGTAGGTGAGCTTCGACGCTTTCGCGTAGCTCATCATGAGCGAACTCAGGTCCTCGGCGTCCATGTTGAAGTGGACAGCACGGGCAAAGGCGCTCGCATCCACGTGCATGGCGCTCGCCAGATTGGCAAAAGCCGATGACATTTGCGTCGCCATTTGCCCCATGAGCCCCGCCGCACCTGCTTTGAGCTGGGACGATACGGTCGTCGCAATCTGCTCGCTGATCGCCTTCATCACCTGGTCCATAGCCTGCTGCAAATAGGGTGCGAGCTGTTTTTGCACGTAGTCGGTCATCGCCTGCTGCAGACGCTCGGCCAAGGCATCGCCGCCTAGCGCCTTGAGCTGAGCTAGGCATTGCTGCGCCGCGGCATCGTTCTCAAGATACGCCGAGAACGCGGCGGCAAGCTTCGACGCATCCTTAAGGTCCTCGGGCATCAGCGCCTTAAACTGCTCCGACTGCATAAAGCCCGTAAACAACTGGTTGGCAAGCGCCCCCACCTGTTGCATTTGCTCGGGTGTGAGCTCCAGACCTTCAAAGACACCCGAGAAATCGGGAGTCGGTGCCTTGGCCAGGATGTCGCTGAAGTCGATGTCCTTGCCAACGCCCGAAAGGTCAATATCCAAGCCCGACACATCGATGCCCGATAGGTCCATACCGCCGGCCGCGCCCGAAAGCGCGGAGGTATCGAACGAGAACGCACTCTTGAGCGCTGCCTCGTCCACGCTGAACATGCTGCTCAGGTCCACGCCCTGCTTGGCCTCGCCCTGCAGCTCGTCAAACGACTTGCCGGTAAAGACATCCGTCTCGGGATGAGCAAGCTGCTCCTGCACAATCTTCGAATCGGCCGCGCGCTCCATAAGCTGGCGAGTCAGCGCGTGCGTGTAGGCAATACCCGGAGACAACGCACTCGCGTTGGCCGTCTCGTTGGGTCGCACCACGCCCACGATGCGCACGTCGATGCCGTCGGCAACCTTGGCTGCCATAAAGTCGGCGTCGCCAGACATGTCAGTCCACGTGCCTGTCTCGTCATTTTTTCGATAGGCATCGGCCGGCGACAACACCTTAAACGTGGTGGACAGCGCATCGTCGTAGGTAAAGTCGGTGTCAGTCTGGGACGTTTCGACCCCGCCGTCAGCCGTCATGGCACTGTTAACCAAGCTGTTAAGCTCATTGATATCCAACGCACCAATGCTGTAGAGCGTGTAGTCGCCCACCGTGCCGCGGCTCGAAAGCACCATCATGGCCTCGTTGGCAGACGTGGGCCAATGACCGGCAACGACATCGTACTGGCTGTCCAGCAGGCTCCGGTCGTCGATCATCTCGTTAAAGACCGAGCTTCCCATGGAATCCATGCTCGCCATCGCAGCCGAACTCGCGCCGCCGCTCATGGCCTCGGTCATCGCGTTGGGCACCAGGCGCACGGGCTTCTCGTCGCCCTTGCCCGCGCGATACACGACTGGCGTCACACCGTAGCTGTACTGAATGGCGTTGACCTCTTTGTCGATGCCGTCGCCCCCGTCATCGAGCCATGCCTTAAAGCTCGTCATATCGTTGGACTTAACGCTCGCAAACATATCCTTAACGGCTGTGACCACGGGAATCTTATCAGACTTCTTGACCGAATCGTCCTCACTGTCGGAAGCGCCGCCCGCGTCCTCACCATCCTCCGCGGCCCCCTGCCCGCCCATCATGGACGACAGGTCGTAATCCTGCTTGGAGATGGTGAGCGGATAGCTCGAGAGCGTATCCTCCTCAACCTTTTTGATGTAGTTGTTCACACCGTTTGAGAGCGCCAGAATCGCCGCGATGCCGATAATGCCAATCGAGCCCGCAAAAGCCGTCATGGCCGTACGGCCTTTCTTGGTCATGAGATTGCGGGCAGAAAGGCCCAGCGCCGTCACAAAGCTCATCGAGGTTTTGCGCGTAGGCTTGGCCTCGCAGCGCGCGGCCTCAGCAACATCAAAGGGATCGGAATCGTCGGTGATCTTTCCGTCTGCCAAGTTAACGATGCGCGTAGCGTACTTGTACGCCAGCTCGGGATTGTGCGTGACCATGATGACTAGGCGATCGCGTGCAACATCCTTGAGCAAGTCCATAACCTGCACGGATGTCGTTGAATCCAAAGCGCCAGTCGGCTCATCGGCCAGCACGATCTCGGGATCGTTGATGAGGGCGCGGGCAATGGCCACGCGCTGCATCTGTCCGCCCGATAGTTGGCTTGGGCGTTTGTTCACATGCTCGCCCAGACCGACCGACTCGAGCGCCTTGCGCGCACGCTGGCGACGCTCGGCATGGCCCACGCCCGTGAGCGTGAGCGCCAACTCAACGTTTTCCAAAATAGTCTGATGCGGAATGAGGTTATAGCTCTGGAACACAAAGCCGATGCGGTTGTTGCGATAGGCGTCCCAATCGCGGTCACGGAAATCCTTGGTCGAAATGCCATCGATCAGCAGGTCACCGGAATCGAAATGGTCCAGTCCGCCGATAACGTTGAGCATCGTGGTTTTACCCGAGCCCGAAGGACCCAGAATGGCCACGAACTCGTTATCGCGAAAAGCTAGGCTCACGTTATCAAGCGCCACCTGCGTAAACGACTGCGTAACGTACCTCTTGCAAATGTCTTTGAGCTCCAGCATGGACGGCAACCTCTCCCGCGCGGACACACTCGCCCGCTCTCCTCCGCCGTTCGTATTCGACGCGTTTGTCCTACTCTATCCCCATTTTCTGCCGACACCAGTGAGGAATGTAACGAACCGCGCCAAAAAGCGAACGGGACGGCACGCCACACAGCGCACCGTCCCGCACACAACATCGACAATGTGACAAAGGGACAGTCCCTTTGTCACATTACGTGTACTCAGCCTTTACTGCCCGCTATTCGCAATCGCCTGGTCGATAAGCTTATCGAGCGCTGCGCGCTGCTCGGCGGAGCTGATGGCACCCACGATGGGCTCCCCTACGATGTTGCCGTTCTGGTCGATAACGTAGGTTGTCGGAAACGAGAACAGATTTGACGTAAACTTGCCGGCCTCGCTATCCGACTTGAACCAGATGTTCTTATACGTCACGCCCTTCTTGCTCAGCACGTCCTTGGCATCTGCAATCTCGCCCTTGTTGCCATCGAGCGTAAAGGAATTGACACCCACGACCTGGCCGCCCTTCTCGGCAAGCTCCTTATTCAGATCCTCAAGATCGCCCAGCTCGCCCACGCACGGCTTGCAAGTGGTAAACCAAAAGTTCATGACGGTGACCTTGTTCTTGGAGAACAGCTCGTCGCTGTTCACATCGTTGCCGTCCAGGTCCTTGCCCGTAAAGCTGGGGAACTTCGTCGCCTCGCTCGAAGCATCGGCGCCAGCCGTCATGCCAGCGGCCGAAGCGTCAACGCTCTCGCCTGCGCTCGGCGCGCTTCCACAGCCGGGGAACTCCTTTTCCAGGCTCTCAAGCTTGTCCTCGATCTCCTTGATCTGCTGCGCGCCGGCCTTGAGCGTCTTGAGCTCATCTGCCGTAAACTCGTCCTTGGCGCCGTCGATGGTCTTGAGCAGGAAATCGCCGTAATTGCTGCCGTCCTCAATCATTGTCGACTCTTTATTTGCTGCATTGAATACCTTTTCCCACAGCGCATTATCACTCGATAGGATATCGTTCTCTTTTTGCATGAGCTTCGCATACAGCTCGGCAGCCTCGTCGGCGTTAGCCGGCTCTTGCGCAATGAGCTCCGCGATCTTTGGATCGGAGCCCGTAGATTCGCTCGCGTTGCCACCGGGCGCCGAACACGCCACAAGACACAAGGCCAGCACCGGCACCATAAACAGGGCCGCAATCTTAGAAAGCTTCATGGTCATTCCTCCGTTTTGTCGAAGCTTGTTTTACTTTTTATCGGCGGTCAGAGGGAGCTTTTCTGCCGACACATCCAAGCCATAGCGATAGCTGATGGCATCGACGGGACAGGCCCCGATGCACTTTCCGCACCGGATACATTCAGCATGATTGGGTGCGCGGACCACATCAACGTCCATCTGACAAACCCTTGAGCACTTGCCACACGAGACGCATTTGCATACGTCGACCCGTATCCCCAGTAAGGACACCTTATTCATGAGCGCGTAGAATGCGCCGAGCGGGCAAATCCATTTGCAAAAGGGGCGATAGAACAAAACGCTCAGCACCACCACGGCAATGAGAACGACAAGTTTCCAGGTAAAGAGCTGCCCCAGCGCAGATCGAATGCCGGCGTTGGCAATGGCCAGCGGAATGGCGCCCTCGAGCACGCCCTGCGGACAGACGTATTTGCAAAAGAACGGATCGCCCATCCCCACATCGTTGACCACCAGCACGGGCAGCAATACCACAGCAAACAGCAGCACAACGTATTTGATATACGTAAGCGCCTTGAGTCTTTTTGTCGAAAGCTTTTTGCTGGGAATCTTGTGAAGCAGCTCCTGCAGCCAGCCAAACGGGCACAAAAACCCGCATACAAATCGTCCCAACAGCACGCCGAGCAAAATGAGCGTACCGGTGACGTAGTAGGAGAAGTTGAACTTAGATGAACCCACCACCGATTGGAACGACCCGATGGGGCACGCGCCCGATGCCGCGGGGCACGAATAGCAATTAAGCCCAGGTACGCAGACTGTTTTTCCCGTACCCTGATAGATGCTGCCTTTAGCAAAGTTTGGCAGGTGAATGTTGGTGATGAGCGTCGCCGCCGCCTGAATGAATCCGCGAAATCGGGCCAAAACATGCGACGCAGTGTTTTCTCTTTTATCCAATTCCGATACACTCCAAGCACAGCCTAATCGCTTTGGCCAGCACGGCATCCGCCTCGCCACGCATAACGCCAAAGCACACCATGGCAATTCCGACGATCAACAAAGCGACCTGTACCACGGGTTTTACCGCTTTGAACAACCTGACCACTCCTTTCGTTACGCGACCATTGGACCATATCGACCATAAAATCCGTGTTAAGCGCGATTTGAAATGTGAAAGGAGCCTGTTATGCGTATTTTGATCGTCGAAGACGAGCGAGCACTGTGCGACACAATCGCACGCAGTTTGCGAAACCTGGCATACAGCGTCGACTGCTGCCACGATGGACAGGAGGCGCTCGACCTGCTTGGCATCGAAGCCTTTGACCTCGTGGTACTCGACCTCAACCTTCCCCGTATCGACGGCATGACCGTGCTCAGGGAACTTAGGAAAACCGACCACGAGACCAAGGTACTGATTCTGTCCGCGCGTGGCGAAGTATCCGATAAAGTCGCCGGACTCGATGCCGGCGCCAACGATTACCTTACCAAGCCGTTTCATCTGGACGAGCTTGCGGCAAGGATCCGCAGCCTTACCCTCAGGCGCTTCGCACAAAGCGACATAGTATTAACCTGCGGAAAGCTCAGCTTTGACACCAAGGCGCGCATCGCCTCCGTGGACAGTGAGGCTCTATCTCTTACACGCAAGGAAACGGGAATCCTGGAATACCTGATGCTTAATCAGGGGCGACCGGTAAGCCATGAGGAGCTTATCGAACACGTCTGGGATAGCACCGTGAACAGCTTTAGCAACGCAACCCGCGTTCACATCTCGTCGCTCCGAAAAAAGTTGCGCGGCGCTTTGGGATACGACCCGATTCGCAATCGAATTGGAGAGGGCTACGTTATGGAGGATGGCGAATGAAAAGGCTTTCGCTGCAATGGCGCATAACGATCATGACGGCGCTGCTCACGTGTGCGGCGTGCGTGCTAACGAACTGTTTGGTCGGCTATACGGGCATGCGCTACATGGATGCCATCGGCAGCGACATCTCGGCCTTTAACGCTGCCGGCGAAGATGCGCCTCAGGCATTTGACCCAACGAAGGGGACCCTCGATGACGAGGTCACGATCGTCGTAAACGACGCACAGGAGTCTTTCGGCGCGACGGCTTGGTGCATCACGGCTGGAGTCACGCTACTTGGCGGCGTGCTGGCATACTTTGTAAGCGGCCGCGCGCTCAAACCTCTGCGGGCTTTTGCCGCTCAGGTAGAGCGTGTACAGCCTGACAACCTAAGCGAAATCAGACTCAGCGAGGATGTGCCCGCCGAGCTACAACGATGCAGTGCCTCTTTCAACGACATGATTGCCCGTCTTGGCGAAGGATTCTCTGCACAGCGTCAGTTTACCGGCAACGCCGCACACGAGCTGCGCACCCCGCTCGCCCTTATGCAAGCGCAGATTGAACTGTTTGTCTCCGAGCACCCCACATCGCAACCTCAAACAGCCGAGCTGCTCGGCCTGCTACAAGAACAAACCGAGCGGATGTCGCGAATGACCAAGGTGCTGCTTGAGATGAGTGAGCTCCGCAGCGTTCCCTGCGAGGACAATATTGAGCTTGGTCCCCTGTCCGAAGAAGTCCTCACCGACCTCGCTCCGCTTGCCGAGCATAAAGACATCGCCCTCAATTGCAGTGGAGGCGCTTTGATAATCGGAAGCGACACGCTCCTCTATCGGCTGATGTTTAACCTGGTCGAAAATGCCAGCCGTTACAGCCGCCCTGGCTCGACTGTCAACGTCTCCATCTGCGACAACGACAGCCACGTGTTCCTACGAGTTGAGGATCAGGGCCCGGGAATACCCAAGCAGTACCGTGAGAGCATCTTCCAGCCGTTCTTTCGCCTGGATAAATCCCGCAGCAGGGCATACGGCGGCGCAGGACTCGGGCTAGCGCTTGTTTGGGAGATTGCAGCGCTGCACGGCGGCACGGTTGAGGTCGAAGCAAGTTCCAAGAACGGGACCACCATGCTCGCGACCCTTCCAAAACGGACCGCAGCGTCAACCGAACAGTAAAAACGAGAGGGGTCCCGCACACGTTTGCGCGGGGCCCCTTCTCCGTCAGTGCAATTCGTCCAAAAGAGTAGAAGCTTACTCCCACTCAACGGTGCCGACGGGCTTGGGCGTGAGGTCGTAGCACACACGACAGATGCCGGGAACCTCCCTTTATACGTTCGGCATAATCGTAGGCGATACCCACAAATTCCAGTCCCGAGCAGCAGGAGTACAATTGCTGCTATTGTTGCCAGCTGTTGGGAGATGGAAGATGGACTGCGATGGTTGCGCGCGTGTTCCTATGCCGTTGATGTGCACCGCCTTTGTGCCGGGGCAGATGAATGCCGCGGTCGCAAGCATCACTGACGCCGATTCGCGTGTCATCGCCACGGCAGAAGCGCTGTACTTTCGCGGACAGGCCACTCTCGCTGCCGAGACGGCACGTCCCTATCTTGACGCCACCGATCCCGCACTTCGCTATTCTGCATGCTTCATCTGCGGATATGCCAGCCTGTCGCTCAACCGCATCGCCGACGCCCGCCGTTGCCTTGCGGGCATCCTCGATACGCCAGCTGACGAGGAATCGCCCACCGTTCACGCCATGCACATTCTGTTCGCCTCGGCCGCAAGCGTCCTGCTGCACCTGCCTTCCCCGTATTCCGCCGAAGAGTTTTATCCGCTTGCGTCGCATCTGCCCGAAGGCCTGCGCCTGTTCGCCAGTTACGTGATGGCGCATGCCCTGTATCTGCGCGGTGAATACGGCCGCAGCCTGGGCATGGCGGAAAACGCCCTGATCATGAAACAAGGGAGCTATCCCATATCGGAGCTGTTCTTGCACTTGGCGGCTTCTATGGCATGCATGAGCCTCAAGAACATCGACGCCGCAAAGGCGCATTTCGAAACCGCTTGGAGCATAGCGCGCCCCGACGGCCTTATCGAGCTCATCGGCGAGCACCATGGCCTTTTGCAGGGACTTATCGAGGCATGCCTAAAACAGCAATACCCTGACGATTTCGCACGCGTCATCGAGATCACGTACCGCTTTAGCTACGGATGGCGACGCATCCATAACCCCGATTCGGGCGAGGACGTGGCCGACGATCTGACGACTACCGAGTTCACCATGGCCATGCTCGCCTGCCGTGGATGGACCAACGCCGAAATCGCGCGCCATATGGGCGTGTCGCCGGGCACCGTAAAGAACCGCCTGTCCAGTGTGTATGCAAAGCTTGGCATCGGAACTCGCGCCGAGTTGGTCGCACATATGCTGCGCTAGCAGCCAAGCTACCAAGTGCATCGAACGCATTCCAGCGCCGCCCGTTTTAGCATGCTCAAATTGGACATTTTGCCCCTCGAACGGCACTACCGCGACAGGACACCTTCTCGCATAATTTGATTATTTCCACCGATATTTGCGGGATGGGAGCCCAAGATGCTTGATCGCCGTTCGTTACTTGTTGCCGGAGCGTCCTCGCTGGCGAGCATTATGTTGCCGCGCGTGCCGGGCACCTCAAACGCGTTCATACTGCCGTTCGCGCCCACCGAAGCCTATGCCGACGAAGAAGACCCCTTCAAGGTCCTGGTGCTCTCGCGCACCATGTTCGGCGTGGTGGTGGTCGACGTCGCTAACAAGATGAACCCCATCGCGGGCGCCCAGGTCACGCTGACGTCGCGCTACGCCGCAGGCAAACAGCTCACCGCCACAACCGATGATGAGGGTACAGCCATCTTTGAGGTTGCCCCGCTTTCGGAAGGCTACGTGGACGAGGCGACGCTCCTTGACGCGTATGACTTTAACGGCGGCATCTCCATCAGCATGCCAGGCTACCGCGATGTCGAGATTCCCCTTGCGCGTATCCAGGGCGGTACCGCCATTACCGCGCCCACGCGTCCGCTCTCCGACGGGGAGCCGTACTTTCGCCAGCTTACGTTCGACGAGTGGGACATCCAGTACGCCGACGCCACATTCATGGCGATACCCAAAGACGATGCAGCGAATGCGCAGTCCGACACGCATGCTTTTACCGTACAGGCCCATCTACCGCAGGGTGGGCAGGCAACGCTGCGCATCAACAAAGTAATGCCCGCCGTGGGCAGCTCGCCCGAAACCGTCACGCAGATTGGCCAGGTCAAGGCCAGCGCAACGGGTGCGGATAATCTGGCAACGTTCACGCTCGAAGACAAGTTTCTCGATGCGGCGTCGGGCCTTCTGGAAGAAGGGTGCAAGCTGCGCTTTGCGCTCGACTACCAGGGTAAAACCTACACGCTCTCCTCCCCCATGGGCGTTGCCACCGCACCGGCTTCCAAGGCCGAATCGGGCTCGACGACCATCATCCCCACCACCATGGATCAAGAGGTCACTCCGTTTGATTTCCCCGCGGCGTTCCCCGGCATCGGCGGCAACAAGTTCACCTGCTGGATGCCCACGTTTCCGATTCTCTTCGATTTCTCGTTTGCCGGGTACGTGTTGTTTGGCGGCGGATACAAACCAGTCAGTTACATGAACGATTCGGGCAATCCGGATCCGGAATACTGGAAGAAGTCGCCGCGCGAGTCGGGCGCCAAGCAGGCAAACCGCTACCTCGACGAGATGGAGGGGAAGTGGAATCAGTACAAGAGTATGAGTGCCGGTTCGGGCACCGACCCAAGAAACACCAAGCTCCTTCGCCATCATTGCACGCTGCTGTTCACGATGGATATCGCAACACAGGTGTACGGATCGCTCGCCTACGACTGGGTAGGCAAAACTTGGGGCGATAACAACGATCCGGCGTTTGGCAATATTAAGGCCCTCTTCCAAGTAAAAACCGACCTCAACTGGACCGAGCAGTTCACCTTGGGCCCGGTGCCGTTTTTCCTAAACGTCAATCCTTGGGTGTTGGCAAAGCTGGCGCTCGCGGTAGGCGCCCACACACACGGCAGCGGCGCGGCGTTCTTCAAAAACATTTCGCTCGACTATTCCAATACGTCGGGATCATTCACCATCCAGATCGGGCTTGCCGTCACCTTTGGAGCCGGCGTTGCAGGCGTCGCTTCGTCCGCCGTGCGCGGTGCCGCATCCCTCACGTTGTTCATCGGCTACGAGAAGGCAGACGGCCACCAGCTTCCGCGCCTGCGCGTGGGCGCGGACGTCGATGTCGACGTGATACTCCAGTTTGTCATGTTCAAGTGGACCACCAAGGCCTGGTCGGGGTCGTGGCCCACACTTCTCGATTCGTGGAACATGTCGGTCAACAACGGCGACCAGTATGTGCTCCAGCGCTCAGAGCTGGCACTGGACGGAGACACGCCATATACGCTGGATGCCTGCTTTGGCGCGGCTGGCAATGCCGAGTCGGGCGGCGTGCCGCAGTTTATCGCGTCGGCCACCATCGTCACCAATGCCGAGCTGCTCGCATGCGCCGAAGTTGCAGCCACCGACGTAAACGTCGCGCCTACCGTACGCGATTGGGACCGGGCGGTCACGCGTATTGAACTCGAGGCAGACGCGGAGAGCGACGACACGGGGCAGGTCGAGCATTTCGTCCACGCCCTGATGGAGGATGACGAAAATGCCGCACCGATGTATAAGTACACCTACATCGGGCAGGCGACGAACGCCATTGCGGACCCGAACGCCAATTCTGCCGGCGTGTCGGAGGACGAGCGCGGCGGTATAAAGCCCTCGAGCGACAACGTACTCTTCACCGGCGTGCTCAGCGAAGCCCATATGAAGTTAGCGATGATTGCCGGCGTGGAGTGCCTGTTCCGTATCGCCTCGGTGCGTTACGGCGAGGATGGCCGCTCGCGCCTGGTGGTACACACGAAGGCAAACGGCGCGTGGTCCGCACCTATGCCGGTCGACTTCCCCCTTGGGTTTGGCGAGGGCGACGTGGAACGCAACGGCATATTCGATTACGACTTCGACGTAATTGAATACACAGACGGCGCGGGGCGCACGGACGCCTACGTATTGCTGGTCTCGGGAGAGCGCCCCGAAGGCGACGCAACCCGTTTCGATACGGCAAGCACAGCCGGCATACTGTCCGTTGTGCGCCTGCGCACAAGCAACGACGGAGTTCGCGTGATATCGCACACGTCGTGGCGCAGCATCTCGCGCGGCCGCCTGCAGGAGGATGGCTACCATTGCCTGCAGTGCCCACGCATCACGGTGGGCAAAACGCTTGTCGACGGACGTCTGTCGGGCGCCTATCTCCACCGCCGCGGAGCCACCGCCGAGAAGGCGCTCGGCACCGAGGCAGAAGTCGCGCTCGAGTGCTTTACTCTGTGGTCGGATCTGTCGGGTGACAGCCTCACGTTCCGTCAGGTTCTCCGCTTTCCGCAGGCACCGTCGAGCATCGAGCTAGGCGCGCCCGAGAACATCAACGGCAAAATGGTGGTGCCCGTTGCATACGAAACCGCAAACGGCTGCGGTTGCGCATCGTACGCCGTGATCGGCCAGTCCGTCGCGGGCTGGGGCGTCATGTCGCCGGACGCCTCGGTGCCGCACGTGGTGCCGTGGCCGCAGCACACGGGCTTTTTGGCAACCGTCGACGAGCAGTTGCAGCATGTTACGTGGACGCGAGGCGCATCGGCGTTTGCAACGACGCCCGTGGGCGCAGCTGGCTGCGGCCCGGCGTCGTTTAGCGTGAGCAACAACGGCAGGTGCGTGCTATACGTCGAGAACACCGACGGCAAAGTGGGGCAAACCTACGACGAAGATGGCGAGCCGGTGGCGGTAATGGGCAAACATTTCCGCATCTTCGCCAGCACCCTGATCGACGACCTGTTCACGGAGCCATTCGTGCTCTGCGAGTTGGAGCACCCCATCGATCAGATAACGACGTTTTTGACCTCGGGCGGCATGCTCTCGTCGCTCGCCACGCACATCGTGAGCGCCGAGCAGAGCGAAGCAGAACTGCACGGCATCGAAGTGCCCTTGGTGGCATGCGCCACGCCACTGGGCGCGATAGCCAACCTGGGCGCCGTGGTGCCCGGGGCGGCAAGCGAGTCGTTTACAGTAACGGTGCGAAACGACGGCAACACGCTGCTGACCGCCGGAACAGTCAATCTGTACCGAGAGGGCTCCAACCAGCCATTCTCCAGCGCATCCATCGGATTCGGCGCGAACGCACGCATGGCATCGATCTACGACCCGGAGCTTGCCGAGGACGCTTCGACCAACGACATGGCACATGTGAAGTACACACTCGAGGCACTGGGCGAGCGCTTTGCCACGCACCCGCTGGTAGCCGACAACGGCAACGCCGTGCTGGCACCGGGCTGCACGGCACAGTTCCGCATGAGCTTTGCCATCCCGGAGAGCTGGAGCGACGAGGTGGGCAAACGCGTCACACTCTACGCAAAGGCGCGTGACCTGGTGGCGCTCGACCCCGTAACGCTCGAAGAGATTCGCCCGGGCGCAAACTCCGCGCTGGGCGCCGTACTGCACGAGCTCCACATTCCCGATGCGGCATGCGAACGCGCAGAGGTGCTGGTGGGCGTAAGTGGCAATGCGGATACGACGGGGCTTCACGACGCCCCGATGACCGCGGACGGCGATGGCGGCTCGAGCGGCGGCGGTTCCGGCACGGGAGGCAGCTCCGGCGGAAGCGGCTCTGGCAGCGGCAAGGGCAACGACAATAACAAGCGCTCCGGAAAAACGGGCGCGCTCGCCGGCACGGGTGACAGCAACGTCCCCTTAACCGCAGCCGCAGCAGCACTCGCCGCAGCCGGCGCCGGCCTTGTCGCCTACAGCGCCCGCCGCACCGCCCTCGAGCGTAGCGGCAGCGATGAAGCCGGTACGGATGGGGCCCGCTAACTCTCAGCCGCTTTTTTGAGCGGCGCTGACCCTGTTCGTCGAACAAAAAGGGGCTGGCTCTGATAACCCAGAGTCAGCCCCTTGCGCATTAGATATCGCCGGCGTCGTCAAACTCTGCCTCGAGCTTGGCACGGCGCTTTTTCGCCGTGAAGAACGATGCGCACAGAACGGCGAATGTGGCTATGAAAATCGTCGCACCGCAGAACACGCCCGTAGCCAGGTTCGCCAACCAAAAGACGCTTTCGAGCGGTACGATCTGCGCCTCAGCGATACAGCGCATCGCGGCAATAACAAGCGCAAACGCCGCGCCGCTAAGACCGCTGACAAGCAGGAAATATCCAACAGGAAGATGCTCGGTTTGCCCAAAACGATTGGTATCGACATAGCCCTTCCGCGTTTGCAGTCCTGCACAAATCAGCATCACGAGAACAAGCCACACATACATAGCGGCCTCAAACGGCGTTGCAAAGACATGCGGCATTTCACAGGCGTCGCTGTGAACCCACGCTACCTGTCGCGCTATAAACTGGTAGAAAAAGATCATCAACATACCAAACGAAAGCAGCCCAAAACCAAGCTTGTAGATCTTCGCGTTCTCAGCCTCCAGGCGTTCATCCTTTGGGCCGGCATATTCGCGCCACTTTTGCACGAGTTTTAAATCTTCAAATTTCATAGCGAACTCCTAAAGAGCGTTGGGGTCGACGTCGATCTCGTCTTCCCAAAACAGGTCGTTCAACGTGACGCGCAGCGCTTTGCAAATTGCCACGCACAAGTTGAGCGTGGGATTGTATCCGCCCGCCTCGATCAGGCCGATGGTTTGACGCGTAACGCCCACGGCCTCGGCTAAGTCGGCTTGCGAAAGACCAGCCGCCGCGCGCGCCGCCTTCATGCGTAGGTTCTTTTTGCCCGGCATGGAGTTCCTTTCGTAGTAATGGACAGATATCCGTTGCAACATGACAGAAATATATTGCATCCATCAATGCATGTCAACTATATCTGTCATTAAGAAAGCCATGTCTGTCATTGCGCGCACGGTGCCCCGCTGTACCCGAAACCGCGCGAGGAACTGGCCCTGCTCATCGCACACCAAAAAGGGCCGGCCCCGATAACTCGGAGCCAGCCCTGAGTCGCCTGACGTGGGAATCGCAGCGCTACTTGAGCTTCAGCGCCTCCATCATGGGCACGGCAGCATCCCAGTCGATCTTCCAGCCGATCGACACGCGGACGGT
>CAKUFT010000011.1 GCA_934650095.1 uncultured Collinsella sp.
GTGATGATGATCTCGTTGCCCTGCTCGATAAGGCCGAGGAGGGCGTGGGCGGTGTTGCTCACGGCCTCGATCTGCTCAACGGGGTTGTTGCCGAGGGCGTTGCCGCCGAGGGCGACGACAATACGATCGGGCTTGCCAAGAGGCTTAGACATTGCTGGAATCCTTTCTGTAAAAGGCCTACAACCCATTAATAACCCGCGTCCGTGCGATACGCGAGTTTATTAAGGTTTATATTCTCTTTATCGCTCATTTTATTCATTTTGAAAATAGCGGAACGGTGAACGGTCGTTTTTATCCGCTCAGCGTACAGAACCCCAGCTCAGACACGTTTACGCCATTTACGTGCGACTTTATTTAAATAGAGCGGGGATTAGGCGGGATTATGCAAACTATATCTTTGCTAAACACAAAACGGACAGCGCAAAATCTTACTCGTACTATACGAGATTCTATGCACTTATTGAACGAGTATGCACCCCTGCAAAAACAAGCGGCTTTTCATCCATCAAAAGGAATAACCAAGAAGTCCTCGCCGCGCGTTTCGCGGCAAAGGAACAGAAGGCAACAACAACCAAGTCCCCCTCCATGCCCAAAGAGGCGCGAGGTTTCGCGGCAAAGCCGCGAAACAGCGGCCGGGACAAAAGGCCCCACCAGCCACGTCCTTCATTCAGCTCCGCAATCCGAGGACGTAGTCGTAGCAGGATCTGAGGGCTAACCTTCGCGGACACTCCGCAGGACGAAAGAACCCCCGCCGCACGTAGTGCGCAGCGGGGGTTCTTTCATGTCCGAGGACGTCCGCGAAGGTTAGCCCTCAGATCCTGCGGCGGGAGACCTAGGCCTCGTTGTACACCGTCTTGAGCTTCAGCAGGTGCTGGTAGCGATCCATAGCGGCCTGCTCGTTCTCCTTGAAGAGCTCCTCGGCGCGCTCGGGGAAGGAACGCGTCAGCGAAGCGTAACGGGCCTCGTTCATCAGGAACTCCTGATAACCGCCCGCGGGCTCCTTGGAATCGAGCGAGAACTTCTTGCCGGCAGCAGCCTCGGGGTTGAAGCGGAAGAGGTTCCAGTAACCGCACTCGACAGCCTTCTTCATCTCGGCCTGGCAGTTCTGCATGCCGCCCTTCTTGATGGAGTGCATCTCGCAGGGGCTGTAGCCGATGATGAGGGACGGGCCGTCGTAGGCCTCGGCCTCGTGGATGGCCTTGAGGGTCTGAGCCGGGTTGGCGCCCATGGCGACCTGCGCCACGTAGACGTAGCCGTAGCTCATGGCGATCTCGGCCAGAGACTTCTTCTTGGTCACCTTACCGGCAGCGGCGAACTGAGCGACCTGGCCCAGGTTCGAGGCCTTGGAGGCCTGACCACCGGTGTTGGAGTAGACCTCGGTGTCGAAGACAAAGACATTGACGTTGTGGCCGGAAGCCAGGACGTGGTCCAGGCCACCGAAGCCGATGTCGTAGGCCCAACCGTCACCGCCGAAGATCCAGAAGGACTTCTTGGTGAGGTAAGCCTTGTCGGCGAGGATCGCCTTGGAAGCGTCGCAGCCGCACTTCTCGAGCTCGGCAACGTAGGCAGCGGCAGCGGTCTTGGAGGCCTCGGTGTCGTTGACGGAGTCAATCCAAGCCTGGCCAGCGGCCTTGAGCTCATCGGACGGGCCATCGGCAGCGATGATGTCCTGGGTAGCGGCAATCAGCTTGTGCTGAACGGCCTCGTAGCCCACGGCCATGCCCAGACCGTGCTCGGCGTTGTCCTCGAACAGGGAGTTGTTCCACGCCGGGCCGTGGCCGTCCTTGTCCTTGCAGTAAGGAGCGGTGGCAGCGGGGTTGCCCCAAATGGAGGAGCAGCCGGTGGCGTTGGAGATGAACATGCGGTCGCCGGCGACCTGGGTCACCAGACGTGCATAGGCGGTCTCGGCGCAGCCGGCGCAGGAGCCAGAGAACTCCAGGTAGGGCTGCTTAAACTGGCTACCCTTGACGTTAGCCGCGATGAGCTCCTTCTTCTCGGAGACGTTCTCGACCATGTAGTCCCAAACGGGCTGCTGGTCCATCTCCTGCTCGGTGGGAACCATCTCGAGGGCGCCCTTGGGGCAGACCTTGACGCAGTTGGTGCAGCCCATGCAGTCGAGCGGGGACACAGCCATGGTGAACTTCATGCCCTTGGCCTTGGGGCCCATAGCGTCGAGCGTGCGGGTAGCCTCGGGCGCGGCGGCAGCCTCGTCCTCGGTCATCGCGAACGGACGGATGGTGGCATGCGGGCACACATAGGCGCACTGGTTGCACTGGATGCACTTGGTCTCGTCCCAGTGGGGAACGACCACGGCGACGCCGCGCTTCTCGTATGCGGAGGCGCCCAGCTCAAACTGGCCGTCGGCGCAATCGACGAAGGCGGAAACAGGCAGGCTGTCGCCATCCATGCGATCGATGGGCTCGAGCAGGTTCTTGACCTGCTGGGCGATGGCGGACTTGGTCTCCTCGGAGAGCTCGACGGGAGCGGCATCCTCGGCGGTTGCCCAGTCGGCCGGAACCTCGAACTTACGGAAGGCGGTAGCGCCGGCATCGATGGCCTTGTGGTTGGCGTCGACGATGGCCTGGCCCTTCTTCATGTAGGACTTGGTAGCCGCGTCCTTCATGTACTGCAGGGCGTCCTCGGCGGGCAGGACCTTGGCCAGCGCGAAGAAGGCGGACTGGAGCACCGTGTTGGTGCGCTTGCCCATGCCGACCTTGGCGGCCAGGTCGATAGCGTCGATCAGGTAGACGTTGACGTTGTTGTTCGCGATGTAGCGCTTGGCCACGGCGGGCATGTGCTCGGCGAACTCCTCGTCGCTCCACTGGCAGTTGACCAGGAAGGTGCCGCCCGGCTTGACGTCGCGGACCATCTTGAAGCCCTTGACGATGTAGCTGGGGTTGTGGCAGGCGACGAAGTCGGCCTTGGTCACGTAGTACGGCGAGCGGATCGGGGAATCACCAAAGCGCAGGTGCGAGACGGTGACGCCGCCGGTCTTCTTGGAGTCGTACTGGAAGTAGGCCTGGACGTACTTGTCGGTGTGGTCGCCGATGATCTTGATCGAGTTCTTGTTGGCGCCGACGGTACCGTCGCCACCCAGACCCCAGAACTTGCACTCGATGGTGCCGGGGGCTGCGGTGTTGGGCGCATCCTCGGCCTCGGGCAGGCTCAGGTTGGTCACGTCATCGACAATGCCGATGGTGAACTCGCGCTTGGGCTCGTCAGCCTTGAGCTCCTCGAAGACAGCGAACGCGGACGCGGGAGGCGTGTCCTTGCTGCCCAGGCCGTAACGGCCGCCGACGACCTTGATGCCCGTCTTGCCGGCCTCGTAGAGAGCGGAGACGACATCCTGGTAGAGCGGCTCGCCGATGGAACCCGGCTCCTTGGTGCGGTCCATGACGGCGATCTTCTGGACGGTCTCGGGGAGAACGTCGACGAAGTGCTTGATGGAGAACGGACGGAACAGACGGACCTTGACCAGACCGACCTTCTCGCCGTGAGCGTTGAGGTAGTCGATGACTTCCTCGAGCACGTCGCAGAAGGAGCCCATGCACACGACGACGCGATCAGCATCGGGAGCGCCGTAGTAGTTGAACAGGCCGTAATCGGTGCCGAGCTTCTCGTTGATCTTCTTCATGTAGCCCTCGACGACGGCGGGAAGCTCGTCGTAGACCTTGTTGCAGGCCTCGCGGTTCTGGAAGAAGATGTCGCCGTTCTCGTGGCTACCGCGGGTGTGCGGGTGCTCAGGGTTGAGCGCGTGGTCGCGGAAAGCCTGGACGGCGTCCATGTCGCACATCTCGGCCAGATCCTTGTAGTCCCACATGGCGACCTTCTGGATCTCGTGGCTGGTGCGGAAGCCGTCGAAGAAGTTAAGGAACGGGGTCTTGCCCTCGATGGCGGCAAGGTGAGCCACCGGCGAGAGATCCATGACCTCCTGGACGTTGCCCTCGGCGAGCATGGCGAAGCCGGTCTGGCGGCAGGCCATGACGTCGGAGTGATCACCGAAGATGTTCAGGGCGTGCGAAGCGACGCAACGCGCGGAGACGTGGAAAACGCCTGGGAGCTGCTCGCCCGCGATCTTGTACATGTTCGGGATCATCAGGAGCAGGCCCTGAGAAGCCGTGTAGGTGGTGGTCAGAGCACCGGCACCCAGCGAACCGTGAACGGTACCGGCTGCACCTGCCTCGGACTCCATCTCGACGACCTTGACCGGGGTGCCGAAGATGTTCTTGCGACCCTGGGCCGCCCACTGGTCGACATGGTCGGCCATCGGGCTGGACGGCGTAATGGGATAGATTCCCGCTACCTCGGTGTACGCATACGAAACATATGCGGCCGCCTCGTTGCCGTCCATAGACTTAAACTTACGCGCCATATACCCCTCTCCTCTCATATAGGTATACAGGCCCCGGCGATCGCCGGGATGTTGGCGTGATGGGATTTTCGTTGTTGCTTCCAATCATCTGGCAGGCAGACTCAGCAGCAGGCACATGGCGTGGAGAGAAGGCATGCCGAGGCGAGGGGCGGCTGCACGCGCTCCACAGGCCCAGCTACCCGTCTTGCACATGACCGAGCGCCGCAAAGGCCGCATGCCGGATGCTCCCGGGCACGCCCCGGCGATGGGAAGCGCCCGCAACGGAAATCCGCATGCGGGTTTATTGTACCCCGCCGTCAAGTGTAATTTCGACAAATATAGGTGGGCGGTAAAGGTTTACCTTGGGTGACTATCGAACGCTCAGTGCCGACCAGAATATCCCCCGGGAACCATACGGCAGTTGCGGTGAAATAGGGACTGTTTTTGCTGCTCAGAGCCTTAAACAGTCCGTATTTCACCGCAACTCATTGAGGGTTGGCTAGAGGGCGCCGAAGAGGATGGCGTAGGTGGTGGAGCCGCCGAGCTTGAGCTCGTCGCCGGGATTGAGCTGGGCTGAGCGGCCGGGCTCGACCTGGATGCAGACGCTCGTGACCCCGTTTACCACCACGGTCCCGTTGGTAGACGACAGGTCCTCGACGTGCCAGGTATTTTGAGCATCGCACCAGATATGGGCATGGCGAGCCGAGACGTCATCACCGACGTCGGTGATATCGCCCTCCCCCGTTGCCAGCGCGCCGATCTCGACGCCTTCCTCACTCGGCTGAATCCAGCGCGGGGCACTCACCACAAAGCCGTTTTGCACACGCAGCAGGCCCAACGGATGCGCCGGCGCGGGCTCGCGTTCGCCCGCGGTCGTCGACATGCCAAGCGAACGCGGCGTGGACGTGCCTCCGCCACAGGTCGCGTGCGCATAGTCGATGGCATAGGTCACCGAAGACCGGACATCTGCCGAGCAACCCACAGCGACAAACAGCACCAGCACGGCCTCGGCGCGCTCGGCAGGCATAAGCTCTCCCGCCTGGGACAGACGATCGAGCGCGTTGCGATAGAGATTCGTATCCTGGTGACATTCCTCGAGGGCGCGCACCATGGGCTCACCAGCAGAGCCGCACACCATATTGATCACAGCCGTGGAGTCCATGGGATTGCGCTGGCGCAGGGCCAGCTGCGACATAATGCGCGCGGCCGAGGTGCCGTAATCGGCAAAGAAACGCTGCTGAAGCGTACCGACCGGCGCGCGAACGATAAAGCGCGAGACCCAGGAGCGATCGGCGGCTCGGCTCTGCGGGCTGCGGCCGTCGGCAAGCGGGCGGGACGAGAGCACCAAGCCGCACAGCTCGATATGGCTCAGGTGGGCTGCGCGTTTAAAGATGTCAAACATGGCCCCGCATGGGGTGAGCTCAACTTGAGATGCCATGACCTAGGCCTCCTTGGTCGTAGAAATAGAGTCGGACGATGCGTCGACGGGCCCGCCAAAGGCGCGAGCGGCTGCGGCTCCACCGGCAAGCGGTGTTGCCATCTGGCCTTTTGTGCGTCGCGGTGCCAAAGTGGGCAGCTCAAAGGCAAAACCAGTCGCCAGCAAAAACCACGTAAGCGCATAGGTTGCGATCAGGGCGGCAACGAGACCGCTCATCACGGCGCGCTGGGAAAACACGGCACACGCCGCCGCGACCAGCACCGGAACTTCACAGGCAGAAAGCGTCAGCACGCCCTGCAGGAATCCCGAACGGCGATCGCGCGCGAGAGCCCCCGCGACAACACCCGCCACGCCCGGCAGCGCCAATGCCAGTGCGGCAATGATACCCGGCAGCGGTCCGGACCACACGAGCGGCCCCAAACTCAACGTCATACGGGCACCCGACGCCAACAGCGCAGCCGACACCACGACCGCAGTCCAAACCACGCCGCAGACGACTGCCGTGCCAATCATCGCCGCACGGCGCACGGCGCGGCCGGACGCATCCATGGGGCACGGCGTGAGCGGCTCACCGCGAAGCGAGCGACCGACATTTTGCGCATAGTGGTCACAAAACGCCGAGAGCGCCGCCTCGACCGCCGCCGGTTCGGGACGGTCCTGCTGATGGCTGGACAGGCAGGCCATCACCACATCGAACAGCTGGGCGTCGACAAACGCCAACGCATCGCGCAGCTCCTCGGAATTCGGCTCGAGCCCCAGCTGCTGGGCCTGCTCGGCCGCGGCGAGCGCCACATCGGGCTCGCGACGAAGGAGCTGGGTCAAGTCGCATCCAGGCGCGTGGGCGCCGACGGGATAATCGGGCGGGGCGTCCATCTTAAGGCGATAGGGGCTGGCGATGTCACGCGTCTTCTTGCGCGAACCCGAGGTGCCCGAAGCACTCGGCGTCGCCTCGTACGGCGCGACGCCGGCAATGAGCTCGTAGACCGTGCTCGCCGCCGCATACACATCGATTGCCGGAGACATGCGCAAAACACGCAGGTCAACGATATCGTCGGTAAGCATCTCGGGCGGAGCGTAGGCGACCGTCGCACGGCGCAGCGTGGCATAGCGCTCGGTAAAGGACGCTTTGCCACCGGCTCCCGCCACGGCCGATGCGGGCTCGAGCGCCAACGACGAGCCAAAGTCGATCAGACACAGGTCAAAGCTGCCCTCGGCGAGCTGTTGGTCGAGCGGCAGACGCGCCGTGCGCACCATAATGTTAGCGGGCGAGATATCGCGATGGACAAAGCCCTCGCCCACCAGGTTCATACGGCACAGCAAATCAAACAGATCGCGACCCAGGCGCGCCGCCACAAGCGGCGACAAACGCCCGGCATCGTCTACGGCGAGTCGTGAGCGCAGGCGGGCGAGCGTCTCGCCCTCGACCCATTCCATGACAATCGCAGGCACGCCATCGACCTCGCCCCATCCGTAGAGGCGGGGAAAGCCCTTAAGGCCCGAAAGGGCGCGGTGACATTCGTATTCCTCGCGAAACGCCGCTTTGAACTTGGCGACCAGCGCCTCATGGGCAGCGTCGTCGTCAAACTCATCGCGCGTCGGCAAAATGAGCTGCTTGAGCGCCACGGCCTCGCCCTGGGCGTTGACGGCACGCGTCACGCGGCCGATACCGCCACGGCGCATGGTAGTGTCGTCGGCAAAGAGCATCGAAAAGCGACGCATATAGGCAGACAGCTCGTCCTGGCCGAGCGCGACAGCGGGCTCAAATCCGTCGACACGCGCCAGGCGCAGGCCGACCATGGGATCGCGGTCGAGCGATTGTGGCGTTGTGGGTGCAAGATCGGTCATCATAGGGCAAGCGCCGCCACATTGTTGTTGAAGTTACTGAGTGCGATATCGTCATCGCCGTAATGCCCGACCCATTGGCACAGGTTGGTATAGCAACCCCACAGATTGGCGTACTGCTGATACCACTTTGACTTGGGCGAGAATGTCTGGCGGCCAAACTCGGCGCGGATGACAAACATCTCCCCGACCAAGCTGTCGCACGGCCTGGGATCCCCTGTAGAGTTGTAGGTCGAGACCACTTCATTGGCACGAGAAACGTAGCCGTCGAGCATGTTGTACTTGGTCACGAGCCAGCTGTGGATGCTCTCCTCCTCAGCTGCCGAGAGTCCGTCAGAGCACGCGTCGTTGCCAGCGTTGCCGCCTGTCGAGCCGCCGCTCCCAGACCCGCCGGCAGAGGAGTCCGACCCGGAGCCGCCGCCCGCGCTCGTCGAATCCGAGCTGGAGCTAGAGCCAGAGGCGTCCGAGCCGCCGGGCTTCCCCGACTGCTGCGCATCCTGACCCTTTTGCTGCTCGGCCTTGTTCACAACGGACGAAACGCTGTTATTGGAAAGACGATTGATAATCTTGGTGTTGGTGAGCACGATGGTCTTGCCGTTTGGCAGTGTGACCTCGTTGTCCGGAGCCTCGGCGCCATCTGCGTCGTCAACGCCAAACACAACGTGTGCGACCACGCTTGCCCAAGCATATCCGGTTGTAGTTCCCAGGTCGCTTTTTGCCTTGCTCCCCACATGGGCCTCGCGCGCGGCATGCGCCTGCACCATAGACGGCACGGTCATGCCGTAGGCGGAAACACCGGCCACGACCAGCGCCAGCGAGCAAGACAGCAGCGCGTATGCTCGCGGCGCCAAGCCCAGTCGGCGTCGTATGCGCACCGCGGTGCCGCGCTTTGTCTGTGTGCCACCGGGCCGCATGCGCTCTCCTCCAACAAAAACACGCCGCTCGGGGGCGGCGCATCATTCAAATCCATGGTTGAGTGTATCAGCGAACCCAAAAGGTTGCGCAACGAATGGGCAAATTTAGGATGCGAGCGGAAGCATCCATGCGATAAGCGGACGCGAAGTATCTTTGTTGCACAACAAACCCACGAACGAAAGCCCAATTATGGGCACCCCGTGCGACAGGCCGATGGGCCATGGCATGGCGCACCCGGCAGCTAGATCGCGCGACGGGCCTCGATGGCGCGCCCAAGCGTGAGCTCGTCGGCATACTCCAAGTCGCCGCCCACGGGAAGGCCGCTCGCCAGGCGCGACACCTCAACGCCCAGCGGTTTGATGGTGCGGGCCAGGTAGCTCGCCGTGGTCTCGCCCTCGATGTTGGGGTTGGTGGCGATGATGACCTCGTGGATGTCCTCGTGGCCCAAACGCGCCAGCAACTCGCGAATATGCAGCTGCTCGGGGCCGATCTTGTCCATGGGGCTGATCACGCCACCCAGCACATGGTACAGGCCGTGATAGCTGCCCGTGCGCTCGATCGCCTGGACATCGCGCGGCTCGCCCACCACGCATATGCGGGTGGTGTCGCGCATCGAATCCTGGCAGATGGAGCACTCGTCGGCCGTGGCGTAGTTAAAGCAACGGCTGCAAAAGTGGACCTCTTGCTTAACCTCCAGGATGGCCTCGGCCAAGCGGCGGGCCTCCTCGGCATCGGCCTCGAGCAGGTAATAGGCGATGCGCTGGGCCGACTTGGGGCCAATGCCCGGCAGACGGCCCAGCTCATCGAGCAGTTTTTGCAGACTGTGATTCGCACTCATATATATGTGCGTCTTAGAACGGCATGCCCGGGATGTTGAGGCCGCCGGTGATGGCGCCCATCTGCTTGTTGGCGAGCTCGTTGACGCCGCGGACGGCCTCGTTGACGGCGGCCATGATCATGTCCTGCAGCATATCGACGTCCTCGGGATCGAGTGCATCGGAATCGATGGTGAGGTTGACGAGCTCCATCTCGCCGTTGACGGTCACCTTGACCATGCCGCCACCGGCAGAGGCGTCGACGGTCTGGGACTTGAGGTTCTCCTGCGCGGCGGCAAGCTGCTCCTGCATCTTGCGGGCCTGCTTCATCATCTGCTGCATGTTCATACCGGCCATGATGGCTCCTTTACGTGCGGCCGCGCGACGAGCTGCGAGGGCAGCCGGGGTACGGCGGGACTTTCAAACTCAAAAATCGTACCACGGCGCGGGGCAAGCGAGCGGGGCGGTCATGCTACCTCAGTCGATATACATGTCCTGAAGCGCAAACCACGCCCCAAGATTATGCGAGGTCGAATAATTCAAGGTTGCATAATATCGCATGCTCAATCTAGTAGAGCCGAATCCAGCATTTCATGGGTGCCACTAAAACTAAATGCCGAACCACTGCTCGAGGCGGCGCACATGGCGGCGGGGTATAATTTGATTTCCATAGATAGCAATTTGGAGGTGCCCCATGAATGCCCCCGACGTGCTCCAAAACATCCGCTCAAAACACCCCGTTGCATATTTGGTTCTCTATCTCTTTGTCGGCTGGATATTGCTGGTTATCATCACCCATGCCATAGCTTTTGGAGCAGAACTGCTGATAGCCAGCTCGGACCAGCCCGTCGTCAAATGGGAGACGACCGATGAGTGCACCGACGGAACCCGAACCGTTTACTACAACAGCCCGTCCCTCTATCAAGAGCTCAAGGTCAAGATAAAGGACTCCGAGATTGTCGATGCCGAGCCAGGCGTTTATTCGACAATCGGAGCAACCGTCAACGCTGAGCAAGTCGAGTACACAGGCAACCATGCGACGTATCGTATCGACCTCTGCATCCTAGGCCGACCGTCACGCACCTGCCTGCTCGAGTGCGAGATACGCGGCAACACGTTACACATGTCCGAGATACAGATGCGCCCGGACAAAGAGACCCCTGAAGAACTTGAGATCCCAAGTCCAATGAGTGGCCCTCAACAGTAAAACGATAGCTCGCCGGTTGTTTCTTTCCAACGTTTGCAAATCAGTGCATGGTTAGAAGAAACAAACTGCATGATATCGCGTAAATCTCGAGCAGGAATATCGCCCTTGTTATGGGCCAGCCTGCATCCGCCGGAGCGAGTAAGCCATATCTTGGTCGCCTCGGCAGTGGGGCGCTTGACCGCAACGTGAACATGGACAGGCTCGCCGTTCTCCCCCGTCCAGAAGAAAATGATATACGGCCCAAGTCGAAAGAGGCTAGGCATAGACTCGTCCGCCTTCGTAGGCAAAACGCAGGATGAGCGGGGCATTGTTACGCACAAACTCATCGAGCTCTTTGAGGTCAGCTTCGCTAAAGCCCTCGTGCGACACCCAGTTGAATGCCGGCAAGATGCACTCCGCCGTGTCAAAACCCCAATCGCGGGGACGCTCCACAACGACCTTTACCGTGTTGTCCTCACGGACTTCGGAATACGAAACCTGCGTATCGTCCTCAAGGCGGACATATTCCCACATCATAAGCTCGCTCCGTTCAAAGGGTCCTCTTCTTGAGCAGTATACCCGTCTGCGCAGCTACTCCACCGGCTTGAAGATAGTGGCCTGGCCGAAGACACTGCGGATGAGGGCTTTGGCCTCGTCCTCGGTCTGCGGGATGCTCGGAGCTGCGCCCTGGTGGCCGAAGGGGCTGCCGGCGCCAGGGTTGGACTCCCAGGGAGCCGCGGGGGCATCGTCTGACGGGGCAGGCGCCGCGGACGCAGGGGCGGGCTTGGGTGCCGGAGCTGCACCGGGCACGTCGAACGGGGGCAGATCGTCCCCAGCGGCATCGGCAGCGAAACCGCCGACCATGGCGTCGTCATAGGGTACCTGCTCGGATTCCCACGGCGCAGACTGCGCGGCAGGCTGAGCCTTGGGGGCGGCAGAGCGCTCGGGTGCACGAGGCGCGGGCTCGGTGGGCAGTTTGCCCGTAGCGGGAGCGCCGGCGGGGTTGTCGGAGCGCAGCCACGGAGCCTTGCCCAGGTCGGATGACTTGGGTGCGGGCGCGACAGGCTTGGGCGCGGGCGCCGGGGCAGCAGGTTTGGGCGCGATGGGCTTAGGCGCCGATGGGGTCGGTGCCGCTACCGGCGCCGCTTGCTGCTGTGCGCTGGCGCTCGAGGATACAGGGGCCGCTGAGGACACGGGTTGCGGGTCCGCAGATACCGCAGCCCGTGCAGATGGAGAATGCTCCTCATGTTGAGGAGCCGGCGTGCCACCCCCATCCAGGACATAGTCGACGGTGCGACGACCGAAGACCGCGCAGACCGTCGGCAGGACCACCGACTGCGTGTCGGCGCGACCGAGCATCTTGATAGCAAAAGTCGAGCCCGCGGGGAACGAGACCGTGAGCTTGGAGCCGTCGTCAGCCGTGGCGCGGGCGTTGAGCAGCAGGCCCGCATAGGAGGCCTGACGAGCTTTGACGCGCTCGACGACCTCAGCCCATTTGCGCTGGAGCTCGCCAGCGTCCTCAACCGCAGGGGTCTCGGCGGCGGCAGCGGCGGCAACTTGGGCGGCGTTATTGGGCTTGGACGCAGGCGTCGGCGCGGGCGATGCGGCAGGCGTGGAAGCCGGAGCCGCAACGGGCTGAGGAGCCGGCGTGGGCGCAGGCGCAGGAGCCGCGGGCTTGGAAGTCGGTGCGGGAGCGGGCTGAGCCACCGGAGCAGTCGCAGCGCCGCGGTCCCAAGGCATGCCGCCCTGGTGCGCGGACGTAGCGGCAGGAGCGGTCGCCGCCGGAGCAGCAGCACGGGCACCCGAGATGAGCGTCGGCTGCTGTGCCGTCGCAGACGCAGCCGCAACGGCCGCCGGGGCAGCCTGAGCAGCAGCCACGCTCACCGGCACCGCGGCATTGGCAACCCTAGCCTCCAAACGCGCCACGCGCTCAGCCAGGGCCTCAATGGTCAGATCGGCCTCGGGACGAGCCAGACGGGTGCAGGCGATCTCTAGCACTAGGCGCACATCACTCGCGCCCCTCATCTCCAGCGCGGCATCGTCGAGCACCGTCAGCACGCGAGCAAGACGGTCGGCAGGATGCTCGCCAAAGGCAGCGGCCTCGGCAGCAAGCGCCTCGGCCTGCTCGGCTCCGCCCTCAAACAGCTCGGCACGAGCGCCGGCAACGCAGGCCACGTACACGTCGCGTACGTGCGCCACCAGGTCGCGCGTCAACTCCAGCAGGTCATTGCCCTCCTCGACCTGCGCGCGAATGAGGCCATAGAGCTCGGCAACATCACGTGACGCAATGGCGCGTGCAAACTCGCCCAGAATCTGGTCCGAAACCTCGCCCAAAAGCGAGCGGGCATCGTCCGCATGCACGGCGCCGTTGCCAAAGACGCTCAGCTGTTCCAGCGTGGAGAGCGCGTCGCGCATGCCGCCCTTGGCATGGCGTGCCACGATAGCCAGCGCCTCGTCGTCGTAGTCGAAACCCTCCTGCTCGCACACGTAGGCCAGGCGATGCTCAATATCCTCGTTACCGATGCGGTGGAAATCGAAGCGCTGGCAGCGCGAGAGGATGGTCTCCAGAATCTTTTGCGGGTCGGTGGTGCACAGCACAAAGATCACGTGCGCCGGCGGCTCCTCGAGTGTCTTGAGCAGCGCGTTGAACGCCGCCGTCGTGAGCATGTGGACCTCGTCGATGATATAGATCTTGTACTTGCCGCGCACCGGGGCAAAGTTGACGGAGTTGATGATCTCCTCGCGCACGTTGTCCACGCCGGTACGGCTTGCGGCATCGAGCTCGTAGACGTCCGGGTGGTTGCCCTCGGCGATGAGCTCGCACTCCTCGCAGGTACCGTCGGGCATGCAGCCGCTTGCGCCCTCGGCGCGCGCCGCCTCGGCATTGCGGCAGAGCAGTGCTTTGGCAAGGATGCGCGCCATGGTGGTCTTGCCCGTGCCGCGCGGACCGCAGAACAGGTAGGCGTGGGACAGGCGTCCCTCGGTAATGGCGTGCTCGAGCGTCGAGACGATATGCTGCTGGCCCACCACGGACTCGAAGGTGAGCGGGCGATACTTTCGGTACAACGATTCCATGGGTGCTCCCCCGGGTATACTGAGTCTTGTTGCCGCGACGGCCATGCGGTCGCACGGCATACTGCATTCATAATAACCCGTACGGCGAGCCCGCCGCGATAGGAGTCCAAAGAGCATGGCAGACGCAGAGCCCAACCTCGTCCCCACCGAAGCAGCCGACCAAGTCGAGGTCGCGCTCGAGGCGCAGGCCGCAGCCGATGACGGCATCCTGTACCTTAACGAGTATCAGTACGAAAACGACCTCGTCACCGATTTTGCCCGCCTGGTCGCCTCGCCCAAACGCCGCGGCTCCCTGTACGTCGCCGCCGCCATTTCCGCCCTGCTGGGCGTTGGCATGCTGGTGGCCGGCGGCAACTGGATCAAGTTCGGCGTCGTCCTGATCGTATTCGGCGCCTTTTTGGCCTGGTGGAGCAAAAACCTGCACCACACGCTCGCGCGCGACTATATCGACGCCGTCGAGGCCGATGAGTCCATGGGCGGCCGCTACCGCCGCGTCGCCGCCAACGAGGACGGCCTGATGGTCTGGGGCAAGAGCGGCAAGTCGCAGTTCTTTCCGTTTGACAAGCTCGACCACGTGCTCGACGGCGAACGCATCTTTGTGGCCATGTTCGCCGACCAGGGCGTGACGATCCCTAAGGACACCTTTGTGCGTGGCGATGCCGAGCAGTTTGGCCCCTTCCTGAAGGCCCGCATCAACAAAAAACTCCGCATCGAGACCAAAAAGAAAAAGATGAAGGCCGAGAAGGCGGCCGCCGAGGCCAAGCAGGGCGACCAACCCAAGAAGGACGCCCCCAAGCAGCGCAAGCAGAAGAAGAACAGGAAGAAGCGCTAAGGCCGAACGCTCGGCCCAAGCCTCAGCCTTCTGCTTAGGCAAAACTTAGATTGACAGCGGAAACCGCATCCCGTTTTGGCGCTCCAAAGTGGGATGCGGTTTCCTTTCACCCGAGCGTGCTACACTAGCAGCATCTATGCCACCGCGAACGCTGGAACGGGCCACGCCCCTGACCGCCGCTCGCAAACGAACTTTAAACGCACGAGGGTTGGCCATGCCGCTTTTCTCGCAACATACCGCCCGGTTCTCGCCGGACGTTCCCTTGGAGGGCACCAGCTCTCGCGAGCTGCTCAAGCGGTACCAGCCGCTCGAGACGCTTGCGACCGGCGGTTTTGGCTCCATCGAGATCTGCCGCGACACGCATCTGCGCCGCCGCGTCGCCATTAAGCGCATCCCCCTTATCAACGGTGCCGGCATGCCCGCCAGCGACATCATGGATGTGCTGCGCGAGGCGCACACCGCAGCCATGCTTCAACATCCCAATATCGTGCAGGTCATCGACTTTACGCACGACACCGCCTATGCCTACCTGGTCATGGAATATGTCGACGGCATGTCGCTGGCCGAGTTCCTGCATCGTGTGGACGGCCATTCGCTCACCTTTGACGAGGCCGCTGCCATTGCCGACGCGCTGAGCCAGGCGCTTGCCTTCGCTCATAGCAACGGCGTACTCCACCTGGATATCAAGCCCGCCAACGTGCTCATCGACCACTCAGGCAATGTAAAGCTCACCGACTTTGGCATGGCGCGACTGTCATCGGCCGGCGGCTTTGGCGGCTCGCGTGGCGGCACCATCGGCTACATGCCGCCCGAGCAGCTCGATATCGAGACCGGCACGGTCGACGAGCGTGCCGATGTCTTTGCCCTTGCCTGCGTGATCTACGAGGGCCTGTGCGGCAGCGCTCCCTTTATGGCGGCAACGCCCGCCAACTCGCTCGACCGCATCATCGGCGGCGCCACCTACCCCAGCGAGCTCATCCCGCACTTTCCCCCGGGAGCCGAGGCCGCGCTGATGAGTGCGCTCTCGCCCATGCCGCAAGACCGCCCCAACAGCATCGAGGCATTTTGCGACCAGCTGCTCGCCGGCTTGGGCAGCGTGCGCGAGGGCCGTCGCAGCCTGGAGCAGATGGTGGGCGAGCTGTCGGATGACGAACACGCGGCAGACGATATCGAATCGCTGCCCTACGAGGACGACGGCATCGAGATCGACCCCGCACTCGGCTGGGCGGGCACGCGCTGGAGCCACGCGCGCGACTACACCATGCGCGCCATCTCGGCGCTAACGTGTGCCACCTTCAGCTTTTTGCTGATGCAGACGGCTGGCGTCGCGGCGCTTCCCGGACTTATCGTTGCGGCCATCGCGATCGGGGCGGCCGCCGGCCTAGCCCCGCAGATTGGCTCGGCAATCTCGGCCGTGGGCTTTTTGGTACTTATGGCCAACGCCACCATGCAGGCACAGGGCATTCTGTCGATGTTGCCCGTCGCGGTGATCTTTGCTGCCGCCATGTCCGGCTGGTGGATCGCCTGGGGACGCACCGAGGCCGCCGCAAGCACTGCACTCACCAGTGCGCTCGCGCTCGGCTGCCTGACCGGCAATACCTTTCTGGCAGCCGGAGCCGCCGCTGGCATTGCGGCATTTTGGCTCGGCCCGACAAGCGCGGCGGCAGCAACGGGCATGGGCACGCTCTTTGCCCGCCTAGCCACGGTCGCCCTTTCCGCCGGAGGCGTGTTGGGCCTCGGCAACGTCGCCGCGACGCTGGGCGACGCGTTCCTTTGGGCCGCCTTCGTACTGGCTGCAGCCACGGCCGCGGCAACATCGCTGCTGCTCAACGCCCATGCCAAGCGCGCCGAGCAAGGGTCAAACCTTGCCGAAACCGCCGCCATCGCCGTCGCCGGCGTCGGCACGGCGGCCGCATCCTGTCTTGCACACCATATGGAAATTGCCAGCCTTGCAGCCGCGGTCGCCGCCAAGGCGGCAGTTGCGGGAACCCTATCCTCTATAATCGTTGGGATATGCCTATATTTGCTCGGATACCAAAGAACCTATACGGAGAGTGATCTTTCGTGAACTTCCTGAACATCTTCGAGGACCACGTGGCCGGCATCTTCGGTGCCACCCGTGCCCCGTTCTCCTTTAAGAAGCTTGCCAAGCAGGCCGCTCGCGACATGGAGGATCAGACTCTGGTGATTAACGGCGTCAACACGGCGCCGGCACTCTATACCATCCTGATCGCCGCCGACGACGATCCCATGCTCGCCCCGTTCTACCCCGAGCTTTCGCGCGAGGTCCGCGAGTTCGTGAAGGCGCAGGCCGAAAAGCGCCGCTATGTCTTTGTCGGCGAGCCCCTCGTGCGCTTTATGATCGATCCGCAGCTGCGCGCCGGCAAGTTCTCGGTCTTTGCCGAGAACGTCGATGCCCCCACGCTCGGCCGCCTGTACGAAGAAGAGCGCGCCTATCAAAACGGCCTGGGCCAGAACAACTCCGCGGCAAGCCGTGCCGCCAGCGCCCCGCGCGCCGGCCAGCAGCAGTTTGCTGCCCCGCAGCAGCAGCGCCCCGCCGCCATGCCCCAGCAGCAGCCGACGCCTCGCGCCGCCGCTCCCGACCCGCTTGCCGTGGCAGACCCCTTCGCGCCTAGCGTCCCCGACCCCGCCGCCGCACCCATCCCGGTGCCGCAGACCGTCTCGCGCGACGCGCTTGCCGGCATGGGCGGAGCCGCCGCGACCGGTGCCGCCGTGGGCCTAGGTGCCGCAGCCGGCATCGCCTCCAACATGGCGAGCACTCGCGCCCCGCAGCGCCCGCTCGCCCAGCTCATCGACGTCGTGAGCGGCGAGAGCCATAGCATCACCTCCGCGCAGGTGACCATCGGTCGCGAGCGCTCAGTTTCCGACATTGCCTTGCGCGACCCCAACGTGTCGCGCCGCCACGCCCAACTCACCTTTACGGGCTCGGATTGGTCGATCGAGGACCTCAATTCCACCAACGGCACGCTCGTCAACAACCGCCGCATTACGCGCTGCCCGCTGCGCAACGGCGATCTGCTGACGTTTGGCCTGAGCACCTTTGAATTTAGGGGATAGTCGCTTATGAACATCGATATCGTCCTTTTTGCAGGCCGCATCGTCCTGGTCGCCCTGCTCTATATCTTCCTGTTCGCCGTCATGAAGACCGGCGTGGGGCTTGTGCGCGGACAGCGCCGCGACTCGGCTATCTGGACGATCGATGTTGACAAGGGTCCGCGCGGTATCCGCGGCATCCACGTAGATATGCTCGGCCCCGTCATCGTCGGTCGCTCGCCATCTTCGGACATCTGCATCAACGAACCATTCGTCTCGGCCTCGCATGCGCGCTTTTCGCTGCAGGGCCCGGCGCTCATCATCGAGGACCTCAACTCGCTTAACGGCACGCTCGTCAACGGCCGCCAGCTCGTGGAGCCCGCGACGCTGCGTGAGGGCGACGAAGTCCAGATTGGCGACGTGGTCATGAAGGTGAACCGTCGATGATCGACGAGGAGAACAAGTCCGCAACTATGACCGAGGCACCGGTTGCCACCACAGCTGCGCCGGCCCACGCCGCTCCGGCGGACT
Organism: uncultured Collinsella sp.; assembly: GCA_934650095.1. GTDB lineage: Bacteria > Actinomycetota > Coriobacteriia > Coriobacteriales > Coriobacteriaceae > Collinsella. Next base: position 18,040 of record CAKUFT010000011.1, read on the forward strand.
CCACACCCGTGGAGCCCGAGGACACCGTGTTCTCCCTGCCTCTTTCGCATGTAACGCATGATATTTCGGATCTCGCCGATAACGAGGACGAAGCGGATGCCGTAGCGGCGCCCATCGGCGCACATGCTGCAGAACAGCCCACAGCGCCCGAAGCAACCCCGGCGCCGGCTCACTTTGCAGAGCCCGTCGCCGCGGCAATCAACGAGAGCGCTGCGGTGTTTGCGGCACCCGAGCCCGCCGCGCCGGCGTTTCCCATAGCTCCGGCATCCGAAGTTGCGCCCGTGTCTACGCCGGCGCCCGAAGCGGGGCCATCCCCCGAGGACGGCCCTGCACCCAAGACCCCGCAGCCTGCGCCCGCAAGCGAGTCCGATGCCGTGGCCGAGCCCGCCGCCCAGTCGCAAAGCATGCCCGCGCCGTCGCACTTTGCGACGCCCGAGCCTATAGACGTCAGCCCGCAAGACGACGAGTCGACCGCCCGCGTGTCCGAGGAGCCCGGTTCCCCGGACACCGGCGATTCCGAATCAAACGCCGAGACCGACACCATCTCTCCCGGTGACACAGCCGAGATCGACGTTGCCGCCGTTGAGGCCAAGCTCAAAGACCCCGGCTCGACCATGAGCTTTGAGCCCCTGACCGAAGAGCGCATCGAGACCGACTCGACCTATGATGCCGGCACCACCACGCAACTCATGTGGGGCGCCCGCTCCGACGTTGGCTGCGTACGCCCGCACAATGAGGATTCCTACCTGGTGCAGTCGCCGCTCTTTTGCGTATGCGACGGCATGGGCGGTCACGCCGCCGGCGAGGTAGCCTCTTCCATCGCCGTCGAGACTATTGCCAAGACGGCCCCGCAGTCCGCCGACGCAGCACGCCTGGCCGCAGCCGTCGAGGCAGCCAACGCCGCCGTAATCGAGGCGGCCCTGAACGGCCTGGGCAAGCCCGGCATGGGCTGCACAGCCACTTGCGCCTATATCGAAAACGACACGCTCGCCATCGCCCACGTGGGTGACTCTCGCGCCTACCTGCTCCACGAGGGCACGCTCATCCGCGTGACCCGCGACCACTCCTACGTGGAGGAGCTCGTGGACGCCGGCGAGATTACGGCAGACGAGGCTCGCGTCCACCCCAACCGTTCGGTCATCACCCGCGCGCTGGGCTCGGACCCCGCCATGTACGCCGACCACTTTACCCTGCATATCGAGGAAGGCGACCGCCTGATCCTGTGCTCCGACGGCCTTTCGAGCATGATTCCCGATAGCGATATCGAGAACATCGCCACGCAGTCCTCAACCGCGCAAATCTGCGTCGACAACCTAGTGGACGCGGCGCTTGCCGCCGGCGGCCACGACAACGTGACCGTAGTAGTCGTTGACCTGGTTGACGATGGCGTTATGCGCGAGGCGCAACGCGTGCGTCGCCGCAACGTCACCATCGGCGTCGTCTTGGGTCTCGTCTTGGTGTTGGCGGCTGCCATCTGGGCATACGCAGGCGTTACCGGCTCGTACTACCTGGGAACCTACCAGGGCAATGTCGCAGTCTGGCGCGGCATACCCGGCAAGCCGCTCGGACTCAAGCTCCACTGGCTCGAGAGCGAAACCAGCATTAAGCTGTCCGACCTGCCCGAAGACACGCAAAACCGCCTCAAGGCGGGCATTCCGCAAACAAGTGTCGACGATGCGCAGGACACGATATCCAAGTACCGCCACCAGATCGACGAGGAGCAAACCCGCCAGGTGATCGACGCGCAAACGATTCGCGACAACACCAATCAGGGATCGACCTCCGAATCAGATTCTGAGAAAACCGCCGAACAGTCCGCCGAGGCCGAAGCCTCCGATAAGAATTAGAAAGGGAGTGCCGCTTATGAGTCGCCGCAACACCGAGCTGCTCTTGCTCATCGCCTCGGCGTTCCCCGTCATCCTGCTGTATGCGATGTACGTCCTCACCGCGGGCGCTGCCATCTCCTTTGAGACGCTCGCCGTACCGATCGGCCTCTTTGCCGCCTTTGCCGCGGCCCACATTGCCGTGCGCATCTTGGCGCCCGGCGCCGACCCCGCCATCCTGCCCATTGTCTTTGTGCTTTCGGGCATCGGCATCACGTTCGTGACGCGTCTCGCCCCCGCTCTCGCCATCTCACAGCTCATCATCCTGTTTGTCTCGGTGGCCCTGATGGTGGGAACGCTCGCACTGGTCAAAAACCTCGACGTAGTCATGCGCTACAAGTACACCTTTGGCATTATCGGCATCATCCTGCTGATGCTGCCCATCTTTATCGGCACAACGATCTCGGGCTCCAAGCTGTGGATTCGCATCGCGGGCTTTACCATCCAGCCCGGCGAGTTCGCCAAGGTCTTTATCGTGCTGTTCCTGGCCGGGTACCTGGCCGAGAACCGCGAGCTGCTCTCCATCTCCAACCGCAAGATCCTGGGCTTTAAGATCCCTCGCCTGCGACTGCTGCTGCCGCTGTTTGCCGTGTGGGGTGTGTGCCTGCTCGTCGTCGTCTTCGAACGCGATCTGGGTTCGGCCGTGCTGTTCTACACCATCTTCTTGCTGATGCTCTACGTTGCCACGGGGCGCTTTTCGTATGTCGTTATCGGCCTTGCGCTCTTAGCCGTCGGAGCCGTGGGCGCTTACAAGTTCCTATCGCACGTTCAGGTGCGTTTCCAGGTTTGGGTCGATCCGTTTAAGGACGCCCAGGGCCAGGGCTACCAGATCGTCCAGTCGCTCTTCTCGCTTGCCGATGGCGGCCTGGTCGGTGTTGGCATCGGCAACGGCATGGCCAACAACATCCCTGTCGTCGAGTCCGACTTTATCTTCTCGGCTATCGGCGAGGAGATGGGCCTTTTGGGCGGCGGCGCCGTGCTCATCCTGTTTATGCTCTTTGCCGTGCGTGGCCTCACCACGGCTGCCCGCGCTAAATCCGACCTCGCTGCCTTTAGCGCCACGGGCCTTACGGCCGCCATCAGCTTCCAGGCCTTCTTGATCGTTGGCGGCGTAACCCGCCTGATCCCGCTGACCGGCGTCACCCTGCCCTTTATGAGCCAGGGCGGCTCCTCTCTGCTGGCGAGCTTTATCATCGTCGCGCTCCTGCTGCGCGCCGGTGACGAGGCGACCGGACGCGAGGCCGAGCTTACCGGCACCGGCACCATGGCCGCCATCACCGATGATCAGGTCGCATCTGCCGCCGCCCCGACGGGCACGCGCTTTGCCACCTCGTCTTCCTACGGCAGCGGCAGCCATTCCGTCGGCTCGCGCATGCGCCGTCGCCTGCTCGACACGCCTGAATCCGGTGTGCTCGGCCGCGTTGCGCTCGCCAACCGTCTAACCCGTGCGGTGCTCGCCTTTACGGCGCTGTTCGCCATCCTTATCGGCAACCTCACCTATGTCCAGGTCATCAAGGCCAAGGACTATCAGGACATGCCGACCAACAACCACACCATCGCCCGCTCCAAGTACATCCAGCGCGGCTCCATCATCACGTCCGACGGCGTGACGCTGGCCGAGTCGCTGCAGCAGGAGGACGGCACCTACGTACGCTCCTACCCCAACGGTAACCTGGCAGCGCACGTGGTTGGCTACGTGAGCCAGCAGTATGGCACCACCGCCATCGAGAGCGTCATGAACGACACGCTCACCGGTTCTAAGGACTACTCCAGCTGGAACAACGCCATCGCGTCGCTCGCGGGCCAGACCCAGCCGGGCAACACCGCCAAGCTCACCATCGACTCGCGCATCCAGACGGCTGCTGAGCAGGCGCTCAAGGGCTTTAAGGGTGCTGTAGTGGTCATCGACCCGCGTACCGGCGCGGTGCTCGCATGTGCCAGCTCGCCCACCTACGACAACACCAACATCGACGCCCTGCTGCAGGCGGGCGGCGGCGAGGACGGCTCTATGTACAATCGCGCCATGGACGCGCTGTACACGCCGGGCTCCACGTTTAAGGTCGTTACGCTTTCCGCGGCACTCGAGACCGGTACCGCCAGCCTTACCAGCACCTACCAGGCGCCCGGCTCCATGGACATCGGCAACGCACCGGTCACCAACTATGCCAACGAGAGCTACGGCACCATCAGCCTGCAGCAGGCCTTTGCCGTGTCCTCCAACGTCGTCTTTGGCCAGGTGGCAACCGAAGTTGGCGCAAACACGCTCGTGCAGTTTGCCAACGCCTTTGGCTACGGCCAAAAGCTCGGCCAGGACCTGACCTCCACGGCCTCCATCATGGCCGACCCGTCGCTCATGACCGAGTGGGAGACCGCCTGGGCCGGCGCCGGCCAGCCTGTCGGCATGGACCACACGCCCGGGCCGCAGACCACCGTCATGCAAAACGCCGTGATTGCCGCCGCCATCGCTAACAGCGGCGTGGTCATGGACCCGTACTTTGTAGCCCAGGTACTCGCCCCGGACGGAACCGTGGTCAAGACCACGCAGTCCCGCTCGCTGGGTCAGGCCGTCAGCTCCGCCACGGCCGACCAGGTCAAGCAGGCCATGCTTGCCGTCGTCCAGTCCGGTACCGGCACCGATGCCCAGGTCCCCGGCGTCAAGGTCGCCGGCAAGACCGGCTCGGCCGAGACCGGCGGCACCAACGTCAACTCGATGTTCGTTGGCTTTGCACCTTACGATTCACCCACGGTCGCCATCTCGGTGGCCTTGGAGGATTACGACAAACACGACGTCAAGGCGGCCAAGATTGCCGGCATCGTCCTGACCGCGGCGCTCGCCGCACAGGGAGCGTGATGCCCATGATCGAATCGGACACCCGAGGCGCGCCGCGGCCGAAGAGCTAGCGGCAACGCGCCACACGGCCCCAGCGGCCACATCGTAGGTACTACACACATCGTTGAGCGAATAGTTATGTTAGGAGCAGGAATGGAACAGAGGGTCCTCGGGGGAAGATACCTCCTCAAGGATAAGGTGGGGACAGGCGGCATGGCGACCGTCTACCGTGCACAGGACCAGGTCCTCGACCGCACGGTTGCTGTCAAGATCATGCTGCCGCAGTATGCTGGCGACGCAACCTTCGCCGCACGCTTTAAGCAGGAGGCCCAGGCAGCAGCCGGTCTCTCCTCCCCCTATATCGTTGGCGTCTACGATTGGGGCAAGGACGGCGACACCTATTACATCGTCATGGAGTACCTGCGCGGTACCGACCTTAAGAGCGGCATCAAGAGCCACGGCGCCCTCGACCCCAAGAAGGTCGCCCAGATCGGCTCGCAGATCAGCTCTGCACTTTCGGTCGCCCACAAGCACGAGATCATCCACCGCGACATTAAGCCGCAGAACATCATGGTGCTGCCCGACGGCAACATCAAGGTGATGGACTTTGGCATCGCGCGCGCCAAGAACAGCCACCTCACGCAAGACAACAACGTGCTGGGAACCGCCCACTACGTCAGCCCCGAGCAGACCCGTGGTCAGGACCTCGGCCCCACCTCGGATATCTACTCGCTGGGCGTCGTGATGTATGAGTGCGCCACCGGCCGCGTGCCCTTTGACGGTGATGACGCCATCTCGGTCGCACTCAAGCAGGTCAATGAGCTACCTATTCCGCCGAGCCAGATCAACTCCGGTGTCGACGCCGACCTTGAGCGCATCATCCTCAAGTGCATGGAGAAGGACCCGGCAAACCGCTTCCAGACCGCCGACGAGCTGCGTCAGGTGCTCAACAGCTACCTGTCGGGCCGTGCCGTCAACATCTCGGAGCCCACACGCATCATCGGTGCACCCGGTGAGCTGGGCGCCACCAAGACTCGCGAGCTTTCCGATCAGACGCGCGCCATGGTACGTCCCGTCTCGGGCGTGAGCGGCCAGAATACCGCCCGTAGCTCGGTTTCGGGCTCCACCGGCTCCTACGAGGTCGAAAAGCCCAAATCCAACAAGAACAAGATCATCGCCGCCGTGGTGGCAGCCGTTGCCGTCATCGGCATCGTGGTGGCGTTTGCCACAGGACTCTTTGGCGGCGAGCAGGTCACCGTGCCCGATGTGCTGGGCAAGGACCAGCAGACTGCCGTCGAGCTGATCAAGGAAGCCGGCCTCGAGGTCGGCACCATCGACCAAAGCTACAACGACGATGTCGACGAGGGCAAGGTCGCCGAGCAGACGCCCAACGGCAACACCAAGAAGGCCAAGGGCACTAAGGTGAACCTGGTAATCTCCAAGGGCCCCAAGCCCTCCGAGAAGGTTGAGGTTCCCCGGCTTGTCGGCCTGACCAAGGACCAGGCAGAAGCCGCGCTGGCAAGCGTTGGCCTGAAGGGCAACGCCTCCGAGGAGGCCAACGAGGCCGATGAGGGCCAGGTCTTTGAGCAGGGCACCGAAGCCGGTAAGGAAGTCGCGAAGGGCACGACCATCTCGTACAAGGTCTCGAGCGGCCCGGATACCACGTCCGTCCCCGACCTGACCGACATGACCGAGGCCCAGGCGCGCAACGCCCTCGATATGGCAGGCTTTGGCGTCGACGTGAGCTACCAGGAGAACGACTCAGTTACCGAGGGAACCGTGATCAGCTGGAACCCCAGCGGCAAGCAGAAGCCCGGCGCCACGATTACCGTCGTCATCGCCAAGAAGTCCGGCAAGGCCAGCGTTCCGGGCAACCTGTACGGCAAAAGCATTTCCGCTGCCGTTACCGCACTCAACAACGCCGGTTTCTATAACATCGGCTTCTGTGACCAGAATGGCAATCCCGTGAGCGGCAACGAGGATGCCACCGTTACGGGCGTCTCCCCCACCGGCAAGCAGTCCACCGACAGCACGATTACGCTGACGGTCGCACTTTCGGGCTCGGGTTCGGGCTCGGGCACGGGCGACGATTCCGGTACGACCAACTAGTCGCCACCCCACCGCTCATTACGGCTCTCGCCGCAAACATATTCGTTCACGGGCGCCCGCTTGCTCCCCCAGCAAGCGGGCGCTTTCTTTATCTGAAGCAGCGAATACTACGGCATGCCTTAAACCAGAAGAGCCCGGCACCGTAGCGGTACCGGGCTCGATATTCCTCTGGTGCCCCCGGGCGGATTCGAAAACTCCCCCCGCGGGAAATTGGTGACGCGGGTGTCGACGGCTCGAATCCGGCCTTTAGACCAGAAGAGCCCGGCACCGTGGTGGTACCGGGCTCGGCAATTCTCTGGTGCCCCCGGGCGGATTCGAAAACTCCCCCCGCGGGGAAAATGGTGACGCGGGTGTCGACGGCTCGAATCCGTCGGCGGCCCCCACAAACCAGAAACGGCGCCGCTCTCGCGACGCCGTCATATTCCCTGGTGCCCCCGGGCGGATTCGAACCGTCGACACCCGCTTTAGGAGAGCGGTGCTCTATCCCCTGAGCTACGGAGGCATGTTGTACTAGTGTAGCAGATTTACACGTTGTGATGCAGCGTGTAGCCACTCTTCGAAGTTACGGTGGAACAGCCCTCCGGAATGTGCGTCCCACTATCCAGGCAAATCCTGGGTCAGACTTTCCCCATGGGACCTCACTGGGAAACTGTGTCCCAGAATTTAGGCTCGAAACGGGACACGGTTTCCCAAACGACCCCGTTCCGGAAACTACATCCCGAAATCAGCGCTCGAACTGGGATGCACTTTCCCAATCGAGCCCAATGGGAAACTGTACCCCACTTTGAGGGGGGCGCTCTTTAATGACTAGTTGCCTTTGTGGAAGAGGCTTTTAATGGCGCCGGGAATGCTCTTGGCGCCCTTGGCCGTCACATCGATAAAGTCAGGTGAACGCACGAGCTTATCCTCGTCGACGTACTTGCGGACCGCGCGCAACGTCTCTTTGTCGTCGCGCGTCGAAAACGTAAAGTGTCCGCTGTCCTTGGTAAAGATGGCAAAACGCGTGATCTTCTTGGTGCCGCGCAAGACCTCGGCGGCGACATAGTCGACCTCATCCCACGGGATCTGAATAAAGTCCTCGGAATTGCGCTCGTTATAGTACTCAAACGCCTTATTGCCCACCATGACGTTACCGTGACTGGTAAGCCCCATCAGGCAGGTTGCCGGCGTCGCCAGATCGACCGTGCTGTTCTGAGATTGCGCCATACGCGCCTCGCCCTCCAATAAAAACAATCGGACCGCATCCAGTGTACCCACCGGGTGCGGTCCGTTTCAATGGCTCAAAAGCCTAAGCCTAGCAACTTTCGGTCTTAAACCGAAGCGTGCTTACATGAAGCCGCAGACGCGACCGATGATACCCACGGCAAAGAGAGCCAGGATGATGACGATCGGGCTGACCTTCTTCTTGAGGAGCTTGCAGACCAAAAGGGTCAGGCACACGGCGGCAAGACCGGGGATGAGCTGATCGAGGTTGGCCTGAAGCGTGGTGACCTTCACCTGGTCGAGCGCAGTGGCGCCGACGGAGCTGTACATCGACAACGCTTCCTTGACACCCTCGGAACCGGCGGGCAGATTGGCCCAGTCGATATAGGCACCAGCGGACTGCGTGACCTTGGAGACGATCGGGGTAAAGGAGATGGAAACCCAACGCTCGACAAGGGCGCCGATGATGAACATACCAAGGATGGAAGCACCCTCGGTGACCTTACCCATCAGACCGCCGGAGAGATCCTTGGCGATGGAGGAGCCAACCTTGTAGCCAAACTCCTGCGTGTACCACTCGAAGGCGTAACGGATGATGTTCCACGCGAAGAAGAACAGCAGCGGACCGGCAATGCTGCCGGACAGGGCCAGGGAAGCGCCCAGAGCGCCCAGGATCGGGCGAAGGGTGAACCAGAAGGCGGGGTCGCCGACGCCGGCGAGCGGGCCCATCATACCGACCTTGACGCCCTGGATGGCGACGTCGTCGATCGGGGCACCGTTGGCGCGCTCCTCCTCGAGAGCGAGGGTAACGCCAATGACGGGGGCGGAAACATAGGGGTGCGTGTTATAGAACTCCAGGTGGCGCTTAAGAGCGGCAATCTGGTCATCCTTGCTGGTGTAGAGCTTCTTGATCGCAGGGATCATTGCGAAGCACCAGCCGCCGTTCTGCATACGCTCGTAGTTCCACGAGCCCTGAAGGAACTGATGACGGAAGCAAACCTTCTTGCGGTCAGCCTTGGTAAGCTGAATCTTGTTCTCTGCCATATGTATCACTCCCCTCCTACTCGTAATCATTCAGAATGTCGCCGAGCGGGTCGCCGGAGCCACCGCCCATGCCGCCACCCTGCTTGGCCAGATCCTTAAGGCCAAGGTAGATGAGGGCGAGGGAGATGCCGATGAGGCCCAGGGCGATCAGCGTGAGCTGAGGGATAGCAGCCAGGACGAAGCCGAGGATGAAGAACGGCCAGGTCTCCTTGGTGGCCATCATGTTGATGACCATGGCGTAACCGACGGAAGCGACCATGCCGCCGCCGACGGCCATACCGCCGGACAGCCAGTCGGGCATAGCGTTAAGCGCGTTGGTAACGGCCTCAGCCGGGATGATGCACAGAAGCACGGCCGGGATGGCGATACGGACACCCTGCATGAGGATGCCGGCGTACTGCCAACGCTCGATGCCGGCGAAGTCGCCCTTCTCGGCGCAGGCGTCCATGCCGTGGACCATAGCGGTGGCCAGGGTACGGCAGATCATGGTCAGGAACAGGCCGGCGACGGACAGAGGCACGGCGACGGCGATGGCGGCGGTAACGGCCTTGCCGGAATCGGTGGCACCGCCGTTAAGGGCGAGCGCCATGATGATGGCGGAGGCGACAGAAGCCAGGGCGGCGTCAGGTGCGACGGCGGCGCCGACGTTAGCCCAACCAAGAGCCATCATCTGAAGCGAGCCGCCCAGGAGGATGCCCTCCTGAAGGTGACCGGTTACGAGACCGATAAGCGTGCACGCAACGAGCGGCTGATGGAACTGGAACTGGTCCAGAACGCCTTCCATACCGGCAAGCAGCGCGATGATCGCGATAAGAACAATAGTAAGCGCGGACATGTATCGGACCCTCCTTTACTATGCTTGAGCGGCCAGTTCGGCCTTTGCTTTCTTCAACATGGCGTCGAGGTTCTCGGAAGAATCCGAAGGAACCTTGCGGACCTCGAACTTAACGCCCTTGGCCTTGAGAGCCTCGATGGTCTTGACGTCGTCATCGCCCATGGCGACAGCGTTGGTGACGACGACCTTGCCCTTGGAGTGAGCCATGGAACCGATGTTGACTTCCTTGATGTCGACGCCGGCCTCGATGGCCCTGAGCAGATCCTGCGGGTTCTCGAAGAGCAGCATGGCCTTGGTGTCACCAAAGCGCGTGTCCTTGACGACCTCGGCCATCTTCTTGATGGGCACGACGTTGGCATGGACTCCCGGAGGGGCAGCCTGCTCGATCATGGTCTTGCGGAGCTCGTCGTGAGCAACGCCGTCGGAGACCACGATGATGCGGTTGGGGTTGATCTGCTTGGTCCACGTGGTGGCCACCTGACCATGAAGCAGACGGGTGTCGATACGGACGTGGGCAATCTTGATGTGCCCGTCGCCGATGACCGTTCCCGGAGGGATGGCGCCTGCAGGAGCAGCGGCGGCCGCAGCCGGCTTCTTCTCCTCGGGCTCCAGAGACTCGGGCTTGACGCGCACGCCAGCCTTAGCCTCAGTCACGAGATGTTTTGCGATCGCATGTGCAGTGTTCTTTGCGTCAAAGCGCTGCGAATATGCCTCGATGAGCATAGGCAGGTTGACACCGGTGACGATAGCCCAGGAATCGTGGCCCTCGATGAGCCCGCTGATCTGGTTGAACGGCGTGCCGCCCCACAGATCAACGAGGAAGAGCACCTGCTCCTGGTCCTCGAAGGAAGCGACTGCTTCCTCGACCTTGGCACGGAAGTCGTCGGGGCCCATGCTCGGCTCGAGCGAGACCACGGCTACAGACGGCTGATCGCCAAAGACCATCGAGCCCGTCTGCTTGATTCCAGCTGCCAAGTCCCCATGGCTAGCAAGAACAATACTTACCATCACATAACCTCCTTTTTGTCTACGTATTTCCTACACGACATGAACGAAGTATACCTGTTTGGATTGTGGAATTATGGCTGAATCCGCAAAAGGTTGAATTATTTGTTTAAACGTCTAAGTTTGTTACAAGTTGATTACGTTGCTATTTTTCGACTCATTTCCCACTAAAGCGTCGCTCATCAAGTCATGTATTTTACAGATACAAGCATGCTGTTCATTGATACCGATTTTAAGCAAGTGCGAATGCGCTAGTACTGCCGCTATTTTGTTTAAACAGATATGACTTGACTATTTTCGTGGCTTATGTTCTAGCGCAAGTAGTCGTTGGGGACGTCCCCAACGACTAGGGGCTAGGCGATGTGGAGGGGGTTGGCGGCGTCGACGGCGTCGGGGGCGTCAGAAGGGCCGTCGGGGGCAGCGTCTGCCGGGTCCTCGTCGGGGGTCTCGATCTGCTTGATCATGACCTCCTGACCCTGCAGCAGGTATGTCTCGCTGCTGCCGCAATGAGGGCAGGTCTTGCCGTGCTCGACCGTCGCGTAGTCGCGGCCGCACGCCTCGCAATGTGTCACGGCCTCAACGGGCTCCACGATAAACTCCGAGCCCTCGGTGATAGGCTTTTTATCTGCTGCCCAGCGCCAAGCGTCGAGCAGCAAGTCGGGAACGACGCCCGAGACCTCGCCCAACAGCAACGTCACGCTCGAAACGCGACGCACGCCATTGGCGCGCGCCACATTCTCGACATCGCGAATGATGTGATACACGATTCCCAGTTCATGCAAGGCGAAAACCTTTCAACAATGGTTGATGCGATGTCAGCCAAACGTCAGCGAGCGGCGATCCAGGTGCCCCAGCTTTCCTTCCGCCGTTCTAACGAACGGCGGCCGGCTTGACGCTGCGCGAACCCCAGACGGGCTATCTGCCTTTCAATCGTCGGGCATGGGCAAAAGCCCTATGCCCTCCTCTTTCAAGGCACCTCGCCACGTCTGGGGCCCGCTCGCTGTCCAACCGCCTTCTGCGCCGTTCGCTTACTCGTTACGCTCTTTTACTTCTTTCCGAATTTGATCTTGATCGCGCGCTTTAAGGCGTACTTGCCCAGGCTGGGGAGCTTTTGCTCGTATTTGACCATGGTGGAGCACTCGGGGCGGTCACGATCCAGATGGATGGCGTCGAACGCGCACTTGGTGGTGCACAGGCCGCAGCCGATGCACTTGTTGGGGTCGACGATCGAGGCACCGCAACCCAGGCAGCGGGCGGTTTCGGTGCGCACCTGCTCCTCGGTAAAGGTCTCGACGTACTCGCTAAACGGCGCGGCCTTCTCGCGCTCGCGGTCAACGTGGGCAACCTCGCGGCTCGCGTTGTCGTAGCTCTCGATCACGACGTCGTCGCGGTCGAGCGCAGTGTAGCGGCGCTGGTTGCGGCCGATGGTGAGCGTGGACCCCGGCTGCACAAAGCGATGGATGGACACGGCGGCCTCGTGGCCGGCGGCGATGGCATCGATGGCAAAACTCGGACCGGTGTAGACGTCGCCGCCCACAAAGATGTCTGGCTCGGCGGTCTGGTAGGTCTGAGGATCGGCAAGGGCACCCTGACCGCGGCCAAGCTCCACCTTGGAGCCGGCCAGCAGGTCGCCCCACACGATGGACTGACCGATCGACATGACTACACGGTCGGCGTCAACACGACGCAAGTCGTTCTCGTCGTACTCGGGCGCAAACCGGCCCTCGTCGTCAAAGACACGCGTGCAGCGCTTGAAGGTGATACCGCACACACGACCGGCCTCGTCCAGGTGAACCTCCTTGGGGCCCCAGCCGCAGCAGATGTGAGCGCCGTCCTCAACGGCCTCGCGACGCTCCTCCTCGCTGGCGGGCATCTGGGCCTCGCTCTCCAGGCAGAACATCTCAACGTGCTCGGAGCCCAGGCGGCAGGCGTTGCGTGCGACATCGATAGCCACGTTGCCGCCGCCCACCACGATGGTGCGGCCGGGCAGCGCGTCGATCTTGCCGCCGTTGACCTCGCGCAAGAAGTCGACGGCCACGGTCACGTCCTCGGCATCCTCGCCCGGAATACCGGCAAGGCGGCCGCCCTGGCAGCCAATGGCCACGTAGAAGGCCTTAAAGCCCTGCGCGCGCAGCTCGTCGAGCGTCACATCGCGACCGACCTCCACGCCGTAGCGGAACTCGGCGCCCATCAGGCGGATGACCTCAACCTCGGCCTCGATAACATCCTTCTGCAGCTTAAAGCTGGGAATACCGTAGGTGAGCATGCCGCCCGGGCGCTCGTTCTTCTCGAACACGACGGGCTTGTAGCCCTTCTCGGCCAGGTAGAAGGCGCAGGACAGACCAGCCGGACCGGCGCCGATGATGGCGATCTTCTGATCGAAGCCGCCGGCGCGCGTCGGAGTCACCACAGGCGGAACATAGCGGGTTGCAGCGTCCAGATCGCGCTGGGCAATGAACTTCTTGACCTCGTCGATAGCCACGGCGGCGTCCACGCGGCCGCGAGTGCAGGCGTCCTCACAGCGGCGGTTGCACACGCGACCGCAGATAGCGGGTAGCGGGTTCTCGCGCTTGATGAGCGCCAGGGCCTCGTCATAGCGGCCCTGGGCCGCAAGCTTCAAATAGCCCTGAACGGCAACATGCGCAGGGCAGGCCGTCTTGCAGGGCGCCGTGCCGGACTCATGTGTCTCGATGCGGTTGTCGTTGCGGTAGTTGGGCGACCACTTGGTGTGATCCCACTTGGTGGCATCGGGCAGCTCCTGGCGCGGATACTCGGGCACGCGCCCGCCGGCCTTTTTGCTGCAGAGCTTCTGGCCCAGCTTGGCGGCGCCGGCCGGGCACACCTCAACGCAGCGGCCGCAGGCCACACACTTGTCCTTCTCGACCTTGGCGACGTAGGCCGAACGCGACAGGTTGGGCGTGTTGAACAGCTGCGAGGTGCGCAGGGCGTAGCACACGTTGACGTTGCAGTTGCAGATGGCGAAGATCTTGTTCTCGCCGTCGATGTTGGTGATCTGGTGCACAAAGCCGTTGTCCTCGGCCTGGCGCAGGATGTCGTAGACCTCGTCGCGTGTCACGTAATGGCCGCGGTCGGTCTCAACCACGTAATCGGCCATATCGCCCACGGCGATGCACCAGTCGGCCGGATCGTCGGCGCAGCCCTCGCCCATCACACGACGGCTCGCGCGGCAGCTGCAGGTGCTGGCGGCATACTTGCCCTCATATTTGTCGAGCCAATGCTCGATATGCTCAATGGGCACCGAGGTGCTCGTGGCGTCAATGGCCTTCTCAACCGGAATGACGTGCATACCGATGCCGGCGCCTCCGGGCGGCACCATCGGCGTGGCCTTGGACAGCGGGCCCTTGGACGCCTGCTCAAAGAACTTGGCGTAGACCGGGTGCTCCTCGAGCTGGCTCACGCGCATGTTGAGGAACTCGGCAGAACCCGGCACCAGCATGGGCAGCACCCACTGCTTGGCGCGCTCGGGGTTTTCCCAGTTGTACTCGAGCAGGCCCGTGTTGCTCATGTCGTCGAGCATCTTCTCGATATCGGCCTCGGGCATGCCGGTGAGCTTGACCATCTCGGGCAGCGTGTAGGGACGGCGCATCTTCATCTTGCAGAGCACTTCGGCCTGCTCATCGGTCGCGGCCTCGGCAAACGACCAGTACTCGTAGCCCAGCAGCTCATCGCGATGCAGCAGACGGTTGGTGCAGTGCTCGCACAGCTTGACGATGGCCTCGCGCGGATGCTCCGGCAGCGGCGGCACAAACTCCGCGCCGATATCGGGCTCGGTGTAACTAATCCCCGGTCCGTTGAGAATCATGGTTGTCCCTTCTCTTGCCGCAGCCCGACGAGGCCGCGGCGCCCCTCTTTTTTTGCAGGCCGGGCATGCCCCCATGCCGTTCACCCGCCATTGTTGACATTGTGTCAAAAATAGTATTGACGAACCGTCAACAATATTCAAGACTGTTAGGCGAACGGTCGGGCTCAAACGGATGAAAGGTGGCAAACGCATGAGCGAAAACACAGCAAACGCTTCTGTGGCCAACGTCGCCCCCGCAACCGACAGCGCGGCAAAGCGCCTTACGGGTGACGAGCGCCGTCGCGAGATTCTCGCCGCCGTGCGCGCCGTGAGCTCCGAGCTGGGCGTGTCTCATCTTTCGGTATCGGCCGTAACCAAACGGGCCGGCTGCACGCGCTCGCTGTTCTACCACTACTTTGCCGATATGGACGCCGCCGTCACCGCCGTCATGGACGAAGCGATCGACGGCTTTATCTCCGAGCTCGAGCAGTGGAACGCCAGCCGCACCGTCGGCGATATCGAAGGCGCGCTCGACACCGTCGCCCCGCTCTTTAAGCGCCTGGTCGCCAGCGGCCACGAGCTGCCGCACACGCTGACCAGTAACAGCGGCGCGCTCTACGGCGGCTTTCTGCACAACGTGGTCCAGCGCGTGGCGCAGTACATCTGCGACACCACCGTGGTGGATTTTGTCGCCCATCATGAGCTACGCATCGACCATGTCTACGAGACGTTCTACACCCTCATCATGGGGTTGTTGATGTATATCCGCACGCACCCCGATGTGCCCGACGAGACGGTCAAGGAAATCATCGCCTCGACGCTCCACATCGAGGGCTACACCGCCAAGTATCCCGAGCGCAGGCCCGGGAACTGACGACATTTGGCCAAACTGCCCGCGATCGGAAGAGGGGCCGCGGGCGTGTGAAAGGAGAGCAGCATGCTGTTCGATGTTTGGGGTAGCGATACCCTTATCCACTGGGCCGGCTGGGCCATGGTCTTTGTTGGCCTGATCGTGCTCAACGAGGTCGGCCGTCGCACCAAGCTCGGCGCGGCCATCATCTTTGGCGTGGCTCCGCTGGCCATGACCATCTACTGCGTCGCCATCGCCATCGGCGTTTCGCAGGGCGCCGAGTGGGCGCTCACCAACCCCACCCACGTGTACCAGAACAGCTGGTTCCACTACGCCAAGGTGTACGCGGCGCTGGCCGGTTGCTGGGGCTTCATCGCCATTAAGTACCAGTGGGGCAAGATCGGCAAGGCGCATTGGTTCCGCGCATGGCCGTTTGTGATCGTCGCCATCAACATCATGATCGCCGTCGTGTCCGACTTTGAGAGCGCCTATCACTTCTTTGTCCTGGGCGAGTCCACCTGGGTCACCTCCGAGGGCGCCACGCAGCTGGCCGGCTGGAACAACGTGTTCAACGGCATCGCCGGCATCATCAATATCTTCTGCATGACCGGCTGGTGGAGCGTCTACGCCTCCGAGGACAAGACCGACATGCTGTGGCCCGACATGACCTGGGTCTACATCATCGCCTACGATATCTGGAACTTCTGCTACACCTACAACTGCCTGCCCACCCACTCCTGGTTCTGCGGCTTTGCGCTGCTGCTGGCGCCCACCGTCGCCGCCTTTATCTGGAACAAGGGCGGCTGGATCCAGAACCGCGCCTTTACGCTGGCCATTTGGTGCATGTTTGCCCAGGTGTTCCCCTACTTCCAGGAGGAGTCCATCTTTGTAACGCACTCTACGCTCGACCCCGCCGCTGCCACCGCGGTCTCGATCGCCGCGCTGATCGCCAACATCGCCGCGATCATCTACATCGTCTACCGCGCCAAGAAGCTCGGCCGCAATCCCTACAAGCAGGATGTCTTTGAGGGCACCAGCGATTGGGAGAAGGCAACCGCCCGCCGCGCCAAGGTCGATTACGCTCACGCCGAGTAACGTGTTTATTCCGTCCACATTTGGATGTAGGCAAACTTAGCCGATACCGCAATCGCGCGTCATGCGCAGCCCCGGAAAGCGATTCGCCCGCTTTCCGGGGCTTTTTGTTGTTGCGCGCATTCACGCACATATTTCATTCGCACACACATTCAAAACCTCTCGCACAGATAAAATCAGATTTCCAACCGCCTGACAGCCCTATGTGACCCCAATTTTGGGTACATTGTTGTCCCGATATTGAGCTTGGGGGATATATGAAAGATGAGACGATTGGCCAAGAGGATGCGGCCCAAGATGCAGAAGCATGCGCCGAGGCCCTGGAGAGCCTAGACCAGATCGCAGTGGCCGAGATTGCGTTTGACGATTCGAGCGTTGATGTGCAGGATGAGCCGGAAATCGAGGCGCAGCCCGATGGTCAGGATGCAGACGACGACGGCGCCGCGCCCGCCGAAGACGAGGCGAGGCACGAGGAATCCGGATGCGAGGCCGACGACCAGCTCGAATCCGACACGAGCGAGGAAACCATCTTGCTCGACAGCTTGCCGGCCGAAGATTCGCTGACCCGCGAGCTCCCCGGCTTAGGCTCTGCGCCTGTCGTAGACGAGACCATCGCCATGTGCGATATTCCCCTTCCGTCTGTTCCCTCGGCGCGCGAAGCCGAAGACCGCCATCGCAAGATGACGCCCAAGCGTCGCAATCTGATGGTTGCCGGCGTTGTGGCCGTCACGCTCGTCGCCGGCGGCGCAGGCTATGCTGCCTGGAACGGATATCAGCAAGAACAGGCTGCCGCTGTCGCCGCCAGTGCGCACACGATGATGTCGGTGCAGATTGGCGTGCATGCCGCGGGCCTCGACTGCTCAACTGGCTCCAAGATTCCCGTACAGGTGAGCGGGCAGGATTCCGACGGTTCTTCCGTGAGCGAAACGCTCTACGTTGACGAGCATGGTCGCGGCATTAAGCTGCTGCCCGGTGACTATACGCTCTCCATCGCTGGGTCCCCCATCGCAGCCGACGGTACCATTTACACCGTGCCGACCACCAAGGCGCAGGTCACCATTAAGAGCGATGGGCAGGATTTGAGTGCCCAGGCCACCTTTAAGCTCAAGGTGCCTTCGGCCGACACGGTGACTGACGACCAGATCGATGCCGCCGCCAAATATGCCGAGGAGGGAGGCGCGAGCTCCGCCGCCACCGCCAAGGTGCTCCAGCAGGCGGCAACCGCGCGGCGCGACGCCGCCGTCAATGCCGTGAGCGCGCAAAAGGCACAGGCGGCCCGTGATGCCGACGCCCGTCACAAGGCAACCGACCTCTACCAGCTCGATATTCCTGTCGAGTGGTACGGCAAGGTCGCAACTTGGCAAAACGGCAGCACGCTATGCATCTATCTGGGCGACGACGCCAATACGCCGCTCGTGACGCTCGTCGCCGTGCGCGAGGGCGAGAGCTTTACGCCCGATGAGGGCGATACGGTTTTGGGTGCGGCCAACCTAGGCAACGGTTATACCGTCTACGCCAGCGGCCCCGTCTATCCGTACGTGGTGCCCCAGACCATCAACGGACGGACGCAGAATCCCGTGTCGACCTACCCCATGGACACGGCCATTGAGCTTGTCGAGCTCACGACCGGCAACCGCTACACCTATAGCCAGATCAAGAACGTACTGGTCGGCAAAGACGGCAAGGCCGACGCTGCGACCAAACTCGAGACCGACTACCTCGCCCAGATTCTCCTGCCGAGCATCAAGGCCCAGGACTAGCCGACCCAAAGACAGCCGCCCAACGCCCACATCCCTAACGCAGTTGCGGTGAAATAGGGACTATTTTTGCTGGTAAAACCGCAAAACAGTCCCTATTTCACCGCAACTTATTGGTGGCCTTTTGGGTGGCACTCAGCGCCAGGGGTCGGCTTCGAACATTGGCTCGCGCTCGGGGCGGCGATCGCTGTAGGGATCGTAGCCGTCGTCGTCCTCGTTCTCGGCACGGATGTAGGGGTCGCGCGGCTTGGGTGCCGGCTTAGGCGCAGGCTTGGGTGCGGCGGGTGCGGCATCGGTCGCCGGCGCGCTTGTCTTGATCTCGTCTTTCATCTGCATAGCTCCTTGCCATGTATTCACGTTCAACATCATCGATTGTCGCACGAAAAAGGGCGGCGGACCCCATTGGATCCGCCGCCCTTGGCGTTTAGAGACTGCCAGTAGATTTTAAGGCATGGCCCAACAATCTACTCGGCGTCGGGCACCTCGTAGGTGGCAGACGGCGTGTTATCGCACACGACGGTAAAGCCGCCGTCCTTGTCGACGTCGACCGTCACCTGATCGCCCTCGCGCACCGTGCCGTCGATGATAGCGGCGGCGATGGCGTCCACGACCTCGCGCTGGACCAGGCGCTTGAGCGGACGGGCACCGAACACGGGGTCCAGGCCACCCACGGCGAGCATCTGTTTGGCCGCCGGGGTGATGGCAAGCGTCATGCGCTCCTTGGCCAGGCGTGCGCGGACGTCGGCGAGCTGGATGTCGACGATCTTCTCGATCTGCGCCATGCCGAGCGGATGGAACACCACGATGTCGTCGATACGGTTGAGGAACTCGGGACGGAAGGTCTGAGCCATGGCCGCGTCGACCTGATGGCGCATCTCCTCCTCATCCTTACCGGACAGGTCGGCAATGGCCTTGGAGCCCACGTTGGACGTCATGATGATGATCGTGTTCTTGAAGGACACCTGGCGACCCTGGCCGTCGGTCAGACGACCGTCGTCAAGCACCTGCAGCAGCACGTTGAAGACGTCCGGATGAGCCTTCTCCATCTCGTCGAGCAAGATCACGGAGTACGGACGACGGCGCACGGCCTCGGTGAGCTGGCCGCCCTCGTCGTAACCCACGTATCCCGGGGGCGCACCGATCAGACGCTGGACGCTGAACTTCTCCATGTACTCGGACATGTCGATACGTACGAGCGCGCGCTCGTCATCGAACAGGCACTCGGCCAGCGCCTTGGCGAGCTCGGTCTTGCCCACGCCGGTGGGACCCAGGAAGAAGAAGCTGCCGATGGGCTTGTCCGGATCGGAGAGACCCGCGCGGCTGCGGCGCACGGCCGCCGCGACAGCGGAGACGGCTTCGTCCTGGCCGATGACGCGCTTATGCAGCTCGCCCTCCAGGCCCTTGAGTTTGTCGAGCTCGCCCTGCATCATCTTGGACACGGGCACGCCGGTCCAGGCGCTCACGACCTCGGCGATCTCATCGGAGGTCACCTGCTCGTTCAGGCCTTCGCCATTCTGCTCCTTCTGCGCCTCGAGCGCGGCCTCGGACTCCTGAATCTGCTGCTGCAGACCCGGAATCACAGCGTAGCGCAGCTCGGACGCACGGCCTAGATCGCCATTGCGCGTCGCGCGCTCCTCCTCGCTCTTGGCCTCGTCGAGCTGCCCCTTGAGCTCCTGCACATGGTCGATGGCGTTCTTCTGGTTGAGCCAGCCGGCCTTTTGCACGTTGAGTTTTTCTTGGACCTCGGCAATCTCTTGGCGCAAAGCCTCCAGACGCTCCTTGGAGGCGTCGTCGGTCTCCTTCATGAGCGCCTGCTCCTCGATCTGCAGCTGGGTGAGCTGACGCGTGGTGGCGTCGATCTCGACCGGCATGCTGTCGAGCTCCATGCGCAGGCGGCTTGCCGCCTCATCGACCAGGTCGATGGCCTTGTCGGGCAGGAAACGATCGGCGATGTAGCGATCGGAGAGGTCGGCGGCGGCCACGAGCGCGCTGTCGGTGATATGCACGCCGTGGAAGATCTCGTACTTTTCCTTGAGGCCACGCAGAATCGAGATGGTGTCCTCGACGGTGGGCTCGCTCACCAGAACGGTCTGGAAACGACGTGCAAGCGCTGCGTCCTTCTCGATGTACTTGCGGTACTCGTCGAGTGTGGTCGCACCGATCGCGTGTAGGTCGCCACGGGCGAGCGCCGGCTTGAGGATGTTGCCGGCGTCCATGGAGCCCTCGGTGGCACCCGCGCCCACAATGGTGTGGAGCTCGTCGATGAACAGGATGACCTTGCCCTCGGATTTCTGGACTTCCTTGAGCACTGCCTTCAAGCGGTCCTCGAACTCGCCGCGATACTTGGCGCCGGCGACCAGCGCGCTCATGTCGAGCTCGATAAGGTCGCGGTCGCGCAGGGTACTCGGCACGTCGCCGGCCACGATACGCTGGGCGATACCCTCGACGATGGCCGTCTTGCCCACGCCCGGCTCGCCGATGAGCACGGGGTTGTTCTTGGTACGGCGGGACAGGACCTGGATGGTGCGGCGAATCTCGTCGGTACGGCCGATGACCGGGTCGAGCTTGCCGGTGCGGGCGAGGTCGCAGATGTTGCGGCCGTACTGCTCCAGTGCCTCAAACTGCGTCTTGTCCTCGGCAGACGTCACGCGGTCATCGCCGCGCAGCTCCTCGTAGACCTGCTCGATGCGCTCCTTGGTAACGCCGGCGTCGCGCAGCACGCGGCCCGCCTCGCCCTTGTCCTCGGCAAGCGCCATAAGCAGATGCTCGGTCACCACAAAGCTGTCGCCCATCTTGGTGGCCTTTTTCTCGGCCTTCTCGATGACGCGGACGAGCTCGTTGGAAAGACCCATCTGCTGGCCCTCGCCCGAAACCTTGGGCGCGCGGTCGATGGCATCCTGCGTGGAGCGTGCGAGCTGTGCCGGATCGGCTCCAATGCGCTCGATAATCACGGAAATGTTGCGCTCACCGGCACCGAGCAGGGCGGACAGCAGGTGAATCGGCTCCACCGCGCCGGCCTGCGCGTCGGCAGCCGTGCTCATGGCGGTCTGCAGCGCCTCGCGCGACGTCATTGCTAGCTTATCGATTCTCATGGAATCACCTCTCTTGGGGCGGCCGCCCTACGGGGCGGCTTCACGTTGTTCGAGAAGTATTGTTGCCAGCTTTGCGCGATCTTATACACAAATCTAAGTGTCTCTATATAAGATTTTCTGAGTGCTCCCGCGACATGAAAAACCACCACAAAGGGGACAGGCACCTTTGTGGTGGTTTTCGGCTCCGGCGCTCAACAGTCTCGATCTGTAACACCTAACAGCCGTTTTTGGGTCCAGATGTTACAGATCGAGATGAAATGTTCAGCAGCTCCCGTTTATCTAAATCTGTAACAACTACTCGGCAAATAAGGGTCTACCTGTTACAGATCGAGACAAACAGAAGACACCCGAATCGAAAATCTAAATCTGTAACACCAAGCTCACTTTTAGCGGCCAAGATGTTACAGATCGAGACAGACCGAAAACCGCCACAAAAGGGACGGGCACCTTTGTAATGGTCACGGTCTCTACTCCTTCGCCGAACCCGTACTTCCCGATTCGGCGGCCCAGGGCATCTCATCCTCGAAGAGCCATATACGGGCAGACCCACTATCGCGTGCAGTCTGCGGGTCGGGTAAGCAGGTCTGGTCGTACGCGTCCATCTCGCAACGATCCAAAAAATCGATCACCTGCTGCTGGTCGCCTTCAAGAATGTAGGTCACGCCGCCATCTTGGATATAGACGCCGTCCCCACCTCCGGCTTTTGCGTATTCCGGATTGTAGTTAACGGTGCGCATCAGTTTGCCATCAGATGAATACAGCTTCAGCGTTGTATGGTAGCCACCGTTCACAAAACCACGTCGGCGCTCATAGGCATCCCAACCGTCCCAGCGTTTGAACGAACGCCCGTTTAGCAAGTCCAGCGCCTGTCGGGACAACTTCTCGTCCTTGGTATAGCGAGACGAGCCAAGTTCAATCATGGGGTAGTTGCTTATGCTTAGAATGCCCGGCGTTTCCTCGATATCGAGCGTTATCTCATCGGGCTTTGTAACGTCCGAAATCATTTGCCCGGGCATCGATGCAACAAGGGACGCCATCTCGACCGTCTGCTCAACCCCACTCGGCCCATAGAAGATAAGCGAGCCAAATAGGACCACGCCCGCAGCAGCGACGACGCAAGCCACCAACAGCAACAAAACAGAAGTGCAACGCTTCATCTTCAACTCCACAAACGAGAGTGTTTTGAGCTCACTTTAAAGCGCCAACTTCATACTGTCAATTCTAGATAGCATATGAACAAAGGCGCACTCCCCCATAGAGGAGAGTTGCAACCTCGATTTTGCGCCCCTCAAGACCCAACGAGCAGCACTTAACAAGTAGCCCCGGTTATACCTTTCTCTGACGCGACCCTCGCGAAGCGCGTGAGCGGCAGGGAAAGGTGTGGCAGGGGCGTACAGCAGAGTTACTCGGCAGCGGCCTTGAACTTGTTGTAGTTGATTAGGCAGCCGGCCTTGACGATGGCACGCTCTTCGGCCGTCATATCGGCAATATAGAGCTCAATCTGCTCAACCGCACCATCGGCACGCACCACGTAGGCAGCGATGTCCTTGAGGTCGCCGTCGAGCGCCGCACGGATACCCGGCACGAAGACGTAGTCGCCCACCTCAAAGTTGGGCTCGGCCTCCATCTGGAAGGGCACCATGCCCCAGTTCATCACGTTGGAGCGATAACGCTTGGTGGCGTACTCGTGGACGATATTGGCCAGGCCGCCGATCACGCGCTGGCAGCTCGCGGCTTGTTCACGGGCGGAGCCGTCGCCCGGCTTCTTAGCGTAGATCATGGAACCGAACTCGGTCGCCTTGGCATCGGCCGCGACACCAGCGCCGGCCAGCGCCTCAAACACACCGGCAAGCTCGGCATCGAGCGCGGCCAAGTCGCCTGCGGACTCACCGGCAACGCGGCGCTTTTCCACCGCATCGACCTCCTTGGAGCGGCCCCCGTAGGCCGGATCGCGACGGCTCAGCGTAAACTCGGCCAGGCCCAGCGGGTTGGAGCGGAAGGAGCTCGTCTCGCCCGAGGGAATGAGCTCGTCAGTCGTGGTGACCGGGTCCATGATCTTGGAGCACACCTTGAGCAGGATGTCGTCGCCGAGCGGCTCCATCGCGGGCCACGGCTTGATATTGGGACCCTCGACCAGCTCGTCGACAGGCTCCGCCTTGCCAAAGCCCCAGTACACGCGCTTTTTGTACGGCGCGTCGTCAAAGGTGTACTCGCAGGCCTCGTCCCAAGTCTCCTCGGGCAGGTCGGTCGCCGGCGTCAGGACGCCGCCGTTGGCAGCCGTCGCCGCAATGGAGCGGGCGTCCATCAGAGCCACGGCGCTCAGCTGGCCGTTGCCCGGCTTGGAACCCTCGCGGTTGGGGAAGTTACGCGTGGTGTGGCGGATCGAAAGGCCGTTGTTGGCGGGCGTGTCGCCGGCGCCAAAGCAAGGGCCGCAGAACGCCGTGCGCACGATCGCGCCGGCCTCCATCAAATCGTAGATGTAGCCGCGGCGCGTGAGCTCGAGTGCCACGGGCTGGCTCGTGGGATAGACCGACAGCGAGAACTCGCCGCAGCCGGTGTTGGCGCCCTTGAGCACGCGGGCAGCCTGGACCACGGAGTCATAGTTGCCGCCCGAGCAGCCGGCGATAACGCCCTGCTGCACGTGCAGCTTGCCGTCGACGATCTTGTCGAGCAGGCTAAAGTGCGTCTTGCCCTCGCCGATCTTGGCGGCCTCGAGCTCCACCTCGTGCAGAATGTCCTCGAGGTTCTCGTTGAGCTCGTCGATCTCAAAGCCGTTGGAAGGATGGAACGGCAGGGCGATCATGGGTTTGATGCTCGACAGGTCGACCTCGACGCAGCCGTCGTAGTAGGCGACATCAGCGGGCTTGAGCTCGCGGTAGTCGTCGCCGCGGCCGTGCATGGTCAGAAATGCGTGTGTGTCCTCGTCGGTGGCCCAGATGCTCGACAGGCAGGTGGTCTCGGTGGTCATGACGTCGACGCCGTTGCGGTAGTCGGTCGTCATGCTCGCGATGCCGGGGCCCACGAACTCCATGACCTTGTTCTTGACGTAGCCCTTGGCAAAGACGGCGCGGATGATGGCGAGCGCCACGTCGTGCGGGCCGACGCCGGGGCGCGGGGCGCCCGTGAGGTAGATGGCGACGACGCCGGGATAGGCGACGTCGTAGGTGTCGCGCAGCAGCTGCTTGGCCAGCTCGCCGCCGCCCTCGCCCACGGCCATGGTGCCCAGGGCGCCGTAGCGGGTGTGTGAGTCGGAGCCCAGGATCATCTTGCCGCAACCGGCAAAGTTCTCGCGCATAAAGGAGTGGATAACGGCGATGTGCGGCGGGACAAAGATGCCGCCATACTTCTTGGCCGCGGAGAGGCCAAAGACGTGGTCGTCCTCGTTGATGGTGCCGCCCACGGCGCACAGCGAGTTATGGCAGTTGGTGAGCACGTAGGGCAGCGGGAACTGCTCCATACCCGAGGCACGTGCCGTCTGGATGATGCCGACAAAGGTGATGTCGTGGCTCGCCATGGCGTCGAAGCGAATCTTGAGCGCCTCGGAGTCGCCGGACGTGTTATGTGCCTGAAGAATCGAATAAGCGATGGTGCCGCGCTTGGCATCCTCGGGCGTCTGAGCGATACCGCGCTCTGCAGCCTCTGCCGCAGGCACAACCTCGTTGCCGTTACGCAGGTAGATGCCGTCCTCGTACAGCTTGACCATTCTGTCTCCCACTCTGCCCGAAAAGCTCGGGCGCATAGCATACATTCATTCAATATCGTGCCATAGAACAGTTGCGAGTGGGTTACGAATCTCGGCGTTCACTTTATCTCAGTAAAGCAGAGGGTGGTATTGGTGCAAGGAGTGTCCCCGAGTGCCGGCACAAAAGGAACGTCCCCAAGTGCCGAATAAAAATGAGAGTGGATAATCTCCCGTTTTGAGCCCGCATGCGAGCCAAAAGTGGGAGATTATCCACTCTCATATTGTTAGGATTTGCGTCGTGGAGCCGCGTAACTAAAGATCGGTTCCCGCTCCCAAAAGCTTGCGCATGACTTGCTCGGGGTTGACCGAGCCGTCGCGCGGGGCCAGGGCGGTGATCTTCTTCTGCATCTTGTATTCGTGCAGCTCGTCCTCGAGCTGGCGCACGCGGGCACGGAGTTTTTCGTTCTCGCGCTCGCGCTCCTCGGCACGCTCCTTCATATCGAGGATGCGCACCACGCCGGCAAGGTTGATGCCCTCGTCGGTCAGCTGGTTGATGAGCTCCAGGCGCTCGATATCGGCACGCGAATACAGGCGCGTGTTGCCGCCCGAGCGCTGGGGGTTCACCAGGCCCTTGGACTCGTAGACGCGCAGAGTCTGCGGGTGCATGCCGGTCAGCTCGGCCGCCACGCTGATCATGTACAGCGGTTTGTTCCTATT
>CAKUFT010000012.1 GCA_934650095.1 uncultured Collinsella sp.
GCAAGAAAAGCCTTGACGCGATTGAGTTTTTGGAGTAGCAAAGTTTTTCGACAGAAAACGCGCAGGTAGATATAGGTATATCGAACATCTGTTCATATAATTTCTGTGAACGAGACCGCCGGTGCGGGCCTCTGAACGGCAGAATGGCGGCGAGGGTTGATCAGGCGGAAAGTTTATCCCGTTTTGAGGCCTCAAACTGGGGCGCAGTTTCCGGTTGAGCACTGTTTGGGAAAGCATATCCCGTTCTGAGCCGAAATTCCGGGTCGCAGTTTCCGCTAGGGGTTCCAACCGGAAAGCGCGTCCCAGAATTCGACCAAATTGTGGGTCGCACTTTCCGGGGCTAAGCTGTAGCTCGCAAAAAAACGGGTGCAGACCGAAGTCCACACCCGTAAATGTCGATGACCGAAGGCTTACTTGCGCATCAAGCCGCCGCGCTCGTCGATGGCGTCCCAGAAGGCATCGGCAAAGCGGGGGTCGCTTGCAGCCATGAGAGCGTTGGTGGCCATCCAGCCAGAGGGAGTGCCGGTGTCGTAGCCCGACAGCGGGTCGATGACGACTGCATACATGGCCTCGCGGTCGAGCGAACGGGCCATGGCGTCGGTGAGCTGGATCTCGCCGCCCTTGCCGGCCTGCTGATCTGCCAGCAAGTCCATGACCAGCGGGCTCAGCAGGTAGCGACCGACGATGTACAGGTTGGACGGAGCCGCCTCGGGAGCGGGCTTCTCGACCAGACCGCCGATACGCCAGACAGCGCCCGGCTCGGCATCGGCAACGTCCTCGGCACCCTCGAGCGAACCGACGCGCTCACCGGCGATAACGCCGTAGCGGCTGACTTCCTCGGGCGAGCAAGCAGCGACGGCGATAACCGAAGCGCCACCGTGCTCCTTGGAAACGGCGAGCATCTTGTCGCAGATGTCGCGGTTAGGCACAACGTAGTCGCCCAGAAGAACCAGGAAGTTCTCCCCTGCCACGGCGTCGGCAGCAGAGCGGATAGCATGGCCGAGGCCCTTGGGCTCGTACTGATAACGGAAGTCGACCGGCATACCGCCAGCGTGGGCGACGGCATCGGCATAGGCGTTCTTGCCGCGCTCGCGCAGCAGGTTCTCGAGCGAGCGATCGGGCTGGAAGTAGTTCAGTAGCTCGGGCTTACCGGGAGAAGTAACGATGATGGCGTCGTCGACCTCCTCGGGGTCGAGCGCCTCCTCGACGACGTACTGAATGACGGGCTTGTCGAGCACCGGCAGCATCTCTTTGGGCGTGCACTTGGTGCCAGGCAGAAAACGCGTGCCAAGACCGGCGGCGGGGATGATTGCCTTCATGTTATTCAAAGATCCTTTCGCAGGCGCAAAAGCGCCCCATGCGTGCGGCACACAGCCGCAGACCAAATTGCGATACCCAAGCATCTTACCGCTGGAACTATATGTCGCTACAAGGCAGAGACAATTCTTCAGCAGGTCAACGCAAATTATTGCTCGAATGGTGCAATTTTATTGCCCAACGGCAGGGCACCCATACGACGCAAATCACAGAACATGGCAGTTTGAGCAACCGATGCCGAGGGACCGAAAAACAAAAAAGACGGGGCTCGCAATGCGAACCCCGTCGGCAAAGAAATCTGGCGAGAAAGCCTGATTACTTGAGGGTGACAGCAGCGCCAGCAGCCTCGAGCTTCTCCTTGGCAGCCTCGGCGTCCTCCTTCTTGGCACCCTCGAGAACAGCCTTGGGAGCGCCCTCGACGACCTCCTTGGCCTCCTTCAGGCCAAGGTTGGTGAGCTCACGGACGGCCTTGATGACCTGGATCTTGTTGTCGCCGAAGCCCTCGAGCACGACGTCAAACTCGGTCTTCTCCTCGGCCTCAGCAGCGCCAGCAGCGGGAGCGGCGACAACAGCGGCAGGAGCAGCGGCGGAAACGCCGAAGGTGTCCTCGATAGCCTTGACGAGCTCGGAAGCCTCGAGAAGGGTCATTTCCTTAAGAGCATCGATGATCTCATCGGTGGTAAGCTTAGCCATTTCTAAGTCCTTTCGGTTTCCGTGCGGATGCACGGAGATCAGTTAAAACACGGCGCGAATGCGCCAGGGGTGCGGCGTTGCCGCCGCGGGTGAAAACAGCAACTAGGCTGCCTTCTGCTCGGAGACCTGCTGGATCGAACGAGCGAGACCAGAGGAAACGCCGTTGACGCAGACAGCGATGTCGCGAGCGAAACCGGAGATGAGACCGGCGATCTGGCCGAGAAGCTGATCCTTGGTGGGCAGCTCGGCGATAGCCTTAACATCATCAGCGGAAACGGCCTTGCCGTCGGAGATACCGCCCTTGATCTCAAGGACGCCCTTGGACTTAGCGGAGAAGTCCTTAAGGGCCTTAGCGGCCTCGACCGGCTCGGTCTCGTAGAACACATAAGCGACGGGGCCGGCGAGGATCTCGTCGATCTCGGGCTGCTCCTGGTTCTTGAGAGCGATCTTGACCAGGTTGTTCTTGTAGACCTTCATCTCGGCGCCGCACTCGCGAAGCTGATGACGCAGCTCCTGAGCCTGCTTAACCGTCAGACCGTTGTAGTTGACGACGAACAGACCGGCGTTCTCGGCGATACGGGACTCGATCTCTGCAACCTTGTCGATTTTGTACTGCTGGGGCATGAATTACACCTCCTCGAATTCTTTCCGGGCACGGTCCGCCACAAGGACGTGACGGGGGCATGTCCAAAAAGAAAGCCCCCGCGCTGCATGAGCGACGGGGGCGAGAAGACATATCTACTCGACCACCTCGGCTGGCGGGATGTCCCATTAAGCTCGCGGGCGATGCCCGTTTGCACCGGCTGTCTCTGGCAGCGGATTCGTGCGTGAACCGAAAGTATTATGGCGGGGACCCCGGCGTCGGTCAACGGAAAACCGGGCTGCACACAATTCCACCATCCGGCACGCTCCGCCGAAGGCCAGGCGCAAGGTTTTCGCTCGGTCAAGTCCTGGCTCGCACGAAGAGCACATTAAGTGCTCTTCGGCTCGTGCGGAATCTACGAAAACCTTGCGCCTGGCCTTCGGCGGCGCGTGCCTGCGTCAACTATGGGGCAGTCCGGTTTTCCGTTGGCCGGCGCGCCCCACTCACAATCCTTAAATCGGTGGGCTGATGTGTTGCGTCCCTGATGGCTATAGGGTTGAAACGAAGGTGGATAGGCGGTGGAGGCCTTCGTCTAGGTCTTTGTCGGAGACGCAGTAGCTTAGGCGGATGTGGCCTTCGGTGCCGAAGCAGTCGCCCGGGACTAGGGCTACGTTTGCCTCTTTGATGGCTTTGATGCAGAAGGCTTCGCTGGTTAGGCCGAACTTTTTGATGCTCGGGAAAGCGTAGAAGGCTCCTGCGGGCTCTACTGCGTCGAGGCCCATGGCGTCCAAGGCCGCGAGCACGCGCTTGCGACGGGCTCGGTAGACTTTGAGCATGGGGGTTGGGTCGACGGTCAGGGCTCGGGCCGCGGCGTCCATCTCGAAGGAGACGGCACTCGATACTAGGTATTGGTGAGCTTTTGCGATCTCGGCGATGACGGGTGCCGCTGCTGCGAGCCAGCCCAGGCGCCAGCCGGTCATAGCCCAGGGCTTGGAGAAGCTCTCGATGACGACCGTCTGCTCACGCAGCTCCGGGTGACGCTGGGCAAAGCGCTCGTAGCCATCCACATAAACCAGGCGGTTGTATACGTCGTCGCAGACCACGTAGATGCCCGCCTCCTCCGCCACGCGCGCCACGGCGTCGAGCGACGCCGTGTTGAGGATGCAACCCGTAGGATTGTTGGGCGAGCAGATGACGATGGCCTTGGTCGCCGGCGTCACGTAAGCACGAAGTGCGTCTTCGTCAATCTGGAATTGCGCAGGCTCCGTATCCAAAAAGACCGCCTTGGCGTGATTGGCCACGACGATGCTCTCGTACAGGCCAAAGGCCGGCGTGGGAATAATGACCTCGTCGCCTGGGTTGAGCATAGCCATGAATGCTGCCGACAGGGCCTCGGTCGCACCGTCGGTCAGGATGACCTCATCGGCGGAAAACGTAAGGCCCGCGTCCCCCATGTAGGCAGATAACGCCTCACGCAGGGCGGGGCGCCCGTTGTTGGGCGGATAGTGCGTGTCACCGCGGTCCAGTGCGGCGGTCACCTCGGCGCTAATCACATCGGGCGTGGGAAAATCGGGCTCGCCAAGCGCAAGCGCGATGCACCCCGGGTGCTGGGCGGCGAGCGCGTTGATTCGGCGGATACCGGAGGGCTTGAGCGTGGCAAGCAAGGTATTCATGGGCAAGCGCATGGCGTTCCTTTCGTAAGGGTTGCACTAGGATAGCGCGGCGAAGCGTCATCAGACGGTGTAACCTAAACGGAAACGGACTGGAAAGGAGATGGCATGGAGGCGATCGCACGCGGCGATAAGCCCAAAACGCTGCAGACCATTGCGTATATCAGTATTCCCGAGAGCGCCGATCTTGAGTTTTTGCTTTGGGACCTGCAGGATGCCATCGCCGCCTATGCACAGCTTTCCGGCACCGTACTCCCCCACCCGGTCGATTTGGAGGCGAATGATGCCGGCAGCGTTGCCGGTACCGCCGATGGCATTGTGTTCGCCGTTGAAGATGCACCCAATGATGAAGCGATGGCGCCCATTGAGCAGGTGCTCGACCGCTTTGGCGGCGCAGGGACGCGTGCCTATGTTGTTGTCCAGGCCGACGTCGGCGGCCTCGAGCGAGCGCACGGGCTCGTCGTGCGTCTGCGAGCGGCGTGCGACCTTCGTGGGCTGTCATGGTGCGGCGGCGTTGTCGTCTGTACCGGCAGCGGCTTCGCGGCGCTTCGTCACTCACCGCGCATGGGACTCTTGCGGCGACCGTTTTCGGAAGCGATGGACAAGCTCGTAGGCGCCGTTCGTATGGGCTGTTCGGTTGAGCATGCGCAGCGACTTGGTGGTGGTAATGCCAAGAACGTCGACGCCGACGGCATGGTTTGCGCCGAGCCAGCCGTGCCCGCGCCGATCTGGCGAGGCGTTCTGAAACGTCTGGGCGCCCACGCTCAAACAAAAATCTAAATTAAAAAACAGCCCAGTCAACGGCTTCACTCCAACGCTCGACAAGCCGCTCCAAACGCCATGCCGCGTTGGCAGGACTCGTCGACGGCAGCACGATGGCGGGTAGCCCCGTCCGCTCTTGTAGATAGCGTTTGTAGAGCCGCCCGGCCGCGCCGCCGTTGCAGATAACGACCTCAATCGGCGTGACATCGGCAATGCGCTCGATATGTGCCGGCACAACGTTGCGAATGCTCGCGTCACTCGAGCCCTTGATGTCACAGCTCTCGATCACGTCCCACAGGGCCACGCCGCCGTTTAGCAGCATAGCCCGCTTGGCGGCAATCGAGGCGTCGAGCGTCGCAGGCTCGCCGCTCGCCAAAGCGTCGCCCTCGTTGGGCGGCACGGGCACACCAAGGCACGCGGCCATCACGCGCCAAAAGCGATTCTGCGGATTGCCATAGTAGAAGGCGTTGGCGCGCGAGAGCACCGAGGGAAACGACCCCAGCACCAAAACGCGAGAGTGCTGGTCGAACACGGGCTCAAACCCATGCTCAATATGTTGATAGCCCTCGTCGGACGCAGCCATGGCCTAGGCCCTCAGCAGATAACGCACCTCGTAGGGCGCAAGCTCAAGGGAGCCCGCCAGCTCGACCGTGGGCACGCCGTCGCCAAGCAGGTCGACGAAGGAGCCGTTGAGTTCGCCGGCGGCGAAGGTATACCTCTCGTTCACGGCATTGACCGCCACGAGTACCGTCGCGTCGTCGCAGGCGCGCTCGAACAACAGCTGCTTGTTCTGGATCACCACGTTGCGATAGGCACCGTAGTTGAGAGCACGGGCAGCCGCGTCGTCGGCCGAGCGAAGGTGCGCAAGCTGCGTGATGAACGCCGTCAGCTCGTTGGGCGCAGGCTCATTGAGCGCAGGTCGCAGCGCCCAGTCGCCATCGGGGCCACCCTTTTCGCCGGCAATTCCCCACTCGCTGCCATAGTAGACGCACGGGATGCCCGGCATGCCAAAGAGCATGCCATAAGCGGGGCGCAGACAGGACTTGTCCGTCAGGATGCTCGCCAGGCGCGGCACATCGTGGTTGTCGACAAACGACAGCAGATGTTTGCCGCGGTAGATGCACCAAGGGTCGCCGCCAAACTGACGGTGCAGCGAATGGGCGATCTCGAACATGTTGACCGAGTTAAAGCTGGAGTACAGGCCCTTGTAGCACTCGTAGTTGGTGCAGGAGTCGAGCATCTCGTCGTTGACGATTTGGTTGTAGTCGCCGTGGAGCGTCTCGCCAATCAGCACAAAGTCGGGCTTGAGCTCACGGGTAAAAGTATGCAGGCGGCGCATAAAATCGCGATCGAGCATATAGGCAACGTCCAAGCGCAGGCCGTCGACGCCAAAGACCTCGGCCCAGCGACGCACGGACTCAAGCAGGTAATCGACCACGGCGGGGTTTTGTAGGTTGAGCTTCACGAGCTCAAAATGGCCCTCCCAGCCCTCATACCAAAAATCATCGCCGTAGCACGAGTCACCGTCAAAGCTGATATGGAACCAATCCTTGTAGGGCGAGTCCCACTTGCGCTCCTGAACATCGCGGAAGGCCCAAAAGCCGCGACCGACGTGGTTGAAGACGGCGTCGAGCACCACGCGGATGCCGTGGGCATGCAGTGTCTCGCACACGGCGGCAAAATCGGCATCCCCACCCAAGCGACGGTCGATATGGCGCAGGCTGCGCGTGTCGTAGCCGTGGCTGTCGGATTCGAGCGGCGGGTTAATGAGCACAGCACCGATGCCGAGCTCTTGCAGGTAGTCGGCCCATTGGGCGATCTTCATGATGGGCGCATCGGGGTTGGGCGCTGCGTTGGCAGCCTGGGCGAGCTCATCCTCGGCAACGGGGGCGGCGTTTTCGCGCGGAGCTCCGCAAAAGCCCAGCGGATAGATCTGATAGAACGTCGTCTCGTATGCCCACATAGCAACCTCCCGGTAAGCTCAACACAACGATATCCATTGTATGCCCAGCAGGGTAGCTATTTTGGGATGGGGCTCTTTTAGCTACCCCAGCCCCTCTCTAAGTTGCGGTGAAATACGGACTGTTTGCCGGGTTTGTTGGGCTCAGCAGTCCGTATTCCACCGCAACTGATGAGGGGACGTGGCTAGGCAACGGGTTTGGCGCGACGGATGGCTGGGAACATCACCGTGATGGCGAGGATGACGCCCACGACGGCAATCGCCCCGCCCGCAAAGCCGATCCAGGCGATACCGGGGCCCGAAACCACAGCGCCGCCGATTGCGGTGCCCGTGCCGATACCCAGATTGAACAGGCCCGAAAAGATCGACATGGCGACAGCCGACGAATCCGCCGGCGTGAACTTGATGAGCTCGGCCTGAAACGCCACGTTAAAGGCCGTGGCGCAGCAACCCCACAGCGCGCAGACGGCAAGCACCGCCGCGAGCGACGATGCGGCCGGACCCATGAGCAGCAGGGCCACCGGCACGCCGGAGAGCGTGATAGCCAAGAACGGGAACCGGTGCCCGTCGAACAGGCGGCCGAACAGCCAGCTTCCGAGCAGACCAGAGCAGCCGAACGCCGTCAGCGTCATGGTAATAGCGCTTGCGTCGACGTGCGCGACCTGTGCCAGGAACGGCTCGATATAGCTGTAACCCGCATAATAGCCGGTTGCCATGAACACCGTGACCGCATAAAGCGCGATGAGGAACGGGTTCTTGAGCAGCTCGGGCAGTTGCTTAAGCGTAAAGCGCTCGCCCGCCGGCATGGCCGGGAACACGGCGGCCTGGTACACCACCGCAGCGGCAGAAAGGGCCCCGACCACGGCAAACGTCATGCGCCAGCCCACGGCCAGGCCAATGGCGCGACCGAAGGGCAGGCCAAAGATCTGCGCGATGGACGAGCCCGTAGCGATCATGCTGATGGCGAGCGCGCCGTGACGAGTGTCGACCAGGCGCGAGGCCATAATCGAGGCGACCGACCAGAACACGGCATGTGCGCAAGCGACCACCAGGCGCGCGCAGACCAGGATGGGATATGTCGGTGCCACAGCGGACAGGAACTGGCCCAGCGAGAACACGGCAAGCACGCCCAACAGCATCCGCTTGAACTCAAAGCGCGATGCGAACACCATGAGCGGCAGCGACAGCAGCATGACGCCCCAGGCGTAGACCGAAATCATGATGCCTGCCTGGGCCTCGGTGAGCGAGAACGACGCGGCGATGTCGGTCAGCAGGCCGATGGGCATGAACTCCGACGTGTTGAACACGAACGCGCAGCAGGTGAGCCCGATGAGCGGGAGCCACTGCTTAAGCGTGATGCCGTCTTGCCTTGCCTGACTCATATATAACGTCTCCAATCATTTTGAGCGGAGGCGATTATATAGCAACGGCCCCGCATCCGTCAGTAACAGATGCGGGGCCGCAATCAACTTGATATACAGAGGTTACGCCATCAATAAATAGCTAAGCCAACCCCAGCAATATACCCGCCGAATGCACGACAAACGCCACGATCCAGGCGACCGTCACCTGAAACGCGAACACGGCAACGGCATAGCGCGCACCCAGCTCGCTCTTGACGGCGCCGATGGCAGCCACGCAGGGCGGGTACAGCAACGTAAAGACCAGGAACACGTAGGCGGTAAACGGCGAAAACATGGTCGACAGCGCCGCGGGTGACGTTGCACCCAAAAGCACCGTGAGGGTCGAGATGACGCTCTCCTTGGCAATAAGACCGGTGACGAGCGCCGTGGATGCACGCCAGTCGCCAAAGCCGAGCGGCGCTAGCAGCGGGGCGATAATGCTACCCAAACCGGCAAGTAGACTCTGCGACTGATCGGCGACCACATTAAAGCGGATATCGAACGTCTGGAGAAACCAAATGACCACCGTAGCGGCAAAGATAATGGTGAAGGCCTTGGTGATGAAGTCCTTGGCCTTATCCCATGCCAGCATCACCGTCGTCTTGACGCTCGGCAGGCGGTAATTGGGAAGCTCCATGATAAACGGCACCGGGTCACCCTTAAATGCCGTGCGATTGAGCACCAAAGCCGCGATGCAACCGACCGCAATGCCAATCAGATAGAGCGAGACCATGGCGGGAACCGTCGCCTGCGGGAAAAACGCCCCGCACAGCAGACCGTAGACCGGCAACTTGGCCGAACAGCTCATGAACGGCGTGAGCATGACCGTCATCTTGCGGTCGTGCTCGGATGGGAGCGTACGGGTCGACATGATAGCCGGCACGGTGCAGCCAAAACCGACGAGCATAGGCACGAAGCTGCGGCCCGACAGGCCAAAGCGACGCAGCACTTTATCCATGACAAAGGCCACGCGCGCCATGTAGCCGGAGTCTTCCAGAATGGAGAGGAACAAAAAGAGCACGACGATAATCGGCAGGAAGGTCAGCACGCTGCCCACGCCCGTAAGCACACCGTCGACAGCCAGCGAGCGCACCACGTCGTTGGTGCCGAACGCCTTGAGGCCCGCATCGGCCGAGGCGATGATGGCAGCGATGCCGTCCTCCATAAGTCCCTGCAACGCCGCGCCGATCACGCCAAACGTCAGCCAAAAGACGAGACCCATGATCACCAGGAACGCCGGAATGGCCGTGTAGCGACCCGTCAGGATGCGGTCGATC
Organism: uncultured Collinsella sp.; assembly: GCA_934650095.1. Taxonomy (GTDB): domain Bacteria; phylum Actinomycetota; class Coriobacteriia; order Coriobacteriales; family Coriobacteriaceae; genus Collinsella. The sequence goes on from CAKUFT010000012.1 coordinate 9,666, forward strand.
TTGACGGAACGCACGTGCTCGCGGCTCTCGTGCGGCTTGACGACGCAGCGCCCACACACGTCGCCGATAAAGCCGAAGCGCATGTCAGCCAGTGCAGACAGACGGTCGGTACCGGCCTCACCCTCCATCTGGGTAATGATGTGCTCGATGGCGTCAAGTTCGTTACGGTCCAGATGAAGCGCCTCGGTCACCAGCTCGTCGCCCTCAACCAGCTTGGTCGCCGCAAAACGCACCGGGATATGCGCCGTCGCGGCATGGTCCTCGATAAGGTTGGCGATGCCGTGAATGCAGCGATGCAGCGCGCCGCCGTCTGGACCATCGGGCGCGCAGAAGTCCAGGCGACCGGGGCGCTCGCGGAACCGCGCCACGTGCAAGGCATGATCCACCAACTCGCCAATACCCTCGTTGCGGGCAGCGCTAATGGGAACAACAGGCACGCCCAGCAGGCTCTCGAGCAGGTTGACGTCTACGGCGCCGCCATTGGCGGTCACCTCGTCCATCATGTTGAGCGCGATGACCATAGGACGGTCGAGCTCCATGAGCTGCAGTGTCAGGTACAGGTTACGCTCGATGTTGGTGGCGTCAATGATGTCGATGATGGCGTCGGGATCTTCGTCCAAGATGAATTGGCGGCTGACGATTTCTTCGCCCGTGTACGGCGACAGGGAGTAAATGCCAGGCAGGTCGGTAACGCTCGCCTCGGGATGGTTACGGATGGTGCCATCTTTGCGGTCGACCGTCACGCCGGGAAAGTTACCGACGTGCTGGTTGGAGCCCGTCAGCTGGTTGAATAACGTGGTCTTGCCGCAGTTTTGGTTGCCGGCGAGGGCAAAGTGCAGCGGCGCGCCCTCGGGCACGGCCGTCTTTGCCGCACGGGGCGAATACGTCCCCTCGCCCAGGGCCGGATGCTCCGTCGTGCCGATTGCGGCGTTAGCGCGCGGACCCGTATCGGTGTCGTGAATACCCACGAGCTCGATGCGAGCGGCATCGTCCTTGCGCAGTGTCAACTCGTAGCCACGCAGGCGGATCTCGAGCGGGTCGCCCATGGGGGCGTACTTCATCATGGTGACTTCGGTGCCCGGCGTTAGACCCATGTCCAAAATATGCTGTCGGAGTGCCTGATCGTCCGATGTCACCGATGCGACAACGGCGTCCTTTCCGATCTCGAGTGTATCGAGCTTCACGTCCGTGTTCCTCCCCCGGCGCCCACAGGGCGTTGTATTTATGTTCACCATGGCTAACCGTTTGCCATGGCTAACCAATTTTAACCATGCATGATAGCGCGAACACACAGCGACGTTCAATCAACAGATTGGTGCAAGGGCCGTCCCCAAGTACCGGCACAAAAGGAACGTCCCCGAGTGCCGCATCTGGGCCATGGCAACGCCGATGTTTTGGCGCGGACAGCGAAAGCCCGCCAGAGCGAGCAAGGTGACGCGAAGCGAGGCGGCATTGACCTTCTGGTCATGCCGCCGAAGCTGAACGTCAGATTGCCGCTCTGGCGGGCTTGCAGCGTCGACCGGTCCGCCGTTCGTTAGAACGGCGGAACCAAAGGCGCAGCGTCAAGTGGTTACGGCGTTTGGTAAAGCCGCGTAACTAGAAGCCGTGGCGCTCCAGGAAGCGGAAAGCCAGGCGAATCCAGGGGCGGACCGCCACCTGCTTGTCCTCGTTGTCGACCGCGGTGTTGGCGTTGCCGAGCGAAAGGCCGTGGCCGCCCTGATCAAAGACGTGCATCTCGCATGCGACGCCTTCCTCGGCCATGCGCTGCGCAAACGGGTAGACCTGCGCGATCGGTGCCGTCTTGTCGTCGGACACGCCCCACACAAAGGTCGGCGGCATCTGACGCGAAACATGCGTGGTGGGGCAGATATCGGCCAAATGCTCGTCAGTTGCCTCGCCACCCGTCACCATCGACAGGTAGTCGTTGAGCAGATCGCGCCCCGTCTTGCCGCCCGTCTTGGGCACACGCAAGTCAATGCGCGGATCGCGCGTCTGCATGTCACGCACATAGGCAAAGTCGAGCAATGGATAGCCCAGCACCACGGCATCGGGACGAATGTCGTCCGGACGCGCCCCGGCAAGTGCCGCGAAGGGGCCGGTCTTCCACTGTGTTGCCAGCGAGGCGCAAATCATGCCGCCAGCAGAAAAGCCCACGACGCACACGCGCTTGGGGTCGACATGCCACTCGTCGGCATTCGCGCGCACCGTGGCGACCATCTTGGCAAGATCTGCCTGGGGGTGCGGAAAGCTCACGTCACCCGTAGAACTCGTGACATAGTTGAGCACAAAGGCCTGGTAACCGTGATCCAAAAACGCAAACGCCACGGGATCCTGCTCATGCGGAGCGATATGCGTAAACGCACCTCCGCCGCAGATAATTACGGCAGGGCGGCGGCCATTCGGTTTATCGGGCAGCGGCTCAGCACCCAAATACGTAAACGTCGCCGGATATTCCTCGGTCGGCTCCTCGCCCCACAGCGCACGGTTCTCGACAATCATATGTGCTCCCTTCGCGCAAATTAAGCGCCCTTGTTTTTTGCCTTCAAGCGTACCCCACTTGAACCCGTGGCGCAGAAACACGCCAGCAATAAGTTTCCCTTCAACTGATATATCACATAATCCCAGCTCAGAGGTATCGCTGAGCAGCGTAGAATAGGGGGTGCTGACCAAGCCGCGAAACAGATATGAAACGTTTCCGGCAAACCAAACGCGCGATATGCGCCTATTTAAGTTGGAGGCAACTATGGGTCTGCTCGATTCGCTTAAGTCCACCTTCACCTCGACCGGCGAGGCGTCCGTTCCGCCCGCAGCAAGCTTCGCCACCCGCGAAGGCGTCATCTATGCCCCCGTCAACGGCGTGCTCGTCAACCTGGACGAGGTTCCCGACGAGACGATCGCCTCGGGCATGCTTGGCCAGGGCTATGGCATCGAGCCCATTACCGGCACCATCTATGCGCCCGCCAACGGCCGCATCGGTGCCACCACCGTCACCAACCACTCCATCGGCATGATTACCGAGGACGGTCTTCGCGTGTTCATCCATGTCGGCCTGGGCACCGTGGAAATGAACGGCAAGGGTTTTGCCCGCTTTGTCGAGATGGGCGATGTGGTCAAGGCAGGCCAGCCGCTCATCAGCTTCGATCGCGAGGCCATCAAGGCCGCCGGCCACGAGGACATCGTGACCGTCATCGTCTCCGAGCTCGATCGTCTTAAGAGCATCGACCATGTCGGCGAGTCCGGAACGCTTATCGGCGGCAACCCGCTCGTCAAGCTGGGCGACCCGCTGCTGGTAGCCAAGACCAAGTAGCCAGGCCCCGCGCCACACAGCCAAAAGGCACCTCGTCAAGCGCCCGCGACCATTTGGCCGCGGGCGCTTTTCGTTTGAAAAACCATCCCGCCAATGCCTTATCTGTATAGCCCAAATGAGCCGAGCTGCTAGAATATCGAACTGTATGGATAACTATCATTCAACCGTTATGGGAGGATACGTGAACCGCACCAAAATCGCGCAGCTTTACGCCGATGCCGAGTCGCTTGGCGGCCAGACCGTCACCGTCGCCGGCTGGGTCAAGTCCATCCGCGACATGAAGAACTTTGGCTTTGTTACGCTCAACGACGGCAGCTGCTTCCGCGACCTGCAGGTCGTCATGAACCGCGAGGCGCTCGACAACTACGACGAGATCGCCCATCAAAACGTCTCGGCCGCACTCATTTGCACCGGCACCGTCAAGCTGACCCCCGATGCGCCCCAGCCTTTCGAGCTTTCTGCCACCTCCATTGAGGTCGAGGGCGTCAGCGCCCCGGATTACCCGCTGCAGAAGAAGCGCGCAACCGTCGAGTTCCTGCGCACCCAACAGCACCTGCGCCCGCGCACCAACCTGTTCCGCGCCGTGTTCCGCATCCGTTCTGTCGCGGCTGCCGCCATCCACCGCTTCTTCCAGGAGCAGGGCTTTGTCTACGTCAACACCCCCATCATCACCACGAGTGATTGCGAGGGCGCCGGCGAGATGTTCCGCGTGACCACGCTCGACCCCAAAAATCCGCCCCTCACCGAATCCGGCGAGGTTGACTGGAGCCAGGACTTCTTTGGCAAGCACGCGAGCCTTACCGTGTCCGGCCAGCTCAATGCCGAGAACTTTGCCATGGCCTTTGGCGACGTGTACACCTTTGGCCCCACCTTCCGCGCCGAAAACTCCAACACCACGCGCCACGCCGCCGAGTTTTGGATGATCGAGCCCGAGATGGCCTTTGCCGACCTTAACGACTACATGGATAACGCCGAGGCCATGCTCAAGTACGTCCTTAAGGACGTTATGGCCACCTGCCCCGACGAGCTCAACATGCTCAACAAGTTTGTGGACAAGGGCCTGATCGAGCGCCTGGACCACGTGGCAAACTCCGACTTTGCCCGCGTCACCTATACCGAGGCCGTCGAAATCCTGGAGCAGGCCGTCGCCGCCGGTCACAAGTTTGACTACCCCGTCAGCTGGGGCATCGACCTGCAGACCGAGCACGAGCGCTTCCTGACCGAGGAGCACTTTAAGCGCCCGACCTTCGTAACCGACTATCCGGCCGAGATCAAGGCCTTCTACATGCGCATGAACGAGGACGGCAAGACCGTCGCCGCCGCCGACTGCCTGGTGCCGGGCATCGGCGAGATTATCGGCGGCTCCCAGCGCGAGGAGCGCCTGGATCTGCTCGAAGCCCGCATCAAGGACCTGGGCATGAATCCCGAGCAGTACAAGTACTACCTTGACCTTCGCCGCTACGGTTCCTGCAAGCACGCCGGCTACGGTCTGGGCTTCGAGCGCTTGGTCATGTATCTGACCGGTGTGGGCAACATCCGCGACGTCCTGCCGCACCCGCGCACCGTGGGCAACGCCGACTTCTAATCGCCACAGCGCCACCAAACGCGTTCCAGCGCATCACGCCAGCGCCTCTCGGCAAGCCGAGGGGCGCTTTTTTCAACAGCATCCGTCAAGCTTTTGGCAAGTTTTTGGTCAGTTGGGCAGGGCTGTTGAAAACTCGACCCGCCGCTTGCCGACGGCTACCGACCGCCCAGGGCGTCCTGCATCCCTGGGAAAGCCCCGCGTCCTAGGCTCCATACCGTCGCCACCCAAAACGGAAAGGACGTGGGCGCCATGACCGAAACCGCTGTTGAAACCTACGACACCACGACGAGAGGCGCCGCCTCGATGGCAGCCTATCGCGCCGTTCGCATCTTGCAACTATTAAGCGAGAACACCGGCGAGGACAAGGCCATGCTTTCCGATGAGTTGATCCGGCGCCTCGCCCATCCCGACGACCCCGCCCGCATGCCCATCTCGGCGGCGCGGCGCAGCATCTACACCGCCATCTCCGCACTTCGCCATGCCGGATACGAAATTGAGTACAAACGCGGCGTGGGGTATCGGCTCTTGACCCGTCCGCTCACCGACGAAGAGATCATCCGGCTCCACGGCATGGTCATGCGCAACCGCTCCACGCCCATCGCCATTCGAAAGAGCATGGCGCAGCACTTGGTCGCCATGGCGAGCGCCGACGTTCGCGGCTACCTCGATGCACCCGAGCCCGCTCCAAGCGTGGGCGGCAAATCCACCAAGACCACGCACACGCCTGTCAAGCGCATCGATGCCTGCGAGCTCATCGAGCAGGCCATCGACCACGGAACCACGGTGAGTTTTGATATTTCGAGTGTCACGGCACGCGGAGAGGTCGAAGTGGCACGGATGACACTCCGGCCCTTTGCCATCAAGCAACGAGACGGCATCTCGTATTTGCTGGGAACGGTCTATGACGCCCGAGGCGCCGACGACACGTTGCGCACCGTTGAGATCGGCCGCATGAGAAACGTCACCACACGTCTCCTCGATGGCAAGAAGCTCTTCGCCGCCTTGGCCGAGGACGACGCCGCCTCCGCCGCATAAGACCCTCCGCCGTCCATTCGACTACCCGTACCGCCCATCCGATTCTGTATTAAAAAACCCGCCAGGCTGTTGTAAAAATGGACATCAGCGCTACTATAGTCCCACTTGCACTTTGTCCCAGTGCAGCGTTTCCAGCCATTTTTATACTGGGGGTAATGATATGAAGGACATCACCATCAGCCGCAGGAGCCTTCTGGTCTCCGCCGGCCTGCTCGCGCTCGCCCCGCTCGCCGGATGCGGCGGCAACTCTGGTTCCGGCTCTGCTGCCGCCGGTTCCGACTACACCATCGGCGTTCTGCAGCTCACCGAGCACTCCGCACTCGACGCCGCCAACGATGGCTTTGTCAAGGCCATCAAGGAGAGCGGCCTTAAGGTCAAGATCGACCAGAAGAACGCCCAGAACGACCAGTCCACGTGTAAGTCCATTGCCGACAAGTTTGTGGGCGACAACGTCAACCTGATTTATGCCATCGCCACGCCCGCCGCGCAGGCTGCCGCCGGCGCCACGGCCGATATCCCCATCGTGGGCTGTGCCATCACCGACTACGCCGCCTCCGGCCTGGTCCAGGACAACGACAAGCCCGGCACCAACGTCACGGGTGCTTCCGACCTCACCCCGGTCGCCGAGCAGCTCGAGATGATGCAGAAGGTCCTGCCCGACGTTAAAAAGGTCGGCCTGCTCTACTGCACCGCCGAGTCCAACTCCGACGTTCAGATCAAGGCCGCCAAGAAGGAGCTCGACAAGCTGGGCCTGGAGTACACCGATTTCACCGTCTCGAGCTCCAACGAGATCCAGTCCGTCGTCGAGTCCGCCGTGGGCAAGGTCGACGCGCTCTACTCCCCCACCGACAACACCATCGCCGCAGGCGCTTCGCAGGTCGGCCAGATCTGCAAGGAGAACAAGCTCCCCTTCGTGACCGGCGAGGAGGGCATGTGCATGGCCGGCGGCCTGTTCACCCTCTCCATCAACTATGAGGATCTGGGGCACGCTGCGGGCGAGATGGCCGTTAAGATCCTGAAGGGCGAAGCCAAGCCCGAGGATATGGCTATCGTGCACCTCTCGAGCAAGGACCTGGTCGTCGTCAAGAACGACGAGATGGCCGAGGCCCTGGGTATCGACCTTTCCGCTCTGGACGAGTAGCGCCATGCGCGGTAACGCGTCTAGGGCCCGCACGCGCGCCACAGCCGCGTTATTCAATATCTGAGTCCTTGGGGCGAACGCTAAAGACCGGCGTTCGCCCTGCTTGTTTCGGATGAGACAAAACATCCGTCCGCAGCTCTTTTATGCATTGGTACCGCTATTATGGAAAATCACGTGTCCACCCTATCCTAGGAGGTATGAAGCATGCTCATTGCATTGCAGGGCGCCGTTTCGCAGGGCGTCCTCTGGGGCATTATGGTGCTTGGCGTGTTTATCACGTTCCGCCTGCTCGACATCCCCGATATGACCTGCGACGGCAGCTTTGCCCTCGGCGGCTGTGTCTGCGCCGTGCTCATCGTCAACAATAACGTCGATCCCTTGCTCGCCGTGCTGGCCGGCATGTGCGCCGGCGCCATCGCGGGCGCCGTCACGGGCATCTTGACCACCGTCTTTGAGATTCCCGCAATCCTCGCCGGAATCCTTACGCAGATCAGTCTGTGGTCCATCAACCTGCGCATCATGGGCAAGTCCAACACGCCCATCCTTGCCAAGGGCACTATCTTCTCATCCGTCAGCAACATGACGGGCCTGCCGCAGTCCACTGTTGCCATTATCCTAGGCATTGTGCTGGCCGTGGCCATCGTCGCCATCCTGTACTGGTTCTTTGGCACCGAGATCGGCTCGGCGCTGCGTGCCACCGGCAACAACGAGTACATGATCCGCGCCCTGGGCGTTAACACCAACACTACCAAAATGATCGCCCTCGTGCTCTCCAACGCCCTCATTGGCCTTTCGGGTGCGCTCATCTGCCAGAGCCAGAAGTATGCCGACATTGGCATGGGCACCGGCGCCATCGTTATCGGTCTTGCCGCCATCGTCATCGGCGAGGTGCTCGGTCGCCTGCTGCCCGGCGGCCTCACGCAGTTTAGCGTCCGTCTTGCTTCCGCCGTCTTTGGCTCCGTGGTGTACTTCCTTATCCGCGCCATCGTGCTGCAGCTGGGCATGGACGCCAACGACATGAAGCTACTCTCCGCCGTGATCGTTGCCGTGGCCCTGTGCGTGCCCGTGGTTTGGGAGCGCTATAAGCTCCGCAGCTCCTACACGAAGGGAGATGAGGCAGATGCTTAAGCTCTCGCACGTCAAGAAGACCTTTAACAAGGGCACCGTCACCGAGAAGCGCGCGCTCACCGGCGTCGACCTTACCCTCAACGATGGCGACTTTGTAACTGTGATCGGCGGCAACGGCGCCGGCAAGTCCACGCTGCTCAATATGATCGCCGGCGTGTATCCGCTCGATTCGGGTGTTATTGAGCTCGATGGCACCGACATCTCGCGTCTGAGCGAGTCACAGCGCGCCAAGTACCTGGGCCGTGTGTTCCAGGACCCCATGCGCGGCACCGCTGCCGACATGCAAATTGCCGAAAACCTGGCCCTCGCCAAGCGCCGCGGCCAGCGTCGCGGTCTTTCGTGGGGCGTCACCAAGGCCGAAAAGGACGAGTACGTTGAACTGCTCAAGCGTCTGGACCTTGGTCTGGACACGCGCCTCAACGCCAAGGTCGGCCTGCTCTCGGGCGGCCAGCGCCAGGCACTCACCCTGCTGATGGCCACGCTCACCAAGCCGCGTCTGCTGCTGCTCGACGAGCACACGGCGGCCCTCGACCCCAAGACGGCCTCTAAGGTGCTCAACCTGACCGAGGAGATCGTCGACGAGAACCGCCTGACCACGCTCATGGTCACGCACAACATGAACGACGCCATCCGTCTGGGCAACCGTCTGATCATGATGCACGAGGGCCATGTGATCTACGACGTGGCGGGCGACGAGAAGAAGTCGCTCACCGTGGCCGACTTGCTGCAGAAGTTCGAGGAGGTCTCGGGCGGCGAGCTCGCCAACGACCGCATGCTACTAAGCTAACGACTTAGAAAACCACCACAAAGGGGACAGGCACCTTTGTGGTGGTTTTTGTTAAGGACTAAGGAGACTGCCATGAGAAGATTCGTCCCCCGCCTTGCGTTAACCGCCGCGCTGCTTGCCGGCGTGCTCACTGGCGTACCCAGCCTCGCCCTTGCGAGCGATCTGTCCCAGGCGATCAACGGCACCGTGACCGTCATGCACACCAACGACATCCACGGCAGCTACAAGTACAGCTACAACGCAAGCAAGGGCACCGGCACCGTCGGCTTTGACGGACTGGCGGTTCTCTATAGCGCCCAGGGCAACGCCCCCGATCTTTTGCTCGATGCGGGTGATACCTTCCACGGACAGTCCTTCGCCACCATGAGCGAGGGCAAGAGCATCGCCGAGCTCATGGACACCTTCTACGCCGATGGCTACGACGCGACCACGCCAGGCAACCACGACTGGAGCTATGGCGCGGACAAGCTTCGCACCATGACCGGCTCCAGCACCACCAGCACACCCTTCGCCATGCTTTGCGCGAATGCAACGTCTGCCAACGGCATATGGAAATCAAGCTACATCAAGGCGCTCAACCGCACCTGGGAGGACAGTGAAAGTCACTCAACGTTCGCCTACCAGATCAAGGTCGGCATCGTCGGAGCCATGGATGAGTCGCTAGGCTCCTCGCTGCGCGCGGACCTGGTCGCGGACACCAGCTTCTCGAGTGCCGCGAACGCCATCAATGCCGAGGCAGAGCAGCTGCGCAAGGAGGGCTGCGATGTTGTTGTGTGTATCGCGCACACGCTCGACGCCAAGACCTTTGCCACGCGGCTCCGTGGCGTCGATGCCCTTATCGCAGGCCACGAGCACATCAACCTTAACGAGAAGGTGACGGGAGCCGACGGCAAGACAATCCACGTTGTCGAGGCGGGCAGCGCCTTTGCCGAAGTGGGACTGCTTTCCGTCCCCTACGAGTACGACACCAAGGGCACCGAAAGCACCGACGATGACACGGTGGCGGTATACGCAGACAAAGGCGACGAGAAGCTCTATACCGCCAAGGATGTAAACGTTCTTTTGACCGATCCCAACAAGGGCTCCACCTATCAGAGCATCCTTGATGAGGTCCACGACAACAAGATCAAGCCGCTCGACGATGCCTTTAGCGCCGCATCGAGCGAGGTGCTCGGCACGAGCTCTACCAATTATTTCTACGGCGAGAACGCATCTGGCACGCACGGCTGGGAGATGGTGCGCACCACCGATTTCCGCCCCAGCAAGGAGGGCGACACCACCAAGGCCCAGACCATCGGACATGTGATCTGCGGCTCCTATCTCGACCTGACGGGCGCGGACCTTGCCATCGAGAACGCGGGCGGCATCCGCGGCGGCATCGCTGCGGGCGATGTGACCGCCGGCAACGTCATCGCTATCTCGCCCTACGGCAACACCGTGGAGACCTGGACCATGACCGGTGCGGACTTCCTGGCAGCGCTCGAGCACTCGCTGCAGATCAGCGACGAGTGCAATCACAGCTACGAGCTTCAGCAAGCCTACGTAGCGGCCGGCCACACCGAGCAGGAGGCGCAAGACATGTACAAGTGGCGCGACGACTCCGGCAGCGTCCTTTCCTTCGGCGGAATCAACGTGACAATCGATTGGACGCAGCCCGAAGGCAAGCGCATCGTGAGCGCCACGCTCACCAAGGATGGCAGCACGCTCGACCCCGCCAAGACCTACACCGTCGCCACCAACAACTACATCATCACCAACACGACCGACTTCCCCACCTTCGCAAACGCCACCAAGCACACCGAGTGGGGTACCTGCGAGTCAGCGCTAAGGGCGCTAATTGGGCAGAACGGCTGGGAGAGCAAGATGGCCTCGCTCGCGGGCACCATCAGCTTTGGCTCCGCTGCCGTGGACCCCACGCCCACACCGGCCCCGACGCCTGAACCCTCGCCTAAGACGGACGCGACGACCACGAAGGTCATCACCAAGAAGACGACCGGCAAGCTCGCCGCAACGGGAGACCGCACGCTAGCCGTGATCGGCGCATGCCTCATCGGCGGCATCGTCATCATCATTCTCGGCATTATCTGGAAGCGTCGACGCTAAGCTACACCGCCGGGCCTTGCAGCCCCGCCGCGTAAACCTTATATCGAGCACAGAAGCCCGTCCGAATTTGATCGGACGGGCTTCTTGGTGGGTATCATGGTTGGATGATCATGAGGAGGTTTCCCTACATGGAATTGTTTGAGCCAATTCTTCATTTCTTTGCACAACGATGGGTCCACAACATCATCTGGGCCGGTATCTTGGCCATCGGCACCGCCGTTGCCGCCAAAATCGCGTCCAAGACCCTGCACCACCTGCTTAACCGCGATGATAACCCGCTCCCAGCATCGAGCATCTTCATCAACATCGCGCGCGCCGTCATCTGGATGATCGGCGGCAGCTTTATCCTCGACAACTGTTTTGGCATTAATGCAAACGCCCTCGTCGCCGCTCTTGGCGTCGGCGGCATCGCCATCTCGCTCGGCTTTCAGGACACGCTGTCGAACCTTATCGGCGGTATGCAGGTGACCTTTATGGGCATTATCAAACCCGGCGACAATATCGAGGTCGGCGGCGTGTCGGGCGTGGTCCAAGATATCACCTGGCGCCACACGACCATCGAGGACGCCTGCGGGCAGACCATCATTGTGCCCAACTCCAACATCTCCAAGAACACGCTCGTACATCTGATGCCCTTTGGGCGCGTGGCCGTGCCCGTTGCCGTAAAGGACACGTCTAAGTGGGCTTCCCTTGACGCGCTGGCAGACGAGCTCACGAGCGCAACCAAAACGGCCGTCTCGCCCATCTCTGGCTTTGACAAGGAGCCGTACGTGCTCTTTAGCGAGATCGGCGACTTTGGCATCAAGGGAAAAATCATCTTTATCGTCAGCGACGATAGCACCACTTTTACGGCAGCCGACGCCTGCATTCGTGCCATCGCCCCCATCATCGCCTAAACCACCATAAAGGGGACAGGCACCTTTGTGGTGGTTTCGCATCGTGGTACCATGGTTCATATCGTTGTTTAAACGACTAAGGGAGTAGACACCATGGAAGAGGCCTATCGTCAAGCACGCAAGCGCGGCGAGCAGGGACGCCGTCGCGCCATCAGCCAAAGCGAGCACCCGTACCTCACGGACCTCGACAGCTTGGTTGCCCAGCTCCCCTTAGGTCAGCGAGAGAGCGTCGGCCTGCGGGATATTCCGCTCGAAATGGTCGTCGGCACGGTTACCAAGGGCCGTCAGTCTGCCTTTTCGTGCAACTTTATGCCCCTGCTGCCGTTTAACACCGAGTTTGCCCGCAAGTGGTCCAACCTCTACGACATCCAGGTGACCGAGGGCTATCGCGACCCCATCATCGTCACCGAGTTCATGCATCGGTTTTACGTCCAAGAGGGCAACAAGCGCGTCAGTGTCCTCAAATTCCTGGACGCCCCGACGGTTTCGGCCAAGGTCACCCGCCTCTATCCCGGAAAATGGGATTCAGTCGAAAGCCGCCTCTATGGCGAGTTCTGCGCGTTTTGGCGCGTCTGCCCCCTATACGAGATCAAGTTCTCGCGTGAGGGAAGCTACGAAACGCTCGCCAAGATGCTCGGTCAGAACCTTATCGAAAAATGGCCGCAGAAAAAGGTCGACTACCTGCGCCATACCTTCCTGCTCTTTAAGCGCGCCTACCTGCGCGCCGGCGGCGACCATCTGGACATTACGCCCGCCGACGCCATGCTCGTCTACCTCAACGTGTACAACCAGGACCGTCTGCTGGATACGCCGACGGACATCGTCGTAAACCGCCTGTGCAAGATTTGGCGCGAGCTGGTCATTGCCGGCAAAAGTGATGAGGAGAAGGTCGATCTTGTCGAGGCACCGAGTGTCGATGAGGAAGAGGCGCCCGCCAAGTCCACCTCCGGCGTGCTCAACTTCTTTATGGGCAAGACCGTCTACTCGGCGGCCAACCCCCTGCGCATCGCCTTTATCCATGAGTTCCCTTGTGCGACATCGAGCTGGGACAGCCTGCACGACCAAGGGCGTCAGTATCTCGATGAGCACTTTGGCGGTATCGTGCGCACCGAGGCGTTCGAGGACTGTCACAATCCGGACGTGTTCTACGCTGCCGTGGAAACGGCTGTCAAACATGGAGCTAACGTCATCTTCTCGACCTCGCACCGCCTGATGGAATATACGCTCAGGGCTGCCGTTGAGTATCCCCAGATTCGGTTCCTTAACTGCTCTATCGGCCTTCCCCACCAAAGCGTCCGTTCGTACTTTGGCAAGATGTACGAGGCCAAGTTCCTCCTGGGCGCCCTTGCCGCCAGCATGGCGGACAACCACCGTATCGGCTACCACGCGTCGGTCTTCGCCTCGGGCGCACTTAGCGAGATCAACGCCTTTGCCATCGGCGCCTCGCTGCTCGACCCCCGCGCGCAAATTATCCTGACCTGGGGCGATGTGCCCGCCGGAGGCCTTGCCGAGGCCATGTGCCGCGAAGGCGTGAGCGTCATGACCGGCGCTGACATGTCAAAGTCGCTCGTAGACCCTACGGCCTACGGACTCCACCGCCTGGTCGATGGCAAGGTCGTCGGCATCGCCATGCCAGTCTGGAACTGGGGCCGATACTACGAGCTTATCGTGCGAAGCCTGCTGCATGGCACCTGGGATGAGACCAGTGACGACAGCCAGGTTCGCGCCGTCAACTACTGGTATGGCATGAGCTCGGGCGTCATCGACATTCGCTACGCTCCGGGCCTGCCCTATCAGACGCGCAAACTGGTGCAGCTGCTCCGCAATGGCATCGTCGAGGGCTCCATCAATCCCTTTGGCGGCGAGCTTCATAGCCAAGACGGCGTGGTGCAGATCGAGGGCTTTCCCCCACTGCCGAGCGCGCAGATTGTCGAGATGAATTGGCTGGCGGACAACGTGGTAGGCACCATTCCGCAGCTCGACGATGAGCCGGGAGTTACCGCCCTATGAAGATCCTTGCCATAGCAGATACCGAAGAACGATGCCTTTGGGAGTGCTTTCGCAAGGAGCGCTTTGAGGGTGTCGACCTGATTCTGTCTGCCGGCGATCTGGACCCGGACTATCTTGAGTTTTTGGTCACCGTCATCAACAAACCGCTCATCTACGTTCGCGGCAACCACGACGACCGCTACGCACGTCATGCACCGGGCGGATGTATCTGCGTGGAAGACAGCGTGTACACGTACCGAGGGATTCGCATTGCGGGCCTTGGCGGGTCCATGCGCTATCGCGACGGCGCCAACATGTACACCGAACGCGAGATGTCCAAGCGCATGCGTAAGCTGTCGCGTAAGGTTAGGATGGTCGGCGGGTGCGACATTCTGCTTACCCATGCACCCGCCGCCGGTATGGGTGATCTGGATGATCTACCGCATCGAGGGTTTGAGTGCTTTAACACAGCGCTTGAGTCCTGGGGGGCCGACTACATGGTGCATGGGCATGTACACCAAAGCTACGGTTACGATTTTCAGCGCGAGCGGCAGCATGTGTGTGGAACGACGATCATCAACGCCTGCGGCTATACGCAGTTTGAGCTCGACCAGACGCGCTACCCCATCCGCGGATGGCAGGCAGCCTGGCTCAACTCGCAAACCATGCGCCGCGAGCTCAAGCGCCACGAGGCCATCGAGTCCTCTACCGCCAGAACACCCTGGTAACCACCTCAAAGGGGACACTGTCCCCTTTGAGGTGGTTTTACCCCGAGATAGCAAGAAACCCGGTCCTGCACGAGGCAGAACCGGGTTTCTTTAGCAATGCTTGCTTTGCTCAGGCAGTAACTAAAAGTTACTCAGCCAGGAAGTCGCGCTGGACAGCGGGATCGACCTTGACGCCAGGGCCCATGGTGGAAGACACGGAGATGGACTTGACGTACTTGCCCTTAGCAGAAGAGGGCTTGACGCGCAGGATCTCGGTGTACAGGGCAGCGTAGTTCTCGACGAGCTGCTGCTCAGAGAAGGACTTCTTGCCCAGGGGCACGTGGCAGATGCCGTAGCGGTCGGCGCGGTACTCAACGCGGCCGGCCTTGAGCTCGGAGACCATCTTGGCGACGTCCATGGTCACGGTGCCGAGCTTGGGGTTCGGCATGAGGCCACGGGGACCAAGGATCTTACCGATGCGGCCAACCTTGGCCATCATGTTCGGCGTAGCGATAGCGGCGTCGAAGTTGATCTCGCCCTTCTGGATCTGGGCGACGAGCTCGTCGGAACCGATGATGTCGGCGCCGGCGGCCTCGGCCTCGCGGGCCTTCTCGCCCTCGGCGAAGACGGCAACACGAACGGTCTTGCCGGTGCCGTGGGGCAGGGAGATGGAACCACGGATGTTCTGGTCAGCCTTACGAGTATCGATGCCCAGACGGAAGTGGGCCTCGACGGTCTCGTCGAACTTGGCGGTGTCGAGCTCCTTGATGAGCTTGGCAGCCTGAAGGGGGGTGTAGAGCGTGGCGCGGTCGATCTTCTCGGCAGCGGCGTTATAGCTCTTACCATGCTTAGCCATGTGCATTACCTCCTGTGGTTAAACGGGCGTGAGCCCTCCCACATCGTATCGTGTGCCCTATTGCACACATATAACGGGCGCCCCGGTCGGAGCACCCGTCATTACCTAAAGAAATCGCTACTCAGCGATGGTGACGCCCATGGAACGGGCGGTACCGGCGATGATCTTCTTGGCGGCGTCAATGTCGTTGGCATTGAGGTCCGGCATCTTGATCTCGGCGATCTTGGTGAGCTGCTCCTGGGAGAGCTGACCGACCTTGTCAGCCTGGGGCTTAGCGGAACCAGACTTGAGGTTCAGCTCCTTCTTGATGAGGTGAGCCGCCGGCGGGGTCTTGGTGATGAAGGAGAAGGACTTGTCCTCGTAGACAGAGATCTCAACGGGGATGATGTCACCCTTCTTGTCCTGCGTCTCGGCGTTAAAGGCCTGGCAGAACTGCATGATGTTCACGCCAGCAGCGCCCAGGGCGGGGCCGACGGGAGGAGCGGGGTTAGCGGCACCAGCAGGAATCTGGAGCTTAATGACGTTGGCAACCTTCTTCTCAGCCATGGTCATTCCTTTCGAATCACGAGTGTGAAGTACTTGCTATATCGTAAGCACGCACGTGTTAGAAGCACTCCTGAGATGAGCAGTCACAGAAGAAGCACGCTCGCGCGAACGGACGAAAACTTAAGCGATGACAGCAACCTGGTTAAAGTCGAGCTCGACCGGCGTCTCGCGGCCAAAGATCATCAGCGTGACCTTGAGCTTGCCAGCCTCTGTGTTAACCTCGGAGACCTTGCCATCAAAGTCGGTAAGCGGGCCATCGGTGACGCGGACGGACGTGCCGACCTGAATATCAACCGAGGTGCGCTTGGGCGAATCGCCCTTACCGGGACGACGAGTCATCTTGTTGTACTCGTCGCGGGAAAGCGGAGCGGGCTTGCCGTTGCCGCCCAGGAAACCGGTGACGCCGGGCGTGTTACGAACGCACGTCCAAGCATCGTCATCCATCTCCATGCGGACCAGGACATAACCCGGGAAGATCTTGGAATCCTTGGTCTCGCGCTTGCCACCCTCTTTAATCTCGGTGACGCGCTCCATAGGAATCTCGATATCAAAGATACGGTCCTGCATGCCCATAGTCTCGATGCGGTGCTCGAGATCGGACTTAACACGGTTCTCGTATCCAGAGTAAGTGTGAACGACGTACCAACGCTTAGACATGGTTTAGCCCCTCAATCCAGAGAACAGAGCAAGAGCCTCGCCAAAGCCAGCATCGAGCAGAGCGATGACGACGCCGACGACGATCAGAGAAGCGCAAACGACGACCGAGTAGTTCACGAGCTCCTTCTTATCGGGCCACGTGACACGCTTCATCTCGGACTTGACCGAAGCGAAATACTTCTTGGTGCGGGCGAAGAAACCAGGCTTCTCGTTCTTCTTGGACTTCGCAGCCTTCTCGTTCTTCTTGGCAACGGCCTTCTTGGCCTCAACCTTGGAGTTGGCGGCAGCGTTGTTGGCAGGCGCCTGCTGCTGTGCCTTCTTCTTGTTCTTCTTGTTGGCCATTTGGGTTACCTCCGCGCAATGCGCTTATACATGAGTAAACCGTAAGCCCCCAAGTGGGAGCTTACGGAATAATGACTGGCACGCCAGGAAGGACTCGAACCCTCAACACTCGGTTTTGGAGACCGATGCTCTACCAATTGAACTACTGGCGTATGTGACTAGAGACTAGCGAGTCTCTTTGTGCAGCGTGTGGTGACGGCACCAGGGGCAATACTTCTTGATCTCCATACGATCAGGCATGGTCGACTTGTTCTTGGTGGTCGTATAGTTGCGGCGCTTGCACTCAGTGCACGCAAGAGTAACTAGAGTACGCATGTATCCTGAACCTTTCATTTCCGCCCCGTACGGGCACGAGTTGTTACTTTATCAGCTCCACGTAAGTGCTGTCAATGAAAACCTCGAGTCAATTGGTTCTCGGTGGATCCATTCATATTTGGAACACATCAATGAAGTCATCGAGAGCTAATCGACGGTGCACCCAGGACCATTATCGATCCTCTCGACACCAGCAACGGCTCAATATCCATTGCAGAAAAGAACCCGGCACCCATATAAGTGCCGGGTTCTCTAAGTCAGCTATATCAAAGAGCTAATTTACTCAATGATCGTGGAGACGATGCCCGAACCGACGGTGTGGCCACCCTCGCGGATAGCGAAGCGCAGGCCCTCCTCCATGGCGATCGGGTGAATGAGGTCGCCCTCGATGGTGATGTGGTCACCAGGCATAGCCATCTCGGTGCCCTCGGGGAGCTTGACCGTACCGGTAACGTCGGTGGTACGGAAGTAGAACTGAGGACGATAACCATCGAAGAACGGGGTGTGACGGCCGCCCTCCTCCTTGGTCAGAACGTAGATCTCACCGGTGAACTTAGTGTGCGGGGTAACCGAACCGGGCTTGCAGAGAACCTGGCCGCGCTCGATGTCCTCGCGCTTGATGCCGCGGAGCAGCAGACCGACGTTGTCGCCAGCCTCGCAGAAGTCCATGGACTTACGGAACATCTCGATACCGGTAACGACGGTGTTCTGGGTATCCTTGATGCCGACGATCTCGACGGGCTCGTTGAGCTTGAGCTCACCGCGCTCGACACGACCGGTAGCAACGGTACCACGGCCGGAGATGGTCATAACGTCCTCAACGGCCATCAGGAACGGGAGGTCGTTGTTACGAGCAGGCGTCGGGATGTACTCGTCGACAGCGTTCATGAGCTCGCGAATGGCGTCCATCCACTTGGCGTCGCCCTCGAGAGCGCCCAGAGCGGAACCACGGATGACGGGGATGTCGTCGCCGGGGAAATCGTACTCGGAGAGGAGCTCACGGGTCTCCATCTCGACGAGGTCGATGAGCTCGTCATCGTCGACCATGTCGCACTTGTTCAGGAAGACGACGATGTAGGGAACGCCGACCTGACGGGCGAGCAGGATGTGCTCGCGGGTCTGAGCCATGGGGCCGTCGGTAGCGGCGATGACCAGGATAGCGCCGTCCATCTGAGCAGCACCGGAGATCATGTTCTTGACGTAGTCAGCGTGGCCCGGGCAGTCAACGTGAGCGTAGTGACGGGCAGCAGTCTCGTACTCGACGTGGGAGACGGAGATCGTAATGCCGCGCTCGCGCTCCTCGGGAGCCTTGTCGATGTTCTCGAACGCAGTGAAGTCAGCCTTGCAGCCCTCGGTCTCGGAGAGAACCTTGGTGATGGCAGCGGTCAGCGTGGTCTTGCCGTGGTCGACGTGACCAATGGTGCCGATGTTAACATGCGGCTTAGTGCGCTCAAACTTCTCTTTGGCCATAAAGCCCTCCTCTAAACAGGTCGTCCCCGGACGGGACTTTGCCTTTATACCATAGTGGCCTCTCAACATACTATTGAGAAGCCACCGTGTTACCTATGGTAGCGGTGACTGGATTCGAACCAGTGACGCCACGGGTATGAACCGTGTGCTCTAACCAACTGAGCTACACCGCCGGATGGAGCCTGCAACCAGACTTGAACTGGTGACCTCTTCGTTACCAACGAAGTGCTCTACCGACTGAGCTATACAGGCACTTGACGGGTGGGAGCTATAGGATTCGAACCTATGTAGGCAGAGCCAACGGGTTTACAGCCCGTCCCCATTAACCACTCGGGCAAACTCCCAATCGTTCAAGTATCCGCAGGTTCTTTGGTCTTTTGGACCGCCGCCCCCGCGAACGAAAAAGATAATACGATGCAACCTTGGGGGCTGTCAACGAAAACCTCTAGATACACGGTGCCGGGCGTATCTATATACCTTTGACCTGCGGTTTTATTGAGTTTGGATATGAAGGACGGTGGATTTTGCTGCACTGATGACATTTCCCAAGGGAACACTTTGGCGTAGTGGAGTAAGCCTGCAGAATATTACTTCGATAACGATTCATTTGCACCTATATATAGGTCGAGATCGGGCTTCTCTGGCTTGACCGAGCGTGGATTTTCTCCCGTTTGAAATCGAGCGTGGATAATCTCCCACTTTTGACGTGCCACTGGGCCCAAAGTGGCAGATTATCCACGCTCATTCTCCAGGCGGGAGATTTTCCACTCTCGTGTGTCCGAAAATCCTCGCTCGATGACGATGACCAACCTCGCCCTGGCTTCTGTCTCGATCTGTAACAGTAAGAGGGTTATTCCTCCTCTATCTGTTACAGATCGAGATGTTTCTCTGGCGGCTTGTCTGTTTATCTAAATCTATAACAGCAAGAACGGCTTTCAGCCTCTTCGTGTTACAGATCGAGATGTTATCGACCATCCCTTGGCATTGTCTCGATCTGTAACTATAAGGAGTGTTTTCAGCCCGCCCGTGCTGCAGATCGAGACAAACCTGAAGCCTGGTGGGAGTCAAACCCGCTGACATGTCAACATAAATAGAAACGGGCCCTGTCCCATATAGAGACAGAGCCCGAAACTTTCATGGAGCCAGTGACAGGAATCGAACCTGCAACCCACTGATTACAAATCAGTTGCGCTACCGTTGCGCCACACTGGCACACTTGGCGCTTTCGCGCGAAGCCAGTTAAGAATAAAGGAATTACGGACGGGGCGCAACAGACCCTTCGACCGACCACATCTCAAAACTATTCGTCAGAACGAATAGTTTTATCCATTCGCCAAAACCAAAAACTATTCGTTTTGGCGACGGTAACCCGCAGCCCATTGATTACAAATCAACGGGCTGACCAATTGGGAAACGGGTCTCTATGGATAATCCCCTACCTCCCGCGGAGGGCCTTGAGCTTTGCCAGGGCATCGGGGCTCAGGCGACTGCCCAGAGTCATCTTGATCTGCGGAGCTTCCTCTGCCTCGTGAACGTCGTTATCGATCTGCTTGATCTCGTCCACCAGCATACGGCTCGAGATGCGCGTGACACCCTTGCCCATGACGACGGCCTGGATTGTGCCGTCACTCGACACCACGGAGCATGCGCGGCCTTCCTCGCGTGCCTCGATGCAGAGCTTCTGTACCACGGTATCGGCAGAGACGCCCGTCGGCGAAAACTCGATGCGCACGCCGCGGGCCGGCAGGTTGGGACGCTCGCTGGAGATATTGCCCGCGCCGTCAAACACGATCACGGCCTCGTAGCGGCCCTGGGCAAACGCCGCCACGTCGTTGATGAGTGCGGTGCGCGCCATATCGTGGACGTCGCTGGAATATGGATCGTCGGAATGGTCGTAGACGAGCTTTTCGTAGCGCGGCGTGCAGTGAATCACGTTGTAGCCGTCGACCACCAGCAGCTCGGGCTTATTGGAGTGCACCGTCGAGACCGGATCGGCGATGGCCTGTGCAAACGCATTGCCGCCCACGCCATAGGTCGCGGCCGAAACAATCGGCTTGGCCGAGCCCTCGCCAAAGCGCTTGGCCTTGGACTTGGCGCGGTTCTTCTTGGACATGCGCTACTCCTCTCCCATGAGCTCGCCGGCATTGCGGCGCAGCCACTCAAAGCACAGCGCGGTGGTCGCCTGGGCAACATTGAGGCTCTCGGTCATGCCGCGCTGGGGAAGCTTGGTCAAAAAGTCGCATTTCTCAAGCACCAGGCGCGAGATGCCGTCGCCCTCGGAGCCCATGACGAGCGCCACGCGGCCCTCGAAGGGGGCGTCCCAGCAACTGCCCTCGGCGTGCTCGGAAGCACCGCCCACCCAAAAGCCAGCGGCCTTGAGGTCGTCGAGCGCTCGAGCAATGTTGGGAACCTGCGCGATGGGCAGGTGCATGACGGCGCCGGCAGAAGTCTTGTAGCTGCCCACGGTCACACCTGCGGCGCGCTTATTGGCAATGATGACGCCCGCCGCGCCCACGACCTCGGCAGAGCGCACGATCGCACCAAAGTTGCCATCGTCGGTCACATGGTCGAGCACGACGACGAGCGCCGGTCCGTCACCCGCGCGGTCGAGGATATCGGCGACGTCCGCATAGGGGAAATTGCCCACCTCGAGCGCAATGCCCTGATGAGCGCCATGGCTCGACAGCGCATCGAGCTGCGCACGCGGCACATACTTAATGCGGACACCCGCGGCGTTGAGGTCGTCGACCAGGCGCGACAAGGCGGCGTCGCGCTCCCCGCCCTCGGCAATGAGCGCGCACTTGATGGGAAAACCGGTGCGTAGCGCCTCGGCGGCAGCACGGCGACCTTCGATAAACTCGCCCTTGGGAGCCTGGACAGCGTCGCGGTTGCGATCTCGCTGCGGACGCGCAGCTTGGGCTTGGGAGCGCTCGCGCTGGCCCTTGGGAGTGGCAGCGCGGTCTTTGCGGCGAATCGGACGCGAGCCAGAAGCAGCCTGCTTGCCTCCACGCGGTGCGCGCTTGCGATTGTCGGCCATAAAGCGGCCTCCTTAAATAGATAACGAACAAGAATCGACCGTCCGAGCCACGGCACCTTGCCTTTCAATCGTCGGGCATGGCCACAAGGCCTATGCCCTCCTCTTTCAAGGCAATCTGCCGCACCTCGAACGGTCGACAAATGCTAGAGACTCTTAATACGAGTACCCGCGGCCGTATCCTCAATGGTGAGGCCCAGGTCCTTGAGCTGGTCGCGGATGGCGTCGGCCAGATCCCAGTTCTTGGCGGCACGGGCCTCGGCGCGGGCTTCGAGAATCTTGGCAGCAGCCTCGTCCACGTCGTCGCCCGTATAGGCAACCAGACCGGCGGCAACACCCAGCAGACCCAGCGGCAGCTCGACCTTGGGCTCGGGGAGCTCAACACCAAACGTATCGAGCAGCTCGGCCAGCGTGTCGGCGGCGGCAAGCGCGGCGGCCTTGTCGGCAGCGTCGCCCGCCTGCTCCAGGTACTGGTTGCACTCGGTCACAAAGCCAAAGACGGCACCCATGGCGCCGGCGGTGTTAAAGTCGTCGTCCATGCACTCCTTAAAGGTGGCACGGGTCTCGGCGGCCTTGGCGGCAAACGCCTCGGATGCTGCCTCATCGGCATCGGCCGTCGCATGGTTCGCGGCCCAGCGCAGGTTCTCGACCGTACCGGCAATACGCGTGAGCGAGTTCTCGGCACCCTCCAGGCGCTCCCAAGAAAAGTCGAGCGGCGAGCGATAGCTCGTCTGCAGCATCAGCAGGCGCAGGGCGGCAGCGGAGTGCTGCTCGAGGACCTCGGCCAGCGTAAAGAAGTTGCCGAGCGACTTGGACATCTTCTCGCCGTCTACCAACAGCATGCCCGTGTGCATCCAAGTGTTGGAGAAGCCCTGGTGCCAGGCGCAGGTGGCCTGGGCGCACTCGTTCTCGTGATGCGGGAAGGCAAGGTCGGAGCCGCCGCCGTGGATGTCGATCGGAGTGCCCAGGTAGCGATGCACCATGGCGGCGCACTCGGTGTGCCAACCGGGACGGCCTTCGCCCCAGGGGCTCGGCCAGCTGGGCTCGCCGGGCTTGGCGGCCTTCCACAGGGCAAAGTCGAGCGGGTCGTTCTTGTCCTCGTTCTCCTCGATGCGCGCACCAACCATAAGGTCGTCGATGTTGCGGCCCGAGACCTGACCATAGTTGGGATCGCTGCGCACGGCAAAGTACACATCGCCGTTATCGGCTGCGTAAGCGTGGCCCTGCTCGATAAGCGTCTTGATCATGGCGATCATGGGGCCGATCTCCTTGGTGGCGCGGGGGCGCACATCGGGATCGAGCACGTTGGCGGCGCGCATGACGCCGATGAACTTGTCAGAGAACTCCGTCGCGACCTCGGCAGCCGTTCTGCCCTGCTCGTTGGCGCGCTTGATGATCTTGTCATCGACATCGGTGAGGTTCTGGGCGAACGTGACCTCGTAGCCGCTCGCGATGAGCCAGCGACGAATCACGTCAAAGCTGATGAACGTGCGGGCATTGCCGATGTGGATGTTGTCGTAGACCGTGGGGCCGCACACGTACATGCGGACCTTGCCGGACTCGATGGGCTGGAACTCTTCCTTTTTATGGGTAGCGCTGTTGTAGATACGCATTCGTTACTCCTTAACGGTTTTCTGTAGCAGGCAGACGGCCCAGGCGCCGATTCCCTCGCCCTGGCCTTCCCAACCGAGCTTTTCGGTCGTAGTGGCGGCGACGCCCACGTTTTCGACGTCAACGCCCAGAGCATGGGCGAGGTTGGCGCGCATGGCATCGCGGTGCGGGGTGATCTTGGGTTGCTGACAGGCAATGGTGCAATCGGCATCGACAAACTCGAAGCCCAGCTCGCGCGCATAGTCCATCACGCGAGCGAGCAGCACCATCGAATCGGCACCCTCATAGGCGGGGTCGGTATCGGGGAATAGCTTGCCAATGTCTCCCCCGCGGCAGGCGCCCAGAATGGCGTCGGCCAAGGCGTGTGCGAGCACATCGGCATCCGAGTGGCCCAGCAGGCCGCGCTCGTAGGGAATGTCGACACCGCCGATGATACATCGACGCCCCTCCACCAGACGGTGAACGTCGTAGCCATGGCCAATGCGCAGGTTACTGAACATGGGGAAGGTCCTCTCCCTCGGCCATGCGGCCAAGCAGAATCGCGGTTACGGGACGCAAGTCCTCGGGCACCGTCACCTTAAGGTTATCGCGCGGGCTCTGGACGCAGCGGACGCGCCCACCCATGCGCTCGACCAGCGACGAATCATCGGTACCGATAAAGCCCTCGGCAATGGCTGCAGCGTGGGCGCGCTTCATAGCATCGACGCTAAAGATCTGCGGCGTCTGAGCAGCCCAATAAAGCTCACGCGGCGGCGTCTCGACGATGTTATCGCCGTCAACGATCTTGAGCGTGTCGATCGCGGGTTGACCGCACACGACACCGTCGAGCGAGCGGTCGCCCACAAGCACGTCGATCGCATGATCGATGGCCTCGGTCGTGATGAGCGGACGAGCGCCATCGTGAATGGCGACGTATTCAAAGCCCGCCGGCACCGCGTGCACGCCGGCACGGGTGGAGTCCTGGCGGGTATCGCCGGCATCGGCAAAGCTGATGGGCGTGTCATAGTCAAACGGGTCGATGGCCAGGCGGCGCATCTCGGCACGGCGCTCGGAAGGACACACCACCACGATGTGGCCGACCTTGTCGCTACGATCGAACGCACGGATGGACCAGCTCATGAGCGGACGGCCCGCCACGTTAACGAGCTGCTTGCCGCCGGGATTTCCAAAGCGCTGGCCGCTGCCGCCGGCAACGACCACGGCACATACGGGCGCCATTATGCGTTCCCCTGTTTGGTGCCCTTCATGCGGTACAGGGAGTCCGCAAGAATGGCAGGGTTGTTGACGCCAAAGTCGCCCAGGCGCTCCGGATCCTCGCTGATGTCGTCCATGAGCTCCTGCAACGAGCCGTACTCGTCGACGATCTTCTCGGCCACGCCGTCGCGCACGACGGACACGCGCGAAAGCGTGCGCAGGCCCAGCGGTGTCATGACGGAGTCCTCGTCCAGGTCGTCGTAACCCAGAACTGCCGCCACGTGCTGCGGGTCGGACAGGTCCTTAGGCGTCATGCGGCTAAGCTCGGCGCGAATCTTCTCGGCGTTTGCCTCGGAGGAATCGCTTGCGTAGTCGCGGATCATCAAGTCGTACTCGGTATCCATGCTGGAGCCGGCGAGCTGCTCGAGCTGCATCTGCACGAGCTTGCCCTGGTTGCCCAGCTTGACGATGCAATCCTTAAGCTCGGTCTTTGCCTGCTGCATGATCTCGAAGCTCGAGAAAATCCCGGTAATGTCGGCGAGCGTAACGTAGTCGTCGAGCTCGAGGGCCGTCAGGCGCAGCAGGGAGCGATCGAGCGACTGACGGGTAGTCTGGAGCGTGGCGACGAGCTGGTTGACCGAGCTCATGATGGTGGTGACGGGCTGGATCTCGTAGCTCTTGCCGTGAACGTACACGTTGACGACGGCACGACGGGCCGAGACCGAGATCACGATGGCATCCGTGAGCACCGACATGCGGGCGGCGGTGCGGTGACGCATGCCCGTCTCGCTCGTGGCAAGCGAGGGATCGGGATTGAGGTGAAAGTTGGCGCGCAGGATCTGGGTGAGGTCGCCGTCGATGACGATGGCGCCGTCCATCTTGGAAAGCTCGAACAGGCGGTTCGAGGTAAACGAAATGTTGAGCGGGAAGCCGTCGTTACCAGCAGCGAGCACGTTTTCGGTGTCGCCGACGCAGATAAGAGCGCCCAGGTGACCAGCAATGATCATGTCGAGGGCGGTGCGGATCGGCTGGCCAGGTGCCGTCAGGCGGATGGCCTGTTCCATACGCTTTTGCAGCTCGTTCTTATCCAAGGCATCGCTCCCATCGTATACGCTCCATAAACGTCAATAAGTTTCTCACGGTTTGCCTCTGTGACGCCCGCAAAATCCGATGCTTACAGAATGAGCGAACACAGCTGAGAGCCCCAATCCAAATGAGCTGCTTATGTGGTAGCATCGGGATTCGCATAAATGAGGGAGTAGTCGCGTGATCGGGTTCGCCTCCGGTGGCGCGGCAAGTCAACACACTGGCCGATGCGGCCTGGCTTGCCTTAATGAACGAGACTCGTGGCTGTGCGCGCAACGCGTACGCCACGGGTCTTTTTTGTTGCTCCCCCAAGAGGTACACGCGGGCCCGCCCGCAGAGAGGGAGCCAGACTATGGGACTCGCAGAGCTCGTGCTGCTCGCCGTTGGCCTTTCGATGGACGCCTTTGCCGTATCCATCTGCAAGGGCCTTGGCATGAAGAAGATCAACCTTAAAGTCGCCGTGGTGCTCGGCCTGTTCTTTGGCGGCTTTCAGGCCGGCATGCCCGTAATCGGATGGGCGCTCGGCAGTCAATTCATGGGCATCATCGGACCCATCGACCATTGGATCGCCTTTATCCTTTTGGCCTTCATCGGCGGCAAAATGCTGTGGGAGGCCTTTACCGAGGACGAGAATGAAGGCGACGGCAAGGATGCCGAAAAGATTGACCTGGGCGAATACCTGATCCTCGCCATCGCCACCTCAATCGACGCCCTAGCCGTAGGCATCTCATTTGCGGCGCTCTCGGTTGACATCGTTCCCGCCGTATCGCTCATCGGCGTCACGACGTTTGTCTTTTCCGTTGCCGGCGTGGCAATTGGCCACACCTTTGGCGCGCGCTACGAAAAACCTGCCACCATCGTAGGCGGCATCGTGCTCATCCTCATCGGGCTTAAGATCTTGCTTGAGCATCTGGGGGTTCTCGCGCTGTAACGAATAACGGCCGCCCGGCATTACGCCAGGCGGCCGTTTTCATAGCCAGCCGTTTTAGAGCGGCTTAACCAAGGCGACCTTTACGCAGCGAGGCGCTTGAGGACGTCGATGAGCAGCTCGTAGAAGCGTTCGGCAGAAGCGAGCTCCATGCTCTCGTCCGGGGTGTGGACATCGGAGAGCGTCGGGCCCACGGCGATGGCGTCCAAGCCGTGCAGGGCCTCAGCAAACAGGCCGCATTCAAGGCCAGCGTGGATGGACTCGATGCGCAGCTCGGAGCCAAAGAGCTCGCGATAGCTCTCGACAAAGATGTCGCGGACCGGCGAATGCTCGGCATAGCTCCAGCCGGGATACTCGAACTCAAACTTGGCGTCGAAGCCCAGGACATCGGCCAGCGTCTGCAGGCGGTCCTTGAACTCGTTCTGCAGCGAAGTGATCGAGGAGCGCGGGGACAGCATGATCTTGACCTCGTCGTCAGAAGTGGCAACCACACCGATGTTGGAGGAAACCTCGACGGAGCCGTCGGTGGCGACGTTGCGGCGAATCACGCCGTTAGGGGCAAGACGCAGGGCGCGGATGAGGGCAAGCGCGGACTTCTGGTCCATGGCCTCGACCTCGGCGTCGTCGGCAATCTCGACGGTGCAGGTAAAGCCGGGGTCGAAGACCTCGAGCTCGGCAGTGACGTCGGCGATGATGCCACGGGCGATCTCGGCCGCGACCTCGGCGGCAGCGTGGTCGGCGTAGACCAGAACAGCCTTGCACTCACGGTTGATGGCGTTGTCCTTAGTGCCGCCGTTAAAGCTGACGATAGCGGGCTCGCCGGCAACCATCAGGCGGTCGATGATGCGGGCCATGATGAGGTTGCCGTTGCCGCGCTCCAGGTTGATATCGTTGCCGGAATGACCGCCCAGTAGGCCGGAGATGTCGAGCGTGAGGGTGCTACCGGTCTTGTGCTCGCGCGCGATCGGGCAAGTGTAGGTAACGACGACGCCGCCGGCGCAGCTGACGGTGGCAACGCCCTCTTCCTCGGAGTCAAGGTTAATCATGGTGCGGGCGCTAATCTGGGACTTGTCGAGCGTCTCGGCGCCGACCAGGCCAGTCTCCTCGTCGGTGGTGAATACGCACTCGAGGGCGGGGTGAACGATCGAATCGTCGTTGAGCACAGTAAGCATCAGAGCGACAGCAATGCCGTTGTCGGCGCCCAGGGTGGTGCCGTTAGCGGTGAGGACGCCGTCCTTGACGACCAGGTCGATACCATCGGTCGTAAAGTCGTGCTCAACAGAGCCCAACTTGTCGCACACCATATCGATGTGGCCCTGCAGCATCACGGTCGGGGCATTCTCGGCGCCGGCAGAAGCGGGCTTGCGAATGATGACGTTGTAGACCTCGTCCTGGTACACATCGAGGCCGTGCTCCTTGGCAAACGCAACCAAGAAATCGCTGATGCCCTTCTCGTTGCCAGACCCACGAGGGATCGCGCTGACCTCCTCAAAGAAATGGAACAGCTGGGCGGGCTCGTAGCCGGTGATCTTGTAATCCATGGTGCCTCCTTGGCGCAACTGGTTAGACAGTAAGACATGCGACTTGTATATTCCCAGACTTTGCGTGCATAAACCAGTCGAAAACGCCGAGCGCCCTTGCATCATCGGCTAACGGCGGGGAAACGCCACTTTATTAAGATAAAGCAGGTTAGACGAGCCGCGCCGAAGGAACATTGGACCCTTCAACCAACCTCAACGCTTGATCAACGTTTATGCATACGCCATTGGCATGTTTAATGAGACCCACTTTGAACGAAGGGGCCTTTCCAACAGAAAAAGGGCGCTCCTTAGGAACGCCCTCGTGGACACAAGGTTTTGTTACGCCCTACAGCGCGCCGGAACCGGCTTGCATCATGCCGCCGGGGCCCGAGGTCACGCCGCCGCTCACGGGCGCGGCGTTGCCAGTGTGCGGTGCCGCCGGGGCGGTATCACCACCGAGCGTGCCCGCCGGACGCGGTGCCGGGATCTCGCCCGTGCCGTGGCTAAAGACAAACTTGCCGTCGGCCACATCGCACAGGACGGTATCGCCCTCGCCCCACTCGCCGGCCAGCAGCTCCTCGGACAACGGATCCTCGATAAGCTTTTGGATGGCGCGGCGCAGCGGACGCGCACCGTTGGTGAGGTCGGTGCCCTCGGCCACGATCTTGTCATAGGCCGCATCGGTGAGCTTGATGTTCATACCGTTGGCAATCAAACGCTGACGCAGGTCGTCCACCAGCAGGTGCGCGATCTTGGTCAGGTTCTCACCCGAAAGCTTCTGGAACACCACAATGTCGTCGATACGGTTGAGCAGCTCGGGGCGGAACAGGCGCTTGAGCTCGCCCATCGCACGACCCTTGATCTCACTCGAGGTGAGGCCCTGCTCGCCGGTGGTGCCAAAGCCAACGCTCGCATCCTGTGCGATCTCGCGGGCGCCCACGTTGGACGTCATGATGATCACGGTATTGCGGAAGTCGACCGTCTTGCCCTGGCTATCAGTCAGGCGGCCCTCCTCCAGCACCTGCAACAAAATGTTGAAGATGTCGGGGTGCGCCTTCTCGATCTCGTCGAACAGCACGACCGAGTACGGGTGGCGACGAACGGCCTTGGTGAGCTGGCCGCCCTCATCGTGACCGACGTAACCCGGAGGGCTGCCGATGAGCTTGGAGACCTCGAACTCGCTACCGAACTCGGACATGTCGAAGCTGATGAGTGCGTCCTTGCTGCCAAAGAGGTACTCGGCGAGCGTCTTGGCGAGCTCGGTCTTGCCCGTGCCGGTGGGACCCAGGAAGATAAAGCTGCCGCCGGGGCGACGCGGATCCTTGAGCGGCGAGCGGCTGCGGCGCACGGCCTTGGCAACGGCCTCGACAGCCTCATCCTGACCGATGATGCGCGTCTTGAGCACGCTTTCGGCCTGCAGCAGGCGACGGCTCTCGCTCTCGGTAAGCGAGGACACCGGCACGCCCGAAGTCACGGACACGATGTCGGCGATCTGACTCACATCGATGGTGAGCGGGCTGGCGTCGAGCTCGGCGGTCCAGGCGGCCTTGGCCTCGGCGAGCTCAATCTCGGCGGCCTTCTGCTGCTCGGTGATCTCGGCGGCCTTGTTCATGTCGTCGCTCTCGGTGGCCTCCTGCGCGGCGGCCTTGAGTTCCTCGATGCGATGCTCGGCCTCACGCACCGGCTCGGGCGCGCGATTCGCGGCGATGCGAGCGCGGGCACCGGCCTCGTCGATGAGGTCGATTGCCTTATCGGGCAGGAAGCGATCCTGGATGTAGCGGTTGGAGAGGTTCGCGGCGGCCTCGATGGCACCCTGTGTGTAACGCACATGGTGATGCTCCTCGTAACGCGGCTTGAGCGCGGTCAGGATCTTGACGGTGTCCTCGACACTCGGCTCCTCGACATCGATGGTCTGGAAGCGACGCTCGAAGGCCGGGTCCTTGGTGAGGTACTTGCGGAACTCCTCGGCCGTGGTAGCACCGATAATCTGAAAAGCGCCGCGCGCGAGCACCGGCTTAAGCATGGAGCTCGCGTCGATGGAGCCCTCGGCGGAACCGGCACCGATGATGGTGTGCATCTCATCGATAAACAGGATGACATCGTCGGCTTCGGTGGCCTCCTGGATCACGTTCTTGAGGCGCTCCTCAAACTCGCCGCGATACTTGGCGCCCGCCACGAGGCCCGGCAGGTCGAGCGTCCAGATATTCTGGTTCATGAGGTTCTCGGGCACGTTGCCGGCGGCGATCTGCTGAGCCAGGCCCTCGACGATGGCCGTCTTGCCCACGCCGGGGTCACCCAGAATGAGCGGGTTGTTCTTGGTGCGACGCGAAAGAATTTCCATCATACGCTGGACTTCCTTTTCGCGGCCGATCACCGGATCGAGTTCGCCGTCGCGCGCCTTCTGCGTAAGGTTGGTCGCGAACTGCTTAAGTGTATCGGTACCGCTCCCCTTTTGCTGGGAGGCATCCGAGCCGCTAAAGAACGGCAGGCCCGTACCGGGACGCCCAGCACCGGCGCCAGCGAGCGGACGCTTCTTATCCTGGTCCTTGGCGGTGAGTTTCTCGATAGCCTTTTTGATGGAGGCGGACGACACACCCAGGCGCATGAGGATGTCCATGGCCATGCCGTTGCCCTCTTCGACGATGCCAATGAGCAGGTGCTCGGTCGACACGTAGGTCTGGTTGTTCTCACGCGCCACGCGGAATGAACGCTCCATCACGCTAATGACGAGCGGCGTAAAGGCGAGCTTGGCCGCCTCGGTCTCCTCACTGGGCTCGGGAACCGTGGTCTGGACCTCTTTGAGAGTATCCATGATGTCATCGTAGGAGATGTCGAGCGAACGCAGTGCCTCGGCGGCAATGCCCTCGTCCTCCTTGGCAAGCGCGAGCAGCAGGTGCTCGGTGCCCACCTTATTTGAGTGAAGATCGAGCGCTTCTTGCTTGGCCATGGACATGACTTTGCGCGCGCGATCGGTAAAACGGTCTAACATGCTAGTTCCTCTTAGACGAGCTAGTTTTTTTCAAACGCAAAGCGCCGCCCCGCGGCAGCGCTTTGGTCTCTTTACCCATATGGAGTATATGTTAACCGTTGGGACCTTTCCCGCCCGTAGCCGCGCGACAACGTCTACAAAAAAGGAATTGCTCGGGTCCGTTTGGCGGTTTGGTTTTGAGCTGCTGTCTAGCAGGCGGGCTCGGCGCCCATGTCCTCGGTAACGTCATTGACGGCATCGGCAACGGGAGCGCCCGGCATGCGCACGAACTCCATGTGCGGCTCGGCAAAGACCGTGCCCATGGGGAAGGCGCGGCGGAAGACAAAGCGAGCAACCGGACCGGCCACCAGCAGGTTCCAGGGCAGGGCCATGATAAAGTTGCGCGGAATGTTAACGAGCCACATCATCGGCAGCAGCTGCAGGTTGGCGAGCGGGCCGCCGGGCATATGGAACAGGCCTTCGCACGCGCCGTAGAGCGACATGATGATGACCATGGGAACGACCATGCAGGAGCTGACGGCGAGCGTCATGGCAAGAGGCGAGCTCTTGCCCAGCGTGACCAGGAATTTAAAGGCGAAACCCTTGGCAAGGGGGCTGGCGACAAACCAGTCGCAGCACATGGCAAAAACGTAGGCAACGGGAAAGCCGAGCCACGCGGCGGCAACAACCTCGCCGTTGATGGCCCCATGCTGCAGGGCAACGTTGTAGACGCTCATCCAAAGCACCATGCAAAAGCACATGATAAAGGTGAACAGCAGGCTCTCTCGTTTGTTGATAGGCATAAAGGGCAAAATCCTTTCTGTGTTACGCCGCGGCACCACGCAACAAAAACGGGCGGGCAAGATGGAGCTGTTGGGACTTCATCTCGCCCGCCCGTGATACGTGCGTCTGCGACTACTTATGTGGTGGAACCAGCCTAGCACGAAAACCCCGCGCTTCGTAAGCGTTGAGTTTATGGAGATGCAGGGCACCAATAATCCCCCGACCCCATAAGTTGCGGTGGAATACGGACTGTTTTGACCCTTTAAGCAGCAATTCAGTCCCTATTTCACCGCAACTCATTTGGTGCAAAGTAACCTGTCCCCCTTGTACCAATTAGCTGGTGTGGCGCCAGCGAGGGTCAGTGAGTGTGCGTGCCACACCCAGACCAACGGGCAAAAACGCCACGATGAGCACTGCACGCACAAACCAGCCGAGCATATTGACCGTGTCGAAGGTGCACATGTAATACATCGAGCGATACAGATACAAGCCCGGCACCATAATGACAATCGATGGCACCGTGAGGGCGATACGTGGATAGGTGAGCTTGATTTCGGCTAAGCTCGCGAGCAGCCCCGATACCAGCGCGCCGATAAACGCCGCCGCCTCGGGAGGCATTCCCGCGCTGAGGCCCAGGAAAGGAAGCATCGTCGGCGCATCGACGAGCGTAAGGCGCAAGGTATTGGACACGGCGCCGATCAGCCCAGCTGCCGCAGCCATCTTTACCGGGCTGTTGAACATCACCGAGAAGCCGAATACGCCAACGAAGCTCATCACCACACGCAAGAGTGTAAGAGCCAATGGTGAGAGCCCGAGCGGGGCAAAGTCGTCCGGCGCCAGCCCCACACACTCGGCAACCATCCAGCCTACGAGAGTCGCCATCACAATAATCGACACGGCATACGAAAGACGCTCAATGCCGCTTCGCATATCGAGCTTAGCGATGTCGAGGCCTGCCGTAATGAGGGGAAAGCCGGGAATCACAAAGAGCATGGCACCGATATAGCCTTCTTGGTGCGACATTGCCCCCGGAATGACCTGGCCAAGGCCGAGCAATGCCAGCAGATACGAGACGCAAGCGAGTGCAACGCCGATCGTCAGCGCGCTAAACTGGCCAAGACCCTGCTTGAGAATATGGGAGCGAGCAAAGTTGCCGACACCAGCGCCTACGAATGCACAGGCCATCTCGATAGGGCCGCCGCCGAGCAAAAAAACGAAGGCGCCGCAAGCACAAGCTGCCGCAAGGCCCTGTTGCCAGGGAGCGTAATCGGGTTTTGAGCTCTCAACGGTCTTGAGCATCTCGTGGTATTCGTGCACGGTAAACCGGCGCCCATACGTCTCGATTTCCTTTAAGAAGCTCTCCATCATCCAAATGCGATGAGTATTGACTCCCGTTGTGGGCAGGCTGACGACCTCGTTAAAGCAGTGGCCGCCTTCGATGCAGGTGCACTCAAACGACAGGAGACTCAGGTCGACGTGAATCGTGACGCCGAGTACGGCAGCAACACGATTCATGGTATCGCGCACGCGCCAGGCACCTGTTCCGCTTGCCAGCATAAGCATGCCGGTGCGGCAGATGATGGATGATTTATCGGTGAGCGGCGCATCGACGGCAAGCTCATCGCCTGCCGTCACGATCTGGCGCCAGTCGGTTTTCATATGGTGGGCGCCGGCACGGACACCGTGGTGCATGGGGACTCTTGAGAGCAACGAATCATGGTGCGAAGGCTGTGGGGGTTCCATCGATTCGACCTCGTCCTCGTCGGGCCCTTCATCAACAAGGTCGAAAGCATCGAGCGCCGCCGGCTCGCGACGATCGGTCAATTCCTCGTCCTCATCATCAAAATAGTTGAACTGATCGAGCATGTCCTCTTCGATTGCACGATCGCTCGCGTCGTCCATATAGACGCTCCCTTCCTGCCGACTAACCCCCATCCTAGGCGGCAACGGCTAAAGGAAACATAAAAGAGGCGGCTGTCATGCGAGCCATGTGCGCAATAACCGTTGGGCAGTCGTTTAAGAACGTCCCCAACGACAAGTCATTTAAGAACGTCCATTACAGTCGAGATTGTCAGCCCGGGCCCGTCTCGGGCTACGATTGAGGCGCGCCCAGAACGGGCCG
>CAKUFT010000013.1 GCA_934650095.1 uncultured Collinsella sp.
ATCAGCGCGTCTGCGACGTGGTCTGCGAGTTCGCCGCGACCAAGCACGTTGCCGCCATCTGCGCCGCCCCGTTTATCCTGGGCGAGCTCGACCTACTCGAGGGGCGCCACGCCACGTGCTTCCCTGGCTTTGAGAAAAGCTTCCCCGAAGGCACCTATACCGGCGAGAAGGTTACGCAAGACGGCAACATCATCACCGCCAGCGGCATGGCCCAGTCGCTCCCCTTTGCGCTTGAGCTGCTGCGCACGCTCGCCGGCGACAAGGCCGTCGAGAAGGTCGCCGAGGGCATTCAGCTATGATTTTGGCTTCGCAATCACCGCGCCGCATCGAGTTGATGCGCGAGGCGGGCTATGACATTCGCGTGATTCCCGCAGATATCGACGAAACGCCTTTTGATGGCGAGGCCCCGCTTACGCTCGTTGAACGCTTAGCACGCGCCAAAGCCGCCGCCGTTGCCGCCGAGCATGCCGAGCCCAACGAACTGACCGTCGCGGCCGATACTATTGTCACCTTCGATGGCAAGATTCTGGGCAAGCCGGCAACCGAGGACGAGGCGTGCACCATGCTCCGCGAGCTTTCGGGCCGCACGCACCAGGTCGCAACCGGCGTCTGCATCGTTAAGGCAGGCGACACGGCCGCTCCGCATGCCGCCGAGAGCCTGTCGTTTGTCGATGTGACCGACGTGACGTTCTATGAGCTTACCGAAGAGCAGATCGAGCGCTATGTTACCTCCGGCGAACCCATGGACAAGGCCGGGGCCTACGGTATCCAAGGCACAGGCGGCCGCATGCTTGTGCACGATATTTCGGGGGACTTCTACAACGTGGTGGGCTTGCCCATCGCTCGCGTCGCACGCGCGATTCAAAAACTCTCGTAATTGCATCTGGCGCTGGGTATCCCCCAGCGCCTACAATTTTGGCGTACCGTACGGATCCCGACCGGGCATAAGGCGCGGCGGAAAACCGATAGGAGAAAACATGGACACACTGCTTGAAGCCATTGACGTTTGCAATGTCGATGGCTTTTGCTTTGGCAACTATACGGACGAGGAGGCCGGCACCGGTTGCACCGTAATCGTGGCAGCCGAAGGCGCCACCGGCGGCGTTGACGTTCGCGGCGGTGCACCGGCATCGCGCGAAACCGACCTGCTGCGCCCCGAGAACACCGTCGACAAGGTTCACGCCGTCTGCCTCTCGGGCGGATCGGCCTTTGGCCTCGAGGCCGCAAGCGGTGTTGCCCGCGAGCTCGAGAGCCGCGGCATCGGCCTGCCCGTCGGCCCCACGCAGGTGCCCATCGTATGCTCCAGCTGCATCTTCGACCTTGCCTACGGCGACCCCACGGTTCGTCCCGACATCGAGGCCGGCATCGCCG
The DNA here is from genome assembly GCA_934650095.1 of uncultured Collinsella sp. Taxonomy (GTDB): domain Bacteria; phylum Actinomycetota; class Coriobacteriia; order Coriobacteriales; family Coriobacteriaceae; genus Collinsella. Next base: position 1,372 of record CAKUFT010000013.1, read on the forward strand.
CCGTACGCGAGGCGCTCGATAACACCCCCACCACCCTTGAGCAGGGCAACGTAGGCGCCGGCACCGGTGCCACAGTGGGCAAGCTCATGGGACCCGCCACCTGCATGAAGGCCGGCCTTGGCGCCGCCGCCGTGGCACTCGGCCCCGTCAAGGTGGGCGCCGTGGTCTCGGTCAACGCCTGCGGCAACGTTGTCGACCCCTTCACCGGCGAGTGGGTCGCCGGTATGCGTGCCGCAGCCGATAGCGACCAGATCGTCGACATGGAACTCGCAGCCTTTGCCGCCGCCGGATCCATGCAGATGCCGCTCGACCGCACCAACACCACCATCAGCTGCATCGTCACCAACATGGAGCTCACTAAGGCCCAGGCCACCAAGGTCTCCCAAATGGCCGCAGACGCCTACGCGCACGCCATTCGCCCCACGCACACCACCAACGACGGCGACACCATCTACACCCTCGCCAGCGGCAAACTGGGCGCCCAGGCAAGCGCCGCCGTTCCCCTAGACCTGCTGGGCATGCTCGCCGTAAGGGCTTTGCAAACCGCCATCGTAAACGGAGCCAAAACCGCCAAAACCTCCCACGGCATCCCCGGCGCCGCCAAATAACCTCACCTGACCGGTTGCCCGGTGGGGCTTGCTTATGTTTGCTGCTCTACAGTCCTGGCTCGCACGAAGAGCACATTAAGTGCTCTTCGGCTCGTGCGGAACTCGCGACAAACACAACCAAGCCCCACCGGGCAACCTACCAACCAGCTTCTTTTCAGCCCAGGCCCCTGTGTACCGCGCGTCGAAGATCTTCAAATTCAACTTCCTGACAATCGATTCTTATAGCAGAGGCCCCTTGTCCTTTAGTTTGATACAAGTTCCGCACGAGCCGGAAAGCACTTAATGTGCTTTCCGTGCGAGCAGGACTGTTCGCAGTAGCAAACTAAAGGCCAAGGGGCCCAGTCAACCTATCAGCAGCGATTACTCCGCAGCTAGTTGAATTTGAAGATCTTTGAGGCAAGATGGTATAGGCCGAGTGTGGTTTTGTCTCCGGCCCGTCCATGCAGGTTGGTAAAGAATCCGACCACGCCGTAGCGAGCGCGACGATACATGCGCTCGTCGTACTCCTTCAGGTCCTTCCACAGCGTCTTCAGGCGCTCATCGGCACAATCTTCCTCGGAAAGCTTGGTGAGCACCGAGCAAATCGCCATCATCATGGTGAAGTAGCCCATCATGTACGAACGCAGACGCGAGGACTCAACGTCCTGGTACAGGTGGAACGATTCCATCATGATGCGCGTTACGCGGAACTGCTGACCCAGGCGCTTGACCATCGTGGCCTCATTGACGCTCTGGCCCTCGCGACCGATAAAGTAGCGATAGAGGTCGATGTCGGCGTAGTACATGGTCTTGCAGCGCGGCAGCGGCACGTATGCGTAGATATTATCCACGTAGAACGTGTGCGCCGGCATAGGCAGATTGGACTCGCGCAGCACATCGGTGCGATAGCACAGGCTGTGCATAAGCAGGTTCTGATCGGGACGGAAGTGTCCGATCTGGTCCCAAGAGAAAATCTTTTTGCGCGGCAGGGCAAACTTGTAGCCAATAGCGGTATGTGTGCCCTCGTAAACCTTCTCGTACACGTAGTTCGAGATAAACAGGTCGACGCGCTGGTCGCGCTCCTCAAAGCCACGCAGAATCGACAGCATAGTCGAAAGCGCCGCACCGTCGAGCCAGTCGTCCGAGTCAACGACCTTGTAATAGGTGCCCTGTGCCTCGCGCAGGCCCGAAAGCACAGCGATACCATGACCGCCATTCTCCTGGTGCACCGCGCGGATGATTCCGGGATAACGGGCCTCCCACTCGTCGGCCTTGGCGGCCGTCTCGTCCTTGGAGCCGTCGTCCACCACGATAATCTCGATATCGGTGGCGTAATTGCTCCCCTCCAAGATGGAGGTGATGCAATGGTCCATGTCCTTGGCGGCGTTATACGAGGGAATACCGAATGTTATGACTTTATGCATGGCAGGCGATAATCTCATCCGAAAGATCGAGGGCAGAATTGGTCACGGCGTCCATATCGTAGTAGCGATACTCGGCCAAGCGACCCACCGGGTGGAAGTTCGTCAGGTTCTGAACGCGCTCAAGATAGCGCTCATAGAGCTCGCGGTTCTCGGGCTCGAGAATGGCGTAGTACGGCGTCTCGCCCGAGCCGGGCGTATAGGCCTTGGAGTATTCCTTCATGATGGTGGTCTTGCCGGGCAGGACCTGACCGGTCATGTTCTTGAACTCGGTAATGCGCGTGTAGTCCTCGCTCGTGGTGTAGTTGACGGTGCCCACGGGTTGGAACTGATCCATATCGAGCGTCTCGAACTTCATATCGAGCGTGCGGTACGGCAGGGCACCTAGGTCGAGGTTGAACAGCTCATCGAGCGGACCGGTGTAGACGATCTCGCCGCCATAGACCTTACCGTCGACCTTGACGGTGGTCTCGTCAATCTCGAACAGATCGCGAGCGTCCACGTCGCAGAATACATCGATCAGGTCGTGATCGAGCATATGCTCGAACAGCGCAGTGTAGCCGTCCTGCGGCATACCCTGGAAGGGGGCCTGCGGGAAGTAGCGATCGTCATCGCCCACAAAGACGGGAACGCGACCAGTGATCGAGGGATCGATCTGGTCGGGCGTCTGACCCCACTGCTTCATGGTGTAATGCAAAAAGACGTTCTCGTAGACGTAATCGGCGACCTCGGCCAAGTCGGGGTCGTTCTTCTTACGCAGCTCCATAATGGGCACCTTGACATCCTTGCCAAAGGTCTCCACGAGCTTCTGATACAGCTCCTCGCCGCGCTCATCACCAAAGGCGAGCTTGAAACTCGCATGGTTGAAGGGCACGGGCATAAGGGTGCCGTTGATGTTGGCGAGCACCTTGTGCTGATAATCCGTCCACTTGGTAAAGCGCGACAGGAAATTGTGCACGCGCTCGTTAAAGGTGTGATAGATATGCGGACCGTACTCGTGGATCAGGATTCCGGCCTCGTCAGTGCAGTCATAGGCATTGCCCGCAATGTGGCTACGGCGCTCCAAAACGGCAACACGATAGCCGATGGTCTCGGCAAGACGGCGGGCACAAACGGCACCAGCGTACCCGGCACCGACAACGATCATGTCGTACGCACCGGCATTAAAGCCTTCAGGCAGGCCTGAGGTAATCTGCATCGATACTCCTTGTCAAAAGCCACACGCTTTTTAACTGGGCTTTTTCTCGAACATACGTCGAGACATATTTATCAGAGCGATTATAGCGCTAATGCGTCCTATAATGAGCTTGCCACACAAGGAAAGCTCAAGCACCGCGGCGTACATAATTGAAAGGTAAACCCGCTAGCAGCGGGTTTATTCGTGAACATCCGGGTGCCTGGAGCTTAGCGAAACGCTTGTAAGGAGTAACATGAGCGATTTCCTAAACCGTATGAAGTCTGCCGCCAAGGCCGACCTTAAGACCATCGTCCTGCCCGAGGGCGAGGACCCGCGCACCATCGTCGCGGCGAACAAGATCATCGAAGAGGGCCTGGCCAACATCGTCATCCTGGGCAATCCTGATGACATCAACGTTCCCGGCGCCACCGTCATCGACCCGCGCAACGCCGAGAAGCACGAGGAGTACGCGCAGAAGTTTGCCGAGCTCCGCGCTAAGAAGGGCGTCACCATCGAGCAGGCTCGCGCCCAGGTGATGGATGCCACCTACTTTGGCACCATGATGGTCAAGATGGGCGATGCCGACGGCCTGGTCTCCGGCGCCTGCCACTCCACCGCCGACACCCTGCGCCCCGCGCTTCAGATCCTCAAGACCGCCCCGGGTACCAAGCTGGTCTCGGCCTTCTTCGTGATGTGCACCGACACCCCGCAGTTCGGCACCGACGGCACGCTGATCTTCGCCGACTGCGGCCTCAACATCAACCCGTCCTCTGACGAGCTCTCCGAGATCGCCATCGCCTCGGCCCACTCCTGGTCCACCTTCATGGGCAATGTTGAGCCGCACGTGGCCATGCTCTCCTACTCCACCATGGGCTCCGCCGGTGGCGAGGTCGCCAAGAAGGTCCAGGAGGCCGTGAAGTTCTGCAAGGAGAAGGCTCCCGAGCTCGCCATCGATGGCGACCTGCAGCTCGACGCCGCTATCGTCCCCACCGTCGCCCAGCTCAAGGCTCCCGGCTCCTCTGTCGCCGGCAAGGCCAACGTGCTCGTGTTCCCCGACCTCGAGGCCGGCAACATCGGCTACAAGCTGGTCCAGCGCTTCGCCGGCGCCGATGCCTACGGCCCCATCCTGCAGGGCATCGCCAAGCCGGTCAACGACCTGTCGCGCGGCTGCTCTGCCGACGACATCGTGGGTGTCGTGGCCATCACCGCCGTCCAGGCTCAGATGGCTGAGTAGCGTACATACTCGCCCGAAGACCGCACAGGGTAACCCCTGAAAACGTCCTCGACCAATGAAACGCCCCCGTTCTGCTCCTTCGGAGCTACGAACGGGGGCGTTTCTGGTGCGGAATGTTTTCAGGGGTTAGCCCGTACGGCCTTCTACCGTCACGTGGCATTCAGGGGATCTGGGGTGGACGGCGGCTTGGCTACGAGCTGGAGCTGAGAATCTGAATGGATGGGTGTCGTTGCTGGGAGCGCAGGCGTTACTGATGATGATCACTTTGGGACTGGAATTTCCGCCTGCTAGCAAAAAGGCCTCCTGAGCTGCTGCTCAGGAGGCCTTTCGTTCAATCGCAAGCGAACGCACTAGTTATTCGCGGTCAGGCGCTCGACGTCGTGGGCGATCATGTATTCCTCGTCGGTGGGGATGACCATGACCGTGACGGCGGAACCGGCGGCGCTGATGACCTGCGGGCCGTTGCCCACGGCCTCGCGGTTCTTGTTGTTGTCGATGCGCACGCCCAGCCACTCAAAGCAGTCGCAGAAGGCCTTACGGATCGACCAATCGTTCTCGCCGATGCCGGCGGTAAAGGTAATGGTGTCCACGCCCGCCATGGAGGCAATCATGGAACCTGCCTGCTGCATGGCCTTGTAGGCGAACATATCGAAGGCGAGCAGGCAGCGCTCGTCGCCCTCGGAGGCGCGCGTGCGGATGTCGCGGGCGTCGTTGGAAATGCCCGAGATGGCAAGCAGACCGGACTGCTTGTTCATCATGTCGTCGACTTCCTGGTAGCTGTAGCCGCCCTCGCGCTGCAGGTAGCACACGGTGGCCGGGTCGATGGAACCGCAACGGGTGCCCATCATCAGGCCGTCGAGCGGCGTGAGGCCCATCGTGGTATCGCGGCACACACCGTCTTCGATAGCGGCGAGCGAAGCGCCGTTGCCCAGATGACACGAAAGCAGACGGTGGCAGCGCGTGCCCAAAATCTCCTTGGCCATCATCCACTCGTAACGGTGGCTCGTGCCGTGGGCGCCGTACTTGCGCACGTGGTACTTGTCGCATACGTCCTTGGGCAGCGCATAGGTGTAGGCGACCTCGGGCATGGTCATGTGGAACGACGTATCGAAAACAGCCACGTTGGGCAGCTCCGGATACTTCTCGCGGCAATACTCAATTGCTGCGGCCTCGCCGTAGTTGTGCAGCGGGGCAAGCGGCGCCACCTCAAGGATCTTGGCCATGACCTCATCGTCGACGACCGCGGAATCATCGAAGTACCAGCCGCCCTGAACGATACGGTGGCCGATGCCGTCGATCGTAAAGTCGGTCTTCTCGAGCTCCTCGAGCACGCGCGCAATGGCAGAGCGATGGTCGGGGAAGGGAATCTCCTCGGTCTGCTTGGCGCCACCGTTCTCGGAGTGGCCAAAGATGCCCATCTCCGAGCCGATACGCTCGCAGTTGCCCTTGGCGAAAACCTCGCGGGTATCGGTGTCCAAAAGCTGATATTTAAGGCTCGAGCTGCCGGCGTTGACAACAAGTACGTTCATGAGACTCCTTCGTGATTACAGTACGGTCGGCAAACCCATAAGGCGGCCGTATCCTTAATAAGAAGTTATCAGAATTCAATAAATATCTATTAAACTCTTCGCCCAAAGCGCATAAAAGGGGGCTGAACGGCACAAGACCATCCAGTCCCCTCCCCTTGCATCAATTACTTGCCGTTGACGATGCGTTCGACGTCGGAAGCGATCATAAACTCCTCGTCCGTGGGGATGACGAAGATCTTGACCTTGGAATCCTTGGCGGACAGGCACCAAGCGCCGTCGCCACGCAGGGCGTTGCGGGCGTGATCCATCTTGACGCCCATAAAGGCCAGACGGTCGGCCACGCCGGCGCGAACAGCCGGAGCGTGCTCGCCGATGCCGGCGGTGAAGACGAGCGTGTCCATGCCGCACATGGAGGTTGCCATCTCGGCGGCCTTGGCGGCAATCTTGTAGACAAACATATCGAAGGCGAGCTGAGCCTCGGGATCGCCAGCAGCGGCGAGCTCCTCGACGTTGCGGCAGTCGTTGGTCTTGCCGCCGGTCACAGCCATGAGGCCGGACTTCTTGTTCATCATCTCGTCAACCTCGTCGAAGGTGTAGCCACCCTCGCGCTGCAGGTAGCACACGGTAGCCGGGTCGATGGAACCGCAGCGGGTGCCCATCATGACGCCGTCGAGCGGGGTAAGGCCCATGGTGGTGTCCATGCACTTGCCGTCCTCGATAGCGCACAGGGAAGCGCCGGAGCCGATGTGGCACACGACAACCTTGCGGGCCTCGCCGTTGGTCATCTCGGCAACCTTCTTGGAGATGTAGCGGTAGCTGGTGCCGTGGGCGCCGTACTTACGAATGTGCAGTTTGTCGCAGACGTCCTTGGGCAGGGCGTAGGTCTTGGCGACCTCGGGCATGTTGAAGTGGAAAGCGGTGTCGTAGACCGTGACGTTGGGCAGGTCGGGATACTGCTCCAGGCAGAACTCGATAACGTTGGCCTCGGGGTTGTTGTGCAGCGGGGCGAGCGGGGCGACCTCGCGGATCTTGGCGAGAACGTCCTCGTCGACGAGGGAGGAATCGCCAAAGTACCAACCGCCCTGAACGATGCGGTGGCCGATGCCCTCGATCTTGACGCCGTTGGCCTCGAGGTCCTTCAGGACGACCTCGATGGCGACCTTGTGGTCGGGGAACTCGATGTTCTCGGTCACCTTCTTGGAGCCGTTGGCGGTATGAGTGAAGGTACCGCCGGTAAAGCAGACGCGCTCGCAGGAGCCCTTTGCGGACACCTTGTGGGACTTGGTATCGATGACCTGATACTTAAGGGTCGAAGATCCTGCGTTGACGACCAGAACGTTCATGTGTCTCCCTACTAACAGGCGGTGTGGCGCCGCCAGGTTACATACGCTTCAATAATAAACCCAAACGCCCTCGCGCTCGGGTTTATTGCGTTGATATATAAGTTATCGATGCCGTAGCTTCCGCTTCATTGCGCGGCGCAGGCGCCCTCAGATGAGGTTCTCGCCCAGGTTTTTGCCGCCGAGGACGTGCATGTGGAAGTGCATGACGGTCTGGCCGGCGTTGACGCCCTTGTTGGAGATGACGCGGAAACCGTCCTCCAGGCCCTTGGCCTTGGCGACCTCCTGGATGGCGTGAGCCATGGCGCCCATGGTCTCGGCAGGCACGTTGTCGGCGATGTCGCTGTAGTGCTTTTTGGGGATCACGAGCGTGTGGACGGGCGCCTGGGGATTGAGGTCGTCGAACGCGATGGCCTGGTCGTCCTCATAGACAACAGTCGAGGGAATCTCGTGGTTGGCAATTTTGCAGAAGATGCAATCACACATGGCTGGTTCCTTTCTAACAGACCAGAGTAATTATATTTGGTCGGGATGGTTAGAACGAGAGGTTATCCTCGGTGTTGGCGGCTTCGCCGTCGGCGAGCACGTCGTTGCCGTCGACATCCTTAAGGAGCACCGAGACCTTCTGCTCGGCATCGGCCAGGCGGGTACGCAGGCTCTTGAGGAGCTCGACGCCGCGGGTGTAGCTCTCGAGCGACTCCTCGAGTTCCATGTCGCCCGACTCCAGGCTGCGGATAATGAGCTCCAGCTCCTGCGAGGCCTGCTTGTACGTAAGCTGCTCGACCGGGGTCTTCTCTGCCATATCTGTTTCCTTTCCTAAAGGTCTATCACCATAAAACGCGGTTTACTCAACCGTATCGACGGTTGCTGCCACGTTACCATCCGCCATACGCACGCGGATGGCGTCACCGGGCTTAAAAGTCTTAGCGCTCGTAGCCACGCCGCCATCGCTGTATGCGATGGAGTAGCCGCGGGCAAGCACCTTGAGCGGTGACAGGGCATCGAGCGAGGCCGCTGCGCGACCCAAGTCGGACGCGGGTTTGCTCAACATCGTGCGTCCCTGATGCTCCAGACGGGAACTCGCGAGCGTGAGCGCATGGCGCTTGCCATCGAGCCCCGAGGTGCTTGCGACCAAGCGCTCGGGCAGACGCTCGAAGTTGGAGCGGAAGGCACCGACCGAGTGCGCAATGGCGCCCGACAGGCGATCGGCCGTCAGGGCAAGCTCCGACTCGCGACGCTCAACCATAAACGTTGGATCGTTGAGGCATGGGCGACACGCAGCAGCATCGAGCGCATCACCCAAGCGAGCCGTATAGGTATCCCAGGCACGGCGACCGCGCTGATCGAGCATCTCCAGGTCGACCTGGGCCGACCCAATCATCGATGCCATCGCGGCACCCAGACGCTGATGGCGCGCCTCGAGCACATCCTCCAGCTCTGTCATAGCCGGTGCCACGGATTCTGCCGCTGCCGTGGGCGTGGAGGCACGACGGTCGCTCACCATATCGCAGATCGAGGTATCGGGCTCATGGCCAATACCGGTCACCACAGGCACGGGACAGGCCGCCACCGCGCGAGCAAGCTCTTCGTCGTTAAAGGTCATAAGATCCTCGAAGGAACCGCCGCCACGCACGAGCAAAATGCAATCGGGCGCCGGCGTAATGGCAGCGGCGCGGCGCAAGCCTTCAATAAGCTCGGCCGGCGCACCCTCGCCTTGGACCTTGGCACCCACACAGACAAGCTCGACGAGCGGGTTGCGACGGCGCAGCGTACGCTTGACGTCGTCGATCACAGCGCCCGAAAGTGAGGTGACGACCGCCACGCGCGAGCAGAACACCGGAATACGGCGCTTGCGAGACTCGTCCATCAGGCCCTCGCGACGAAGCTTCTCGGCCAGCTGTGCCACCTGTTGACGCAGCAGGCCCTCCCCCGCCAGCGAAAACGAGCGGGCGACGAAGCTCATGCGGCCCGTGGGCTTATAAAGGTTGAAGCTGCCTTTAAAGCTCACCTGCATACCGTCGCGCAGATCGAAGGTGCGCTTAAGATAGGCGCCCTTCCAGATGATGCAGTCGACGGCGGCCGAGTCGTCCTTGATCTGGAAGTAGCAGTGCCCGCTTCGGGCATTGGGGCCACGGAAACCCGTGACCTCGCCCAGAACGCTCAGCTGCGGAATGGCATCGAGCGCGCCGGCGGCGATCTCCACCGCCTGGCTCACGCTGAGCTCTTTGCGCTCCTGTTCGTCCGCCCCGTCGAACTCGGCGGAAACGGCATTGCCGGTTAGATTCCAGCCTGCCACGCAGCCTCCTTTCGTCATCATGCGACAGGACTCCGGCCCTGTGCAAATTCAAGTCCAACACATAGTACAGCGCCGCGGGGACACAGATCCCCGCGGCGCCCATCGAGCCAATTTGTTATCGGTTGGAGTTTCTGTTGTAACGAGCCATAAGGTAGAGCAGCTGAATGATCGAGGTAAGCGCGGCTGCCACATAGGTAAGCGCGGCTGCCGTCAGCACCTTCTTGGCACCGTTGACCTGCTTGGAGCTCATTCCCGACTGCTCAATGTAGGCCACAGCGCGGCGGCTGGCATCTATCTCGACCGGAAGCGTAACCAGCTGGAACAGCACGCTAAACGAGAAGAAAATCAGTGCGAGGGTCGTGAGCCCCGCGATGTTCATGAACAGGCCCATAAGCAGCACGATCGTCCAGGTGTTCTGGGTAAAGTTGACGACGGGGACCAAAGCGGTGCGTACCTTCATCATGGCATAGCCGCTTTGACGCTGCGCGGCATGGCCTGCCTCGTGACAAGCGACAGCAACGCTTGCGACCGAGCCGCCCGAACGGTTGGAATCCGACAGATACAGGTTGTTGTCCTGCGGGTTGTAATGGTCAGTGAGCTCACCGGCGACACCCTTGATACCCACGGCATTGCAGCCGTTGGCGTCGAGCATGCGGCGAGCGACCCTGGCGCCCGTGTCGCCGTCCGAGCGAACCTTGGACCACGTCTTGTACGTCGAATTGATATAGCTCTGCGCGGCAAGGCCAAGCACCGTGCAGACAAGAACAACCAGCAGGTACAGCGGGTCGATACCAAAGCCGTATCCATAGTAATAGGGCATGCGAATTCCTCCGAATCGAGTTACACGTTGGAGGCATTTTACCCACTCAGCAGACTAGGCTTCCCTATAACAGCTCAATCTTTCCGTCCTTCACGGTGAGTCCCATATTGCCCGAAAGCAAATCGTCCAGGCGCGAGCCCACGAGCTCAAAACGCCAGCCTTCGCGCAGGGGGCTCTGCTCGGGATGCTCAATATAGTCGGCCAGGTCATCGCGCGAGGCAATGACCGAGGTCGCCACTCCCGAGCGTTCGGCAACCAGGCGGATGAGCGCGTACATCAGGTCCGTCACGCTCTCCAGCTCCGGCGAGATCTGACGGTGCCCGCGCACCATGAGCGGCAGGCGATCGTGCGGGCAGCTCGCGCCGCGCTTGATGGCCATGAGCGCACCGTCCACGTCGCGCTCCCCCAGCTGATCGGTACCGCGAATGCTACGGAACTCCTCAACGCGCACGGGATTGCGCTTAACGAGTGCAAGCAGCGTGTCATCGGACATGACCCACTTGCGCGGGATGTTACGGCGCTCGGCGCGATCCTCGCGCCAGGCGGCGAGCTCGCGCGCGATGCCCAACTGGTGACGGCTGCACGAATTGATGCGTTTGACCTTACGGAATGCCTCGTGGCGATCGGCGCGATAGTGCGACTCGTCAGCCAGCGGGCGCAGCTCGTCGAGCACCCAGTCCACACGGCCCAGTTCGCGCAAGCGGCTCATCATCTCGGTATAGGCGACGATCAGGTACTTGACGTCATCGATCGCGTACTCAATCTGCTTGTCGGTCAGCGGACGGCGCGACCAGTCGGTCAGTGACTCGGTCTTGGACAGCGATACGCCGCAAAACGACTGCACGAGCGCGCCGTAGGAAATCTGCTGGCGCTCGCCCAAAAAGGCGGCGGCTACCTGCGTGTCAAAAATAGGACGCGGCAGCACGCCCACAGTATGGAGCATGACCTCCATATCCTGCGAGCAGGCGTGGAACACTTTGGTTACGCTCTCATCGGCCATAAGCTCGGCGAGCGGCAACAGGTCGTCGATCACCAGGGGGTCGACCGCGACGCTCTCGGCAGGAGTGGCAATCTGAACCAGGCACAGACGCGGATGGAACGTGCGCTCGCGCAAAAACTCGGTATCGACGGCAATCGCGTCGAACTCGCGGGCGCGCTGGCAAAAGTCGAGTAGAGCCTGATGTGTGGAAATGTACATATCAACCCATCGAATAAGGTTAGGCCCGAAAAACACGGGTAGGATATCGGCATTGCCTTACAACTATACTCGGTTAGTCACAGAACGGGAACGTAAGTATGCGCTGCCTTATCATCCACAACCCGGCATCGGGCCCCAGCTCAGATGAAATCTACGCATTCACGCACGCCCTGGCGCAGGGCGGCGACGAGGTCGTGATGCGCTTTATCGGCGATGGCATGGAGCCCGAAGACGCCGTGGCGGACGTGCGCGAGTTCGATCGCGTGGTGGTCTCGGGTGGCGACGGCACCGTCTCCAACGTGCTCGACCAGATGCGCGGATGCGGCGTCCCCACACTCGTCTTCCCCTCTGGCACGGCATGCCTGTTCTTCAACAACATCGGCAATGCCCCCGAGGCGGCGGCACTCGCCAAGGCCTGCCGCGCCGGCCGCACGGTCAAGGTCGACATGGGTGAGCTCTTTTGGCTCGACGAGGACGGCAACGAAAAGCGCCATGGTTTTATCATCATCGCCGGCTCGGGCTTCGACGCCGAGATCATGATGAAGGCCGCCCCCACCAAAAACGACATCGGCGAGATCGCCTACTTCCTGTCGGCGCTTGCCACGCCCAATCCCACAGTGGCGCACTTTACGATTGAGCATGACGGCATTGTCGAGGAGCTCGACGGTATCTGCTGCATGGCAGGCAACACCTCGGTCATCCAAAACGACATCAACCTGTTCCCAGACTGCCGCATGAACGACGGCATGGTCGACATCGCGGTCATCGAGCCCGTGCGCACCGTGCAGCTGCTGCCCACCGTGATCACCGCTGCGCTCGACCCCGCCGGCAAGGTGCTCGGTCGCCCGCAGTTCAAGATCATCCAGACCAAGGAAGCTAAGATTACCTGTACACCGTCGCTGGGCATGCAGTTCGATGGCGAGATTATCTCCAGCAACTCCGGCGTCTTTGGCGCCCGCGCGCTTCCGCAATGTCTCGACCTGATCGTCGACGAATTCTCACCGCTCGGTAAATAGGAGGACCCCATGAACGACAATCCCCTGCTCGGCTTTATCGTCATTGTTCTGGCCATGCTCGTCGGCTATGCGATCAACGTGATCCACCGCCGGAAGAAATAATTCCACATTGGTATGATATTCATCCAATTATCGTCTCCCCCGCTGTTTATGCATTTGCCAAACAGCGGGGGATTTTTTCTTTGCGACCCGGCCATGTGCTTTATCAAGGTAGAGTAATTGCAGGGTGCCTTTATTTAACTAAAGCCACAAAATGAGTATTCTTATCCGTTCATCGCATATTTTAGAACGCTTATCGAGTATTTAATCAAAGTTGATGAATACTACTTCAACTTCCGATAGGCTAATAGGTGTATTTATTAGCTGGAATCTCGCACGGTTGTGCGGGGTTTCAACCGTTGGGAGGGATTATGAGGTTTACTCATCCTGTCAACACGCTCAAAAAGCTTGGCTGCGGCCTTGCATTTGGAGCTGCGGCCATTATGGCCATGCCGACTTCAGCGCTTGCCTGCACCCAGATTTACATGGGCAGCAAGCTCACGGCAGACGGCAACACGTACTACGGCCGCGCAGAAGACTTTGGTACGCGCTACCTCAAGCACTTTGGCATCGAGCCCGCGCACAAGGACGGCACCGAGTACACTTCGCTCGAGTCCGGCTTCGACTACAAGTCCAAGGGCGCAACCTACCGCTACACCTTCGTTCGCGACAACCCCTCGCAGTGGGAAGATCGCTATGACGCTTATTCCGAGGCCGGCATCAACGAGAAGGGCGTTTCCTGCTCTGCCACGCTGAGTACCTCCTACAACGAGAAGGCCGAGGAGGCCGACCCCATCACCGAGGAGACCGGTATCGGCGAGTATAGCTACGCCAGCGTCATCCTGGGCGAGAGCGCCACGGCACGCGAGGGCGTCGAACTCATCGGAAGCCTGATCGACGAGCAGGGGACCTGCGCCAACGACCAGGTCATCATCGCCGACAACAACGAGACCTGGCTGTTCGCCGCGCTTTCTGGCCATCAGTGGATCGCCATGAAGCTCACCGACGACATCGCCTCGGTCAACCCCAACATAGGCAACCTTAACTACGACATCGACCTCGACGACACCGAGAACTGCCTCCACTCCGAGGGCATTCAAACCATGCCCGAGGAAAAGGGCTTCGCCAAGTACTTCGAGGATGGCAAGCTCGACGTTGCCCAGACCTACGGAGAGGAAATTAGCGAGAAGGCCATGCATTCTTGGTCTCGCTATGTCCAGGGCCGCGATTACTTCATGGCTCCGCTTGCCGAGGGCACCGACTACGAGATCGTCAAGGACGAGCGCGAAGACGCTCGTGCCACGACTGGCGCCCTGGTCCACGAGCTGCAGCCGCTGTTCTTTACGCCCGGCAAGTCCGACTGGAACACCTTTGAGATGATCCGTTCCTTCGCCGCTCGCGGCGAGAACGTCGCCGGCCTCAACGCCAACACCGACGGCGCCTATGCCATCGGCTCTAACCGCAACACCGAGATTCACACTTTCCAGATCCGTCAGGGCATGGACCCCGAGATCGCGACCATTCAATGGGAGATGCTCTCCAACGCCGAGTTCTCCGTCGCCATCCCCCTCTACTCCGCACTGCTCACCGAGGTCAGCCCCTACTTCAGCGATCAAGATGTCTCCTTCGATCACTGCGAAGAGGAAGACGTCGTGAACAACGAGGAGCCCAAGAACTCCATCAACTACGTCCTCATGGACATCAACACGCTCGCCTATGAAAACCGCGACCACTGCGCCACCGGCGTCCGCGCCTATCTCGACGCTCTGCAGAAGGAGCTCATCGAGCAGAACCTGACCGTCGACGAGGCCATGCAGGCCGAAGAAGGCACCGAGGCCCGCACCGCCCTGGCCAACAAGGCCGGCAAGGCTGCAACCAAGAACACTTATGTTAAGTGCAAGGCCATGCTCGAGGAGATGCGCGACTATCTCCAGGAGGGCGACTTCTCCGAGGAGTTCGTCCCGAGTGACTACGATGCCGACAACGACTGCCTGGTCAAGTCCATCACCTACGCCGACGAGGCCCTTTCCGATGAGGACGTGGCCGAGCCCGAGGCCGAAGAGGAAGAGGCCACCGAGGAGAAGTCCGAGGGCAACAACATGGCCGCCATGGCCGTTGGCGCCGTCGTCATCATCGGTGTCTGCGCCTACGTGATCTATCGTCGCAAGAAGGCCTAAGGCCCTCATGTCCTTGTCGAGTGGGCAAGGCAGCAATGGCAGCCTCGCCCACTCAGCCCGTCCTTTTGACCGGCGGGAAACATCGCTGAAATCTTTTCAAAAAAGATTTCCCCGCACACACTTTGCTGTGCTATAGTGCAGCGCAACAGCAACTAGGTGCGACCGCGCCACGGCATCACGAAAGGAGCCACCAACATGAAGAACACGATGAAGTCTCTCAACAGCTGGTGGTGGCGTGATGCGAATACGATCGGTCGACAGTGAGTCCCTCACGCCTGTTTTTGCGCTCTAGGTGATTGGAAGGCCTCCGGTTTCGACCGGGGGCCTTTTTCTATCTCGAGCCCGATCGCATTCGCATCACGCGCCTCCGCTTTTCTCTTACACTCCCCTTCCGAAAGGATCTTTACCATGTCTCAGAACACCACCGCCACCCAGCCCCGCACCGTCCAGGCCGCCGACCGCGGCAAACTTGACGTCCGCGCCCTCGTCCTGCTCGCCATTCTGCTTGCCGCCGGCTTTATCCTCAACTTCACCGTCGGCAAGGCCATCTCGGGTATCTCGGGCGGCATGATCAGCCCCGAGTTCATCATCTCGGCCTTCTGCCTCACCATCCTGGTCGTGCGCCCCAACATCGGTCAGGCACTCGTCATCGGCCTTATCTCGGCCGCCGTGATCCAGATCACCACCACCTCGCCGTTCATCGATTTTGCCGCCGAGGGCATCGCCGCCATGCTCATGGCCGCCATCGTCAACGCCGCCGGCAAGAAGGGCCAGGTTAAGCCCGCTGTCGCTATTGTCGCCACCTTCGTGACCACCTTTGTCTCGGGCGTTATCTTCATGGTCATTAAGATGGCTATGCTCGGCGTGGTGGGCGAGCTCG
Organism: uncultured Collinsella sp.; assembly: GCA_934650095.1. Taxonomy (GTDB): domain Bacteria; phylum Actinomycetota; class Coriobacteriia; order Coriobacteriales; family Coriobacteriaceae; genus Collinsella. The sequence goes on from CAKUFT010000013.1 coordinate 17,086, forward strand.
CTGCCGCCATGCTGCCCGTCGTCGCCATGACCGCCGTCTTTAACGCCATCCTGGTCGGTGCCCTCTACCTGCCCATCCAGAAGGCCCTGAAGCTCAACTAACCCGCTCGGCTTTACGAGCCACCCCATCTTGGCGTTCATTCGTCGCTCGCGTACCCAAGTACGCTTCACTCCTCTTTCGCGCCAACCTGGGCCCCCTCATAAAGCCGTCTCCGTGCTCCATTATTCAAAATTAATCCCCTTTTCGATTTAACCCCTTTCGTGGGGGTCTAGGACACGCTTATCTCAAATCCCACCTTAAGGAGAACATCATGGCCACCAACACTCAGGCTCGTACTATTTCTGCCAACGCCGCTTCCGGCAAAGGCATCCTCGACATCACCTCGCTCGTCCTGCTCGCCATCCTCCTTGCCGCCGGCTTTATCCTCAACATGACCGTCGGCAACGCTCTTGCCGCAACGGGTATTAAGCCGCAGTTCATCATTGCCGCCTATGCCCTGGCCATCGCACTCACGCAGGCAAGCTTTGCCCAGGCAGCCATCTTTGGCATCCTGTCGGCCGCCGTCATCCAGATCACCACGTCAATCCCCGGCCTCAACTTTGTCACCGAGCTTGCCGGCGCGCTGACGATGGCGGCGCTCGTCAAGTCCAACATCGGCGGAGGCAAGCTCAACCCCTTCATCGCCGGTCTGCTTACCACCTTGGTTTCGGGCGCCCTCTTCGCCGTCCTGGGCACCGTCATCATGGGCGCCGCGCTGCCCACCGCGCTCGCCAAGGCGCCCATCGTGCTCGGCACCGCCGTCTTCAACGCCGTCGTGGTCCAGGCCCTCTTCTTCCCCCTGCGCAAGGTGCTCAACAAATAGCCTGATATGATGGACGGGGCCGCGCGCTGGCGGCCCCATCACCAAAGACTGTCCCAAACAGCTAGCTTTTGGGGACGTTCTTAGACGACTCGTCATGTAAGAACGTCCCCAATGACTATGAAAGGTATCCATGAAAACGATCATCAACGTCGACGATGTCTCGTTCTCCTATGGTGCGCAGACCGAGCAGGCGCTTAAGCACATCTCGCTCGATGTGAACAAGGGAGACTTTATCGGCATTATCGGGCCCTCGGGCGCCGGCAAGTCTACGCTTGCTGCCTGCCTGTCGGGTGCCGTGCCCCACCACTACACCGGCACGTTCTTTGGGTCCGTCATGGTTGACGGCCGTGACACCTGCGAAGTCTCGCTCACCGACGTGTCGCAGATCGTCGGCAGCGTGCTGCAGGACATCGACACGCAGATGGTCGCCTCGGTCGTCGAGGACGAAATGCTCTTTGGCCTGGAGAACTTTGGCGTCCCCCACGATCAGATCGAGCAGCGTGTAAGCGAGACACTCGAGACGGTCGGCATCAGCGACCTGCGCGACCGCGAAATCGCCACCCTCTCGGGCGGGCAGAAGCAAAAGGCGGCCATCGCCGCCATCCTCGCCATGCGCCCCCGCGTACTGGTGCTCGATGAGCCCACCGCAGCACTCGACCCCGCCAGCTCCACGCTGGTCTTCGAGACCCTGCGCGAGGCAAACCGCGCACTCGACATCACCATCGTCGTCGTTGAGCAAAAGGTCGCCCTGCTCTCGGAGTACTGCAACCGCGTGCTCGTGCTCAACCATGGCGAAATCGCGCTACAGGGCGAGCCGCACGAGGTCTTCGCGCACACCGATGAGCTTCGCACCATTGGCGTCGACTGCCCCCGCGTCACACGCATCTTCAATAGCCTGGAGGCCGATGGTCTGGCAAGCGGCACCCCTTGCTTGGATGTCGACGAGGCCGAGCGCCTGATTTCGGGCATCGTCGACCCCGCGCACGCGGCCAGCGAAGCCCAGGCTCCCGCGGGCTCCCCGCACGCCCCGTCGTTGCGCCCTCATGCCAAGGACGCCGAACCCGTGCTCACCTTCGACCATGTTGAGTTTGCCTATCCCAACGGCGGTGCCGCCGTCCACGACCTCAACCTGACCCTCTACCCCGGCGAGCTCGTGGGCATTGTCGGCCAAAACGGCGCCGGCAAGACCACGCTCACCAAGCTGCTCACGGGCCTGCTTAAGCCCGCCTCGGGCAGCGTGCGCGTCACGGGCCTTGACACCGCCGCGGTTCCCACGAGTCGCATTGCCCGCGAGGTCGCAACGCTCTTCCAAAACCCCGACCGCCAGATCTGCAAGGACACCGTGCTCGACGAGGTCGCTTTTGGCCTGGAGCTTGCCGGCATCGACCGCGCCGAAGCCTTGCGCCGTGCCCAGCTCGTCATCGACCGCTTTGGCCTGCCCGCCGACGAGGCTCCCTTCTCGCTTTCGCGCGGCCAGCGACAAATGGTGGCGCTCGCCTCCGTCGTAGTGGTTGAGCCCAAGATTGTAGTGCTCGACGAGCCCACGAGCGGCCTTGACTACCGCGAGTGCATGACCGTCATGGAAACGGTGCGCACCATGGCCGAACGCGGCTGTGCCGTGATTATGGTCTGCCACGATATGGAAGTCGTTTCCGACTTTGCCGAGCGCATCGTTGTGATGGCCGACGGCCGCATCCTCGACCGCGGACGCACACACGAGCTGTTCTCGAATATCGAGCTCATGCAGCGTGCCTACGTGGAACCGCCCCAGGTCATTGAGCTCTCGCGCCGTTTGGCATCCTCCGTCTCTCCCGCTTTTGCGCAGGTGAGCGAGGTCACCGATATCGTTCGCATTACCAAGGAGATGGTCCGTCGTGGTTAACGTCATCGACTACATGCCGGGCGACACACTGCTGCACCGCCTGAACCCCGTCGTCAAGCTGGGCCTCGCTGCCTCCATCATCATAGGCATCTTCTTGTCCGACACCTATGTGGCGCTGCTGGGCTTTTTGGCACTCACCCTTGCGTTGGGCGCCTACGCCGGCGTCGTCGATCGCCTGTTCTCGCTGCTCAAGCTGCTGATTCCGCTCGCACTTATCATGTTGTTGCTCCAGCTGGCCTTTATGCGCGATGGCAACGTGATATGGGGCTTTATCACCGACACGGGGCTCATCACCGGATCAAAGGCCTGCCTGCGCCTGCTGGGTGTGGCATTGCCACTCATCCTCATGCTCATGGTGACCAAGCTCAACGACCTTGCCAACGCCTGCGTCGAGGTGCTGCACGTGCCGTATCGCTATGCCTTTACCTTTACCACGGCACTGCGCTTTGTGCCGGTGTTTGGCCAGGAGATGAACGCCATCATGGAGGCGCAGACCGCACGCGGCGTCGAGTATGACACCAAGAACCCCATCAAGAAGCTCAAGCTCATGCTGCCGTTGTGCGTACCGCTGCTTATCTCGAGCGTGGGCAAGACCGACGCCACCGCGCTTGCCGCCGAGCAGCGCGGCTTCTACCTGCGCACGCGCGCCAGCTCGTACAAGCGCTATCCCATCAAGGGTCTGGATATCGCCGTGCTCGCCATCAGCGTCGCCCTCATCATCCTGGGATTCCTGTTCTAGCAATCGCCAGCGGCAACCGGTACATGCAAAAGGCCTCGGCTCGCGCCAAACGAGCCGAGGCCTTTACTGTTTCCCCAGATAATACCTACCAAAATAAACCTGTCCCTTTTTGGCAGGTTGAGGGCTATTGGCGGTAGGGGGCGCCGCTGCGAATGATGGACTCGCGCACCAGGACGTCCATGGCGTCGAGGGTAATCTCGGGCATCTCGCGGTATTTCTGCAGCACCGAAAGCTCCGTGCAGGCCAGAATGACGCGATCGCAGCCGCTGCGGGCAAACTCCCACATCACGCGGTCGAACTTATCCATATCGGGCTCGCGTCCGGCCTTCACATCGTCGTAGATAAGCGACATCACATCGACCTGACGCTTCTCGCTGGGATAGACGACCTCGACGCCCGCCGCCTCACATTCGCGCCCATAGACGCCCGCGCCCACAGTTCCGTCGGTGCCCATGATGCCGATCTTGCGCACCGGCTCGGCCGGCATGCTCAGGTTAGGATCGAACTCGCACTCCCCCATCACCGCGCCCGCTAGGGCATAGCGCACCGACTCGCGCGGCATGTGGATAATCGGCACCTTCGTAAACGACTGAATCTGATCGTAAAAGTAGTGTGACGTGTTGCAGGGAATGGCGATATGCGCGCAGCCCAGCGACTCGAGCGCCTGGGCGCACTCCTTCATAGTCGCCAGCAGCTCGGCATGCTCGCCGGTCTTGATGGCCAGCGTGCGGTCGGGCATGGTCGACTTGGAAAGAACCGCCATGTCGATATGCTCCTGGTCGCACGTAGCCGCCGTATGGCGCACCACCTGGTCGTAGTAATACGACGTGGCCTCGGCGCCCATGCCGCCGATAACTCCCAGCTTTTCCATCGCCGCCTCCTTGGTGACGCCCGCGCAATTGCGCGTATCATACCCGCGCCCGCCCGATGTAAACCGGACGGGCGCCGCACTCATCTACTTGTAATACGTCTTGAACAGCTTAAAGTGGCGCAGTTTGGTGTGCCACATGCGCAGCCAGCGGTTAAAGACAAAGTCGCCCTTCATAAACGAGGGGTCGGCGCCCTTACCCTCCTTGGCCAGGCGATGTACCTTCGCGCGCAACTCGGGATCCTTGACGTACTTGTCGACGACACCCATGGGAACGACCATCCACAGCGCCTCGTCCTGCGCCGTCACAAACTCCGGCTCAAACGGGCGGTTGAACACATACTCATCCACCACATACTTGGCAACGTTAAAGCCGCTGTTGGTTACGTAGTAGTTGCTGCGGCCCTGGCGGGTGTTGAAGTCGAAGAACTTAAACGAGCCATCGCGCTCATCGTACTTAACGTCAAAGTTGGAATAGCCCACAAAGTGCAGGTCCTCGAGCAGCTTGCGGACGCCATCCATGAGCTCATCGTTGGGCTCAGTGATGATACAGGCGTGGTTACCGACGCCGTGGGGCTGATGCTCCTCGAGCAGCACGTGGCCCAAGCACATCATGCGCACCTTACCGTTGCGGTCGGAATAGCTGGTGAGCACGCGCATATACTCGTCGTTGCCGGGCACGCGATCCTGCAGGATCAAATCATCGGTGTAGCCGCTCGCATAGGAATCGCGGATAACCTGCTCCAGCTCGGCGCGATCGGCAATCTCATAAGCCTTCTTCTGGCCTTCAAACTCATGCTGCCACCACATGATGCCGTCGGACGGCTTCAGAATCATCGGGAACGGGAAGTCAATCTGGTCGAGCACCTCGGCCGGCGCCTCGCCTTGCGCGTTGAGCATCTGCGCAGTAAAGGTAAACGTATGCGGATACGGCACGCCATGCTTTTCGCACAGCTCGTAGAAGATCTCCTTCTTCTGGCACTGCTCGAGCATGCTGTAGGGCGCGTAGGGCGCGACGATGTTATCCGCCAGCTCATCGGCATCCTTTGCCTGAGCCACCAGGGCAACATAGTTATCGCCGCAGCCCATCAGGACAATCGTCTTATCGGCATGCGCCTGAGCAATGCCATTGACGATTTTGAGCATCACGGGCATGGTATCGATGTCGACGTTGGGCGTGTAGTCGATAATCTGGCTTCGATACGCAGGGCCCGTCTGGTACTTGCCAAAGACCAGACTCTTGACCTGATACTCCTCGTAGAAAGCGCGCGCCACCGAATAGGCGTTGATGTCGCCGCCGAGCAGCACGGGAATGAACTCGCGCTCTGTAAATTGCAATGCCATGGAAACTTCCTATCATGAACTGCCCGCGCAACGGGCGGTCTTAGTGCAACCGATTCATTCTAGCGTGCCAAACCGCCAGTACCCAAAGCTCCACCGTATCTATGGCAATCGGAGGAGCAGACTCGGCGCAAAGACGGCACTCACCGCTGTACGACAACGGGCAATGAACCTACCGTTGTTGTAGGATTCAACATATTGTCAATCTCATAAGCGAAAGGCGCGCACGTGCCCCAAGACCATCTGGCCGACAACCCCATCCTTGACGCTGCAAAACGGGAGCTAGCGGAACGCTCTCGGACGACCGCTCCCCTACGCACCGCCAGCAACGCCTACGAAGGACCCGCCCGCATCGTCTCGATTAACACGTCGGCGCACAAAGGCACACGCAAGTCGCCCGTCTCCGATGGGCACGATACCGTCATTGAACAGTTTGGCCTCGCTTCCGATGCGCACGCCGGGCACTGGCACCGCCAAGTCTCGTTTTTGGCCGCAGAATCAATCCAGACGGCACGGCATCGCGGGCTCGATGTGCACGAAGGCGACTTTGGGGAGAATTTCACCACACAAGGTATCAACTTGCTTTCGCTCCCCTTGGGCACACAGCTCAAGATCGGCAACGACGTTCTGGTCGAGATCAGCCAGATCGGCAAGGTCTGCCACACCCGCTGTGCTATCTACTATCTCGCCGGTGATTGCATCTTTCCCCACGAGGGCATTTTCGGTGTGGTGCTTCGAGGCGGAGAGGTGCATGTCGGAGACGATATCCAAACAGTCAAGCTTGGCGACGGCACGTGTTCCTTCACCCCAGCCGAGGCGCTCGAAGAAGTTGAGCAGGCTCGCCGCGAGGGAACCCTATAGGTGCAAAACCCCATGTTGGAGTAGCCCTTAAGGCGTGAATCTGCGGTCAGACAGAGTTCCGTAACGTTAAAGTTGAACTCTATGGTTTCTCAACAATTCACTATAACTGCAGGTCAAAGCCAAAGCCTCAAGTTCAACTTGACCCTTTGGAACCTTTAAGGTTCAAGTTGAGGTCGAAAGCAGTAGTAGAATACCGTTCGAACCATAACCTACGATTGATTGCAGAGGGATTGGATGCAGCATTCGAATCATCGCGTCGAAGCGCTCATCGCGTCGAAGCCGGCTCGTATCATCACGAGCGCCGCACTCGCTGTCGCACTGACTGCCACGCCGATGCTCTCCCCCGTTGCGGCGTATGCCGCCTCGCAGGCAACGCAGGATCAGCTTTCCGCCGCACAGCAAAAAATTGAAGCCGCCACGAGCGCCTACAACGATGCCCGCACCAAACTCGACGACCTGCAAAAGCAAATCGACTCCAATGAGGCGAGCATCGAGGAAATCGAGGCTAAGCTTCCCGAGCAGCAGGCCAAGGCAAGCTCCGCCATGCGCGATCTGTACAAGTACCAGAAGGGCACCAATCCCATCGTGAGCTTCCTGGTCAACGCGCAGAGCCTGGGTGAGTTCATCACCACCTGCAAATACACCAACCAGATCACGAGCTCGAGCGTCGACGAGATCGAAGAGCTCAACAACATGCAAACCGAACTCGAGCAGAACAAGGCCGAACTCCAGCAGGCCAAGTCCCAGCTTGAGGCAGAGCAGAAAAACGCCGAAGATGCGCTGGCACAGGCCCAGCAGCTCCGCAGCGAGGCGCAGGCAAAAGCCGAGCAGGAAAATGCCGCCGAGCTTGCCAAGCTTGAGGCCGACAAGGCCGCTGCCGCCGAGAAGCTCTCGGGCGAGGGCGTAAGCGGCAGCAATTCCAGCAGCCAGGCCACCAACACCAACACCACCATCGATACCACGGTGAACAACGCTAATACCGGTAACTCCGATTACGATACGTTCATCAACGAGTGGACGAGCCGCATCGACAATTATCTTGCCGGCTCCCCCATGGCAGGCCAGGGCTACAACTTTGCCGTCGCCGCTTGGAATACCGGCGTCGACCCCCGTTGGTCCCCCGCCATCGCCTGCATCGAGAGCACCAAGGGCACTTATTGCGCCAATTCCTACAACGCCTGGGGCTGGAGTGCCCGTGGCGGCGGTTGGCGTAGCTTCGGCAGCTGGAGCGAGGGCATCTCTGCTCATGTTGCCTACCTAGGCACCAACTACGGCTCCACCCTTACCCCGGCAGCGGCCAAAAAGTACTGCCCGCCCACGTGGCAGGACTGGTACAACAAGGTCGCCGCTCAGATGAACCGCATCTAGGTGCAACTTTTAAGGGCCCCAAACGGGGCCCTTTTCTTTTAGGCCGCAGAGGTGTCGACAACGCCCGTTACGTTGACGACTGCGACAATGACGCTAATGATTAAGAGCAAAACACCCAGTGCCTTGAGCCAGAGCTTCGCGAGCTTCTTGCCGCGGTAGCAGTCGAGTGCCGGGAATCGCCGGCGAAGACGGCGCTTATCAAGCATCGCAAAATGAATGAGCACCATAAGGCCATCCACAAAGAAGAAGTACTCGATCGCAAGAAACCACGTCGGGTAGCTTTGGTTAGCACCCGTGGGGTGAAAGACGGCAAAGTGACTTCCGGCAACAAAAACGAGGAACGACAGGCAGACAAGCACGTTCCAGATGCGCCCCAGAAGCTCCGGGATACGTGAGAGTAGGCTTTGGCGGACGGGTGCTGGCGGCAAGTTGTTCAAAGGTGCCTGAACGGGAGGCTGCGGTGACGGCGAGGCGGGCGTAGCGACCGGCGCTGCCGCAGGCGGCATTGTACGAGCCGTCAAAGGCGCAGGACGGCACAGCTCGTATGCCGCATGCGCAGCATGACCCAAGGCCCCCGCGCTTGCAAAACGCTTGGCCGGGTCAAGTGCCATCGCCATGCAGATGACGTCTGCAAACGGGACAGGAATGTCACGCATCTCGCATTGTTCACGCATATCCCGGCCCGGTTTGGGATCGGTCCCGGACAGGCAAAAGAACAGCAGGGCACCAAGCGCATACACGTCGCTGCGCACGCTCGTCTGTCCAAACCCGTACTGCTCGGGCGGCGCATAGGGGCGCGTACCAAACTTGACGGTATCGGCGTCTGCCCCATCGCGCCACAAGCGAGCAATTCCCAGATCGATAATCACCAGCGACGAAAACGTCATGCCGGCTTCGGGCGTATAGCTCACGCCCGACACGATAATGTTCGAAGGTTTGAGGTCACGATGGATGACCGGCGCCACCAGCTCCCCCGCCACCGCAAAGCCGGCGTGGAGCTCGTCCACCGCGTCGCAAAGGGCGCCGAAGAGCTCACACGCATAATCGGGCGTCGCGCCCAAGCGCCCCACCAAGGCCTCGAGCGTCTCGCCTTCAACATACTCCATCACCACATCGAGCTCGTCGCCCGCGCGACGACAGTCAACGATCCGGGGCAGATGTTCAAAACGCCGTCCCGCCCGCTGGGCGGCGAACAGGCGCTCGTACGCCCCGCCGATCTGGGCCGAGGCATCGATGCGTTTGCGGACGAAGGGGCCAAGCGACCCGCCGCCCGTACCCTCAAAATACACAACCTCGGTTGTTTCGACCGACGAGCGTTTAAGCACGCGATCAACGCGATAGCTGTCATCGCGGTCGAGCGACGCCAGGTGCTCGGCAAGCGCGGCAGTCAGCTCGTCGTCGGAATATGTGGGGTTCTGAGTATCCATAGCGTCCATCATAGCGCAGGGCGCAGACACCTCACGGCATCCGCGCCCTGCGCGTTTAGGGCTTTCCTAAACGGTTCCAAGCTTGGCACCACCGGCTAGCTGACCGTCTCCTCACCAAAGCGATATAGCTCCTCGTTAACCTTTTGCAGGCTGCAGCCGCGATCAATGCAAAAGATGATGATGGCGTCGCGCCGGTCCTTACAGTTGAGAACGCTGGCTCCGGCGGCCGTCAGTGCGCGGTTGGTCTCCTTCATCGACAGCGCCATCGCAAAGGCAATTTGCAGCACTTTATTGCGACTCGGATGGCGTGCGCCGGTAAAGATCTGATAGCCGAACGTTTCGTTGAGGTCGGCCATACGCACCACGCGCGATCGCTCCAGGCCCTTTTCCTGTAAAAGCTGCTTCAGATACTCCGAAAGCGACGGGGCGGCAAAGTCATGTTCCCTAATATAGCCATCGATACTGGGCGCATCGAGTAGCTCGTTGAGCAGCTCTTCGGTCAGCTTTTTATCGGGCATATGGCCTCACCTCCCCCGCGATTCACCGGCAGCGACATGCTAGGCCAGCACCCAGCTTGCAGTGGCAGACTTATCGAACATGTTGGCAAAATACAGAGCCTTCTTGATGTCGCCGTCAAAGTAGATGTTACCCGCAACGGAACCGCCGGCGGCAAGGGTGCCCGACTGCAGCTCTTCGGAACCCTCGCTATAGTAGCCCTGATTCTGCTGAGCGCCGTTGGCGTCCTCGCCCTTCCAGTCGTAGACATTGTAGTCCGCGCCCTCATCGCCGTTATTGGTATAAGTGACGTGGATGCCCGTCATGGTCGAGCCGTCATAATTGGTAAGACCCGTCTGAACGGAGTCTACGACAATGGAAAGACCGGCGTTGGTAGTCACGGTCGTGCCGACGGCCAGATCGGTCGTCGTCTGCTCTTCCTTCTTGGGCTCTTCCTTCTTATCACTATCGCCGGCGTCCTCGGTGACAGTCGCCTTATCGCTGCCACAGCCCACGAGGAGGCCAGCAGTCCCCAGGGCGACAGTTGCGAACGCGCCAAGCGCAGCGCGACGGCTCAGCAGCATTTCGGTCTCGAGCTTTTTCATGATGCATCCTTCCTACGATCCGGCTACCGTGCCGGCACACAGCACATCGTAGGAAGGATTGAGTTCGAATTCATTAGCTGGGAGCTAATGCTGCGATAAACGGTCGCGCAAGCGCGCCTTCCGCGGCAGCCCGCGGGAAACACTACCCCACCGCAACGGGCTCTCCGGTAAAGGCACTAATCATTAGCAGAACAAAGAACGCCAGATAGCTAATGCTCAATAGATAGGCGATGACCAAAAAGACAACCCATCCCACATTGGTTTTGCCGTCGGCGCGGCGTTGTTCGCGACAACGATAGAGCCAGATCGTAACGCCAATGGCAGCGATAAGTAGCACGAGTGCCACCGCAGCCAGCCCAGCAAGCGCAAACATCACGCCTATGCTCACAGCAATAACCGGGAGTAGTAGCAAACCACACCCGCAACCACCCGGACTATATACGGCAGATTGCCGACGTCGCCTCATCGCCACTCCATTCTCAGCGTCTTGGGGCTCTACAATGCGATGGCCTGCTGGACAGGAACAATCTTGTCGAGCTCAGGTTTAATCCGCCTTTTCTCGGCCTCAAGGTCAAACGCCACCTGAGCGCGCAGCCAATAACCATCCGTCAGGCCAAAATAACGGCAAAGACGGAGGTCGGTGTCGGCCGTCACGCGACGTTTTCCCAAGACAATCTGCCCGATACGCTGAGCCGGAATCCCGGTCTCTTTCGCAAGGCGATATTGAGAAATGCCCATGGGAACAAGAAACTCCTCTTTGAGAAGCTCACCAGGAGTCACCGGCGACAACAAATCGGCCGAAGTCTCATCACTTGTGATAATCGACGATTTCGACATTCCAAGCCATCTCCTGTCTCCTCTCAAAACAGACCCGATAGCGCTCGTTAACACGGATGCTATATTGACCGGCACGATCGCCCTTCAAAGCTTCCAGGCGGTTGCCCGGTGGAACGCGAAGATCATCAAGCGAAGCACAAACCTGCAGTTGGCGAATCTTCCTCAACGCAACACGCTCAAAGGGCACAAACCTCCTGACCCGCACACCCATGGCAAAGCGTTCGGTATCCTCATCTTTATACGATGCAATCATAGTATCGCCTTACGTTAGTAACGTCAAACGTTTCTACAGACTTACATCTCTATTATATCGTACGCTTGTTCGTGTTTTCTAGAACAAATAGTCCTTCACGCCTTAGTCAAGCAAAAGCAATCGTTTGTAGACATCGAGGCCTTTGAGCAGGATTTTCTCGTCAAAGAGCATGGTATCGGTATGCAGGGCGCTGGTGGCATAGGCGGGACAGCCCTCGGCGTCACTCGGATTGTCTTGACCCTCCGGCACGCCCGTGCCCAGCAAGAAGAACACACCCGGCAGATGGCGCTGATAGAAGGCAAAGTCCTCGGCAATGAGCAGCGGTTCATCCACCAGCTGCAGCTCGGGCAGAGCAGGCGCAATGCAGGCAAACAGCTCAGGGTCGTTATCGACCGGCGGATAGCCCTCGGCAAAGTCGATATCGTACGTGCAGCCCGTCGCGGCGCACGCCTCATCGAGCACGCGGCGCACGCCCTCTCGCGCACGGTCGAACATATCATCCGTAAACACACGCAGGCTACCGGCCACATGGGCCTCCCCCGCCACGGCGTTGCAGACAGTACCGGCCTGCAGCAGGCCAAATTTACCGATGCAGGGCTCATCGGCACCCAGCTCGTCCATCAGTTCGCGCTCGGCAACCAATAACTTAGCAGCCGCCAGCGCTGCATCGTGCGACTCCTCGACCGGCACACCATAGGTCTTGGCGATATGAATACTCGTCCCGTGAATGTGCACATGTGTCTCGCTCGAGCGCGCCAGCAGCGGACCGGAGCAGCTCGCCAGCGTACCGGCAGGCAGATCGGGCCACACGTGGAAGCCAAAGATGCGATCGGCCCCGTAGCGCTCGAACACGCCGCTCTCGCATACCGTCTTAGCGCCACCGGTCGTCTCCTCGGCCGGCTGAAACACAAAGAGCACGTTACGTTTGATGACGCCCGGCTGCTCACGAATCGTACGGTCGACATACGTCGCGGCGGCAAGTGCCATAGCCATGTGCCCATCGTGCCCGCAAGCGTGCATCTTGCCGGGGTGAGACGAGGCAAAGGCCGCTCCCGTTGCCTCCGCGATGGGCAGGGCGTCCATATCGGCGCGAATCGCCGTGGCATTCGTAGCGCCCACACCGGCATCGAAGAAGGCGCAGACGCAGCTCGGGCAGGGATAGGTCACCTCGCAGGCAAGCGGAGCGAGCACGCCCTCGATATAGGCGATAGTTTGCTCAAGATCGAAGTCGAGCTCCGGAATGCGATGCAGGTCGCGACGATAACGACGGAGTTCTTGGAGCTCGATCATAAAGGTTCCTTTCATGGGTGCACGTCGGTTGCTATCTATTGTGCCGCAAGATTGCCGCACCCTTATTTCCAGCATATCCCTGCATTTTTTAAACGTTATATACGAATACTCTTGTTTGGTAAAGTGCAACGTGGTAGGGTCTTTACACTTGATAGAGGCGCGGGCACGAAGAGCCGCGGGCGAGTCGGCAGACTTTGACCCCGTGGGGAGGCGAAACCCGCCGAACTGGGTTTTTCGGGCACGAACAGCCTGGTGGGCCTGTGGGAAACACCCACAGGACTGTCTGCAGCAATGCGGGAGCGCTATCCGGACATTGGGTCCACGCTGCGTGGATTTGGTGCGCCGATGGCGCCGTCTGGATAGCGAGGTTTACGGGACATGGCACTGACCCCCAACGAGGCATACGCGGCCAAGCAGCCGTTTGTGGACAAGGAGACGCTCGAGCATATCGTCGAGCAGTTCCCCACGCCGTTTCATCTATACGACGAGGCGGGCATCCGCCGCAACATGCAAGAGGTGCGCGACGCCTTTGCGTGGAATCCGGGGTTTAAGGAGTACTTTGCCGTCAAGGCTAATCCCAACCCGGCACTTATCTCCATTCTCAACGAATACGGTTGTGGTTGCGATTGTTCGAGCTACACCGAGCTCATGATCGCCCGCTCGCTGGGCATCACCGGCCACGACATCATGTTCTCGTCCAACGACACGCCGGCGGCGGACTTTGAGCTTGCCGATAAGCTGGGCGCCATCGTCAATTTCGACGACATCAGCCACGTTGAGTTTTACGAGCGCGTCGCGGGACCCATCCCCAAGACGGTGAGCTGTCGTTTTAACCCGGGCGGCCTGTTCCAGCTTTCCAACGGCATTATGGACAACCCGGGCGATTCCAAGTACGGCATGACCACCGATCAACTCTTTGATGCCTTCCGCACGCTCAAGGCCAAAGGTGCCGAGCATTTTGGCATCCATGCCTTCCTTGCCAGCAACACCGTCACCAACGACTACTACCCCAAGCTCGCACGCATCCTCTTTGAGCTTGCCGTGCGCTTGGAGCGCGAGACCGGCGCACACGTCGCCTTTATCAACCTGTCCGGCGGTGTGGGTATCCCCTACCTGCCCGAGCAGCAGGCCAATGACATCCACGCCATCGGCGAGGGCGTACACGCGGCCTACGATGAGATTCTGGTTCCCGCCGGCATGGGCGATGTGGCAATCTGCACCGAGATGGGCCGCTTTATGATGGGCCCCTACGGATGCCTGGTCACCAAGGCCATCCACGAAAAGCAGATCTACAAGGACTATATCGGCGTCGACGCAAGCGCCGTCGATCTCATTCGTCCCGCCATGTATGGCGCTTACCACCACGTTACGGTGATGGGCCAGCCGGGCGGCCCCGACAAAACTGCAGCCCCTGTCACGAACACGTACGACATCACGGGCAACCTGTGTGAGAACAACGACAAGTTCGCCATCGACCGCGAGCTGCCGCAGATCGATATGGGCGACCTGCTCGTGATTCACGATACGGGCGCACATGGCTACTCCATGGGCTACAACTACAACGGGCGCCTGCGCTCTGCCGAGGTATTGCTGCGTCCCGACGGCTCGGCGGATCTTATCCGTCGTGCCGAGCGCCCGGGCGACTACTTTGCCACGCTCGACGTCCTTCCGTGCGGACGCGAGTTGCTGGCCAAATCGCGCGCCGAAAGCGCCCGCCGTCGTGCTCAGGACGAGCGCCTGGCCGTCGCCGCCCAATGGAACAAACGCATCCAGATCGCAGAAGCGAAGGAGAAGAATATGGATGTCCGCAATCTCGAGGGCTCGATCGTCGCCCTCGTCACGCCGTTTAAAAAGGACGGCAGCGTCGACTTTGACGCGCTCGAGCGCCTTATTGATTTCCATCTGCAGAATGGCACCGACGCCATCCTCACCTTGGGCACCACCGGCGAAAGCGCCACGATGACCGATGACGAGGACAACTCCGTTGTCGCCGCCGTGGTCAAGCAGGTCGCGGGCCGTATCCCCGTCATCGCCGGCTCGGGCTCCAACTCCACGCAGACGATGCTCACCAAGTCGCTCACCTACCAGGGCCTGGGCGCCGACGGCCTGCTGCTTATCACCCCTTACTACAACAAGTCCAACGAAGAGGGCATCTACCAGCACTTTAAGACCGTGGCCGACGCAGTGGACATTCCCTGCATCCTGTACAACATTCCCGGTCGTTGCGGTTGCGGCATCAGCGAGCGCAATGTCGAGCGCCTGGCCGCGCACCCCAACATCATGGGTATTAAGGAAGCCTCGGGCAACGTCGCCTACGCGGCCAAGATCGCCCACCTGCTGTCCGACGACTTCCGCATGTACTCAGGCGAGGACGCGCTTACCGTGCCGCTCATGAGCCTGGGCGCCTCGGGCACCATCAGCGTGTGGGCCGACGTGCAGCCGCAACTCGTGCACGACATGTGCCGTGCCTACCTGGACGGTGACGTGGAGCGCGCCCGCGAGATCCAGATTGCCGGTCAGCCGCTCATCAACGCCCTCTTTAGCGAGGTCAACCCCATCCCCGTCAAGGAAGCGCTCGCCCAGATGGGCATGATCGAGGCCAACTATCGCATGCCGCTGTGCCCCATGGCAGACGATACACGCGCCGCACTTACCGATGCTCTGAAGGGAGCTGGTCTGCTTGATTAAGACTGTCATTATGGGAACGGGCCGCATGGGCTCGCTCATCCGCACCACCGCCGAGGGCATTGTCGATGCCGCCGGTCAGCCCGTCTTTGATATCGTCGCCCAGATCGGCTTTGATCTGACCGAGCTCGAGAGCGCCCCGGCGGCCGATGTGATCATCGACTTCTCGAACGTCGTGACCTTTGACGCCGTTGTCGCCTATGTCGAGCGCACGGGCGCTGCACTGGTCTCGGGCACCACGGGATATACGCCCGAGCAGATGGACCGCCTGCGCGAGCTGGGCCAAAACGCCCGCGTCATGCACTCGGGCAACTACTCCATCGGCATCGCCGCCCTGCGTCACCTGGTGGCCCAGGCCACACGCGAGCTGCCCGGCTTTGACTGCGAGATCGTCGAGACACACCACAACCAAAAGGTCGACGCCCCCAGCGGCACCGCCAAGCTGCTGCTCGACGCCGTGGTCGAGGCCGAGCCCGAGGCTGGTTATCACCCCGTCTACGGTCGCGAGGGCATGTGCGGCGCGCGCGACCCCAAGGAGATCGGCATGCACTCGCTGCGCGGCGGCACCGTCGCCGGCGTACACGAGGTTGGTTTCTTTGGCCAGGACGAGGAAGTCACGCTCAGCCATCGCGCCGCGAGCCGTCAGATCTTTGTCAACGGCGCGCTGGCAGCCGCGCAAAAGCTCGTCGCCCGCGAGCCGGGCTTCTACACCTTCGACCAGGTCATGTTCGCCTAATCAGTCAATCATCCAAACAAAGGAGAAACAGCATATGAGCAACGCAGCCGAGATGGATGCACAGGAGATTATCAACTACATCGCCACCGCGCCCAAGAAGACGCCCGTCAAGCTGTATGTGCGCGAGAAGCCCGGCATGAAGGTTGCCTGGGGCGACGCACACGTCTATGGCGGCCGCCGCGGCAAGACCGTCTTTGGCGACTGGGACGAGCTCAAGGCCATCCTCGACGCCAATGCCGATTCCATCGACTACTACGACGTCGAGAACGATTGCCGCAATTCCGCCGTCCCCATGCTCGACCTTAAGGGCATCAACGCCCGCATCGAGCCTGGCGCGATTATCCGCGACCGCGTCGAGATCGGCGACCGCGCCGTCATCATGATGGGCGCCATCATCAACATCGGCTCCGTCATCGGCGAGGGTTCCATGATCGATATGGGTGCCGTGCTGGGCGGCCGCGCCACCGTGGGCAAGAACTGCCACATCGGCGCCGGCACCGTACTGGCGGGCGTCGTTGAACCCGCGAGCGCCACGCCCGTCATCATCGAGGACGATGTCATGATTGGCGCAAACGCCGTGGTCCTGGAGGGCGTGCGCGTGGGCAAGGGCGCCGTCGTAGCCGCCGGTGCCGTATGCGTCGAGGACGTCCCCGCCGGCGCCGTCGTGGCCGGCGTTCCCGCCCGCGTCATCAAGATGCGCGACGCCCAGACCGACAGCAAGACCGGTCTCGAGGAAGGTTTACGTCAACTCTAATGGTTACGGCGTTTTACCAAACGCCGTAAAGGCTCGACACTGCAAACGCCCCAGAGCGGCAATCTGACGTTCAATCGTCGGGCATGACCAGAAGGTCAATGCCCTCCTCTTTCACGTCACCTTGCTCGCTCTGGGGCGTTTTCGCTGACGCATGCTCAACCAGCGGCGTAATTCGGCTCTAAGCAAGAAGACCGAAGCTCCATCGGGGCTTCGGCCTTTCTTTATTCTGCAGCGTCCAAGCGCGGCTTATCGGTTCTCGATGCTTCCGATGTTCTTGAGCTCGATGGAGATGAGGCCGTTGGGCTCGTTGACGAACTCGATGTACTCGGAGTTCGAGCCCATCTCGGCCGGGAAGCTGATTTCGATGCCCGTGTCGGTACGAATCTTATGATTGCGCACGGCCGCGCGCTCGACCTGTTTGCGCTCCACGGGCACGCGCTCGGGCACCTTCTCCTCGGTCAGCGCCGCACGCACGCTCTCTTTGATGACCGGCTCGTCCTCAAAGACCTCGTCGACGATATCCCAAGGCGGCAGTTCCTCGTCGTCTTCGACCTTCTCGGCAACAGCGGCCTTGACCTTGGCGAGCGCCACGGCCGTGTTGGCGCCGTGCTCCTCGGCAACCTCCTCGACCACACGCGTCACGGTGTCGATAATCTCCTTGCCCGACACGCCCGTATCGCACTGCAGCAGCCCGTCGGGAATAAGCATGCGGTCCTCGCCGGCGATTTTGCGCTTCTTGTCCACGTAGCCGATCTCCATGGTGCTCGCACGCACGATGGCGTAGCTCGGCACCTTTTGGGAAGGGTTCGGCAGGATAGCGTAATGGCGCGCGATGTCGTTGCGCACCTCGCCCTCCTCGCGGCCCACCTCGTGCATAAAGGCCTGTTTGGAGCCAAGCAGCATCACGGCAAACCAGCGGGCGTCCTCGTCATCGTCAAAGTCCGCCACAAGCACGTCGGTGGACTCGGCCTTTTCGGCCTTGGTAAGCTCGGAGGAAATGAACTCCGCAATCTGCTGCGACAGGTCTACGAACTCGCGCTCGCCAAAGAAATAACCCTTGAGCTCGCCGCCGAATGCGGAGTTCTCGGCAAACGTGGCGCGCTTGTTATCGGCCGAAGTGCGGGCACGGCGCAGGTGCGTAGTCACAAAATTGCGCACGGTACGGCTCTCGATATCGAGCTCGCGTTGGCTCATGACGTTGACGGCCGAGTCAAAGTCCAGGATATGCAAGATCGCGTGATTGATTTTCATATACGGCATTCCGTTCTAGATCGAATTGAGCACGAATCAGTATAGCGGTCGAGCCCTCTCCAAGCGCATCGAAGATTGGTGCATCGGGGACAGGTCGCTTTGCGCCAGTGGCTAGTGCAGAAGCTCGGACTGCCATGCCTCGAGCTGCTCCGCTAGGCTCTTGCCAGCGATGGGAACATTGAGCTCGGCGCGCTTGGGCAGCAGCGCACATTTTAGAATTGCTACGATCGTCTGCGAAATAAAGCGGCGCGTATCCTTGTCGAAGCCTTGGGCAGCCTGAAGCATCACCGGCAGGCTCTCGTGCAGATTCCCTGCGATATCTGCAAACCGTTCGGCGCCCGTAGCCTCAAACACGGAAAACAGCGCGTCCACAAAGCGCTCGCGTTCGGCAGGCTCCACCGCAAGCAACATCTCACGAATAGAGCTATCGACGTATCGCGCGCCGGCAGACAGACGCTCGCAATACACAAAGTCGCAGCCGTCAATGACCCAGCTAAAGGGATTGTGCTGCAGCAGACTGAATTCGGTGCTCTCGACAATGGCGTAATCCTCCTGCGTCTCGAACATCATGCCGAAAATCGACGACTGCGGCAGGGTTTTATCGATGCGACCGGACAGGCCCGCAAAGGCATCGCCACTCAGGAACTCCTCGACAAAGCCGGGGCCATCATGCGAGAAGGCCCTCTCGATTCGGTCACCAGCGGCGTCAGAGCACATCGCCGCGCCATACACCGCCAAGTTGCCGCCTTTGGAATGGCCTCCGCACAAGAGCGGTCCATCAATCGCGGCCGCCGCCTCGTCCACGTAGCGCGCCGCAGATTCCTGGGAGGGCACGGGACACCGGAACGCCATGTTAAAGTCCTCTTTCCAGCCCACGATCGTGCTGTCGGTCCCACGGAAGGAAAGGTAGCTAAATCCTGCCGGAAATCTGAACGTCATGGCTGCAAACTGCTCCGTCATCGACGCATCGTTCACGGCACGATAACCGCAAACGCGCACGCCGCGGTAGCGAGGACTTGCCGCAACAGCCTCCAGCAAGGCGCGACTCTCCTCCGGGTCCCACAGGTCACCAATCATGTCCTGGTAGCACTCGGCACGCAGCAGTTCACGCACGTCCAGCCCCTGCCAGCCGACAAGCTCCGGCATATCGTCCGGAAGATGCAAATACGACAACCACGCAAACACCAAGCTGTCCACCGCGCAGAACGACCGCTCCTCAAACGAATCGAACGCCGTCTGGGCATACGTCAAAAAGTTAGGCGAATCCGACATGCCTCTCCCATCAACAATGGTGCATTGGGGTCAGGTTTGTTTGCACCAATCGCGCCCTTTTTGGTGCAAACAAACCTGACCCCAATGCACCAAAAAAGGCGCCCGGGCCGTAGGGCCTGGACGCCTTCATTGTAGCTTGCTGGCAAACGAGCTGGATTTAGCAGGAGAAGTCGACGCTGTCGATGATGTCCTTGAGGGCCTTTGCAGAAGCGGTAAGCTCGCCCTGCTCGGACTCGTTCAGCGGCACGGGGACGCGGCAGACAACGCCGTCGCGACCGACGACGGTCGGCATGGAGATGGCCAGATCGGACAGGCCGTACTCGCCCACCATGAGCGAGGAAACGGGCAGAACGGTCTGCTCGTCACGCATGACAGCAGTGCAGATACGCTTAACGGCCATGGCAACGCCGTAGTAGGTGGCGTGCTTCTTCTCGATGATGGTGTAGGCGGAGTTCTTGACGTCCTCGGCGATACGCTTCTCGGCAGCCTCGTGCTCCAGATGGCCGTGAAGTTCGCAGAAGGTGCTCAGCGGCACACCGGCAACCTGGGCGCTGGACCAGGCGACGAACTCGGAGTCGCCGTGCTCGCCCATGACGTAAGCCTGAACGTCGCGCGGGTCGACCTCGACGTGGGCGCCGAGCATCTGCTGCAGACGACCGGTGTCGAGCACGGTGCCGGAACCGATGACGTGGCCCTCGGGCAGGCCGGACATCTTGATAGCGGCATAGGTCAGAACGTCGACCGGGTTGGAGACGATCAGCAGGATGCCGTCAAAGCCGGACTTCTTAATCTCGGGGATGATGGACTTAAAGATGTTGACGTTCTTGTTGACCAGGTCTAGGCGGGTCTCGCCGGGCTTCTGGGCAGCGCCAGCGGTAACGACGATCATAGCGGCGTCGGCGACATCAGAGTAATCGCCGGCGTAGATCTTCATCGGCTCGGCAAACGTCATGCCGTGCGCAATATCCAGGGCCTCGCCCTCGGCGCGGTTCTTGTCCACGTCGATGAGGACCATCTCGGAGAACAGACCGCTCTGCATCAGTGCGAACGCCGAAGACGAACCGACGAAACCGCAGCCGACAATAGCGACCTTCTTCTCGTTAACCATTACAAACTCCCATCTCTCTCCACAAACAAACCGCCCAGGGCGACCCGAGCGGCTTGCCGTGATCCCAATACATCCAATCGGGACTTTGATTATGCTCCTATTGCAGCCAAATATCGACCGTTTACCGAAATTGTTTGCAGAATTCGTATAATAACTGCACGAAATCGGTTTCGAGCTATTGACTCACGAAAACGAATCCCTAATACAGGCCCGCTTCGCGAATAGCCTCAACAGCCAAAGCGATCTGATCGGGCGGCAGCACCAGCGCCATACGCACGTGCCCCTCGCCCGAAGGACCAAAGCTCGCACCCGGCGTCACAACGACACCGGCCTTCTCCATGAGCTCCTCGCAAAACGCCATCGAGTCGGTGCGGCCACCGGGAAGCTTGGCCCACACGAACATGGAGCCATGCGCGTTGGGGCGCTCCCAGCCCAAGCCCTCAAGACCGTCGCACAGGGCATCGCGGCGCTCCTGATACTTCAGGCGCTGCGCCTCGACCTCATCGCGCGGACCGTTGAGGCAGGCGATAGCGGCCTTCTGGATCGGGAAGAACATGCCAAAGTCGATCTGGCTGCGCAGCTTGGCGAAGGCCGAGACCACGTCCTCGCGACCGACCAAGAAGCCGATGCGGGCGCCGGTAACGTTGAACGACTTGGAGAGCGAGAAAAACTCCACACCCACCTCGAGCGCGCCGGGATACTGCAGAAAGCTGCCACCCGGCTCGCCATCGAACACGATGTCCGAGTAGGCGTTGTCGTGGACGATCAACAGGTCGTGCTCGCGGGCGAAGGCGATGATCTCCTCGTAGACCTCAGGCGTGCCCACCGAGCCAACCGGGTTGGCGGGCAGCGACACGATCATGTACTTGGCGCGGTCGGCGACCTCAGGATCGATGCCCGCCACGTAGGGCAGGTAGTTGTGCTCGGCGACCAGCGGGTAGTACTCGAGCTTGGCATCGGCAATCTTGGCACCCGCCTCAAAGACCGGGTAGCACGGATCGGGCACCAAGATGGTATCGCCCGGGTCGAGCAGCGCCAGACCCAAGTGGCCCACGCCCTCCTGCGTGCCGTTGCACGACTGCACCATGGACGGCGTAATGCCCGAAACGCCAAAGCGGCGCTCGTAGTAATCGCACACGGCCTGCTTGAGCTCGGGCAGGTCGCGCAGTGCGTACTTCCACATCTCGGGGTCCTGGGCGGCCTGGGTCAGCGCCTCGACCACGTGGTCGTACGGCTTAAAGTCGGGCGTGCCCACGCTCATGTTGTAAATGGTCTTGCCCTGGGCCTTAAGCGCAAGAAGCTTGTTGTTGAGCGAGGCAAAAACCTCCGCGCCAAAGCGGTCGAGACGCTGCGATGCCTGCATGGTGCCACCTTTCGATACAAAAAACGCGGCGCTCCGACCAGGGCGCCGCGCGATACGGGCCATCAGATTGCAAAAGTGTAACGCTAGAATCCCCTGTTTTGGTTCAATTTAGCCAACCTGAGCCAATCGGGGCGCAGTGTTAGTCGACTGGGCGCAGCGCGTCGATCTGCGCGAGCCACAGACGCGAGCTGGCGTCGCTCGGCATGCGCCAATCGCCGCGCGGGCTGAGCGTGACCGAGCCCACCTTGGGACCGTCGGGTAGACAGCTACGCTTAAACTGCTGAGCGAAGAAGCGACGATAGAACGTGCGCAGCCACGTGTGGATGGTGGTCTCGTCGTAGACGCCCTCAAAGCTCTTAAGCGCCATGCGGTAAATCTTGCCCGGCTCAAAGCCAAAGCGCAGCAGGTAATAGAGGAAATAGTCGTGCAGCTCGTACGGACCCACCAGATCCTCGGTTTTCTGAGCGATCTCGCCATCGCCCGTCGGGGGCAGGAGCTCGGGCGACACCGGCGTATCGAGAATGTCGAGCAACGTAGTGGCGATGCGGCCGCCAAAGACATCGGCAGCATAGCGCACCAGATGGCGCACAAGCGTCTTGGGCACGCTCGCATTGACGGCATACATACTCATATGGTCACCGTTATAGGTGGCCCAGCCGAGCGCCAGCTCGGACAGGTCGCCCGTGCCGATGACAAAACCACCGGCCTGGTTGGCGAGGTCCATGAGAATCTGCGTGCGCTCGCGCGCCTGGCTGTTCTCGTAGGTCACGTCTTGGACCGCCGGGTCGTGCTCGATGTCCTTAAAATGCTGCTCCACAGCCGCGTGAATCGAGACCTCGCGGAAGCTCACACCCAAATCGCGAGCGAGCGACTCGGCATTCGATTTGGTACGATGCGTCGTACCAAAGCCCGGCATGGAGACGGCCGTGATACCGGTACGCGGCAGGCCCAAGGCATCGAACGCGCGCACGGTCACGAGCAGCGCCAGCGTGGAATCGAGGCCGCCCGAAAGGCCGATGACGGCCGCCTTGGTTCCCGTATGGGCAAGGCGGGTCTTGAGGCCGGCGGTCTGCAGGTCGAGGATGGTCTCGCAGCGTTCTGCCAAGTCACCGTGGTCGGCCGGAACGAAAGGCGCGCGCGGGAAGACGCGGTCGATGTCGCAGGCATCGCGAAGGGCGGGTTCTTCTGCAAGCGTTCCCTCAAACGAAAACTCAACGGTCACGGCCTCCGGCGCGTCGTCCGGGCGCGTCCACGTCGTCGAGCGGCGGCGCTCGGCCACCAGACGATCAAGGTCAACGTCGGCCACCGCCATGTCGCAGGTGAGCAGCTTGGTCGCCGCCAGCTTCGAGCCGTTTTCGTAGACGAGGTTCTCCCCCGCAAAGACCATGTCGGTCGTGGACTCGCCCTCGCTCGCGTCCGCGTAGGCGTAGGCGCAGTACAGGCGCGCGCTCTGGTTGGAGATGAGGCTGCGGCGGTAGTCGGCCTTGCCGATGATCTCGTCCGAAGCCGACGGATTGAGGATCACCGTCGCGCCGGCAAGCGCCATCTCGGTCGAAGGGGGTACCGGCACCCACAGGTCCTCGCAGACCTCGACGCCAAGCACCATGTCCTCGGCACCCTCGTCACAGCAACGATAGATAAGCCCCGAACCAAGCGGCACCGGACCCTGGCCGGCAAATTCAATCCACATGGGATCGGCGGGTGCCGGAGCAAACCAGCGGCGCTCATAGAACTCGCCATAATTGGGCAGGTGCTTCTTGGCCGTAAGGCCCAAAAGCTCGCCCGTGCAGCACACGGCAGCGCAGTTGTAGATGTTCTCAGCCACCGCAACGGGAAGACCGACCGTAAAGACAATCGGCAGCTCGCGGGTCTCATCGAGAATACGCACAAGCGCGGCCTCACAAGCATGCAGCAGCGTGCGGTTATGGAATAGGTCGGCCGCGGTGTAGCCGGTCAGGTTAAGCTCGGGCAGCACAAGCGCACGAACGCCGCGCTCGGAAGCCTCGCGAACAGCCGTCAGTGCCACCTCGGCATTGCCCTCGACATCGGCCACGCGAATTCGCGGCGAGGCCGCCGCAACACGCAAATAGCCATCGTTCTCAACTTGGCCGTTTAGAAAATCGTTCATGCGAGCTCCAACACATCCGTTTAGCCGCGACGAGTAGCGGCGATATAGTCCGCCTCCATTGTACTGTCAAGCTCAATCAGCGCAGATGGAGACGGGCTCACGTTAAAGACTAAAAAGCGAAGCGGCGTTTCAGCAGTAGAACGAAATCTCGTCCACGAGGAAAAATGCCTTCCATTTAGAGCAAATCAATTCATGCTGAGCGGCAATAATTTCACAAAGGTCATCAAGAGTACCCCGAGGAATCTTCGCCTTGTTATTGGCAACGATACAGCCGCCCCTGCGAGTCAACCAGATTTTGGCCGAGCTATCTGAAGGCGCTCCCTTGCAAACATGGACATGGATTGGTTCGCCCGCTTCGTTGGACCAAAAGAAGACGCGATAGCCGCCAATAAGAAATAGGCTAGGCAACCTTAGCTCCTCCGCTTGCGGCATACCGATATAGAAGATGGGCATTGTTGCTCAGAAAAGTCTCGAAGCCTCGCTTTTCCTCGTCTGTAAAGCGCCCCTCCCACATGGTCCAATTGTAAGAAGGCAGCTCGCAGCGTGCGGAGTCGAAGCCCTCTGCCGTCGGTCGCTCAAAATGCACAATAACCTTTTCGATGTCGCCATCGACAATCAGGTCAGAATGGACGACCTCAGTGCCGTCTTCGAATGTCATATACGGATACATCACGGCAACCACCTCGCAATCGTTTATCCAGTTTAGCATCAAGCACTCACGCCAAAAACGGCGAGCGCCCTTGATAACTTGATGGTATCTGACAAACGACATATGCGTTTCACATTGAATGGGTACCCTGATGGCTGCATGAAACGAAGCAGATTTACACCGGGAGGACCCCGTATGACGACCAAGTACACCGATGCGCCGCGCACGCGCGTCATGACTCCCGCCGCACTCAACAACGGCGTTCACGAGAACCACTCCATCGGCCAGACCATGGCCATCGCGCCCAAAAAAGGCCTGTTCGATGACATTTCCATTCCCCAGATCATCGCCGGTGCCGCAGCTGCGGCCACAAGCGTTGCACTTGCCTCCAAGATTGGCATCGCCGGCTCGGTGATCGGTGCCGCCGTGAGCTCGGTCATCACCGTCGTGTCTTCGCAGGTCTATCGCCACTTTATCTCCGCCAGCGCCGAGGCTATCAAAGGAACGCACGCTGCCGTCGACTACCCCGCCGGCACCTACGAGCCCGTTGTGCCCAATGTCAACGAGCACCTCGGCGGCGCCGCGACCACGCAGGAGATGCGCCAGATTGCGGGACGCGCGACCACGGCCCGCGTCGCCCCCAACAGCCTACGCGCCAAGGCCGCGGCAGAGCGCAGCCAGACGCAAAAGAAGGTCATCGTCTTCTCGGTCGCTATTGCGATCGTCGCGGTCATCGCCTGCGCTGGCGCCATCCTCATCACCACCGCCGGCGAGGGTTTGGGCGCACGCCCCGACCCGATTCTGTCATCGCGCACGACCGAAAACGATACAAACGGCAATGATCAATCGCAGGACCAGCAGGCACAGTCGGGCGAAACGCAGGACAGCTCCACCTCCGCCGATTCGTCTTCGAACACGCAAGACCAGTCGCAGGGCACCGATTCCTCCACGACCAACAACGGCACTCAGTCCGGCACAACTGACTCAAGTCAGACGACCGACGGCTCACAGCCGAGCACGGGCGACCAGACGGGCAGCAACGCATCGGGAACGGGCACGGCCGACAGCAGCACCAGCAGCTCAAACGGCACCGCATCTGGCACAACGTCTGACAGCGCAAGCCAGGGCGCGGCATCGGGCAACTAGGCACTCCGCCCCACAGACAACCGACCTGCACAGCGGGCGCGAATCGGCAACGGTTCGCGCCCGTTATGCCTTGGGCGCCGCAATGCCAAACCACGCGCGATGGTAAGATGCTTTACGTGTGTAAAGAGGAGATTTGCCATGAGCAAGACAATAATTAAGCCCACGCTTTCGCTGGGCAACCACATCTATCTGTATCGCCTGCTGCGCGATGCAATTGGATGCGGCAAGCAAACGTTTATGACGCAGGTCGAGGAGGCGCTCGCCGCTGGCGACATGACCGCGCATGATCTGGGCTTTGAGTCCACGCGCGAGCTGCTCGAGGAGCTTGACGACTGCATTAAGCTGACTGTCTTTAAGGGCGGGCGCCTGTATGCCACCGTCATCGCCAACGAGGCCTGGGATGCTGCCCTTGCCAAGGGCGACGACAAGCCCAAAGCTGCCAAGGGCACCAAACAGTCCTACAAAAAGAAGAAGCGCGGCGAAAAGGACCTGAAGGCCGTGCGCCCCAAGCACATCAAACGCCCCGAGCCTGAGCCCGCTGTTGAGGTCGAGGCAGCAGCGGAACCTGAGGCAGAAGTCGAAGTCCTTGTTGAGGCAACGGTAGAAATCGAAACCGAAATTGCCGCCACGACCGATTCCGAAGTTACGTCCGAGCAGGAAGTCAACGAGACTTCCGAGCC
>CAKUFT010000014.1 GCA_934650095.1 uncultured Collinsella sp.
TCGCCGTCGTCATCCTCTTCCTCGTCCTCGTCGGCATCGGGGTTGTAGGCATCGGGGTCGCCGTCCTCGCCCTGCTCAGCGCGGGCGAGCAGGCGTTTCAGATCATCGGGCATACCGGCGTCGCCGGCCTCGTCCATACCCTCGTTATTGTTGATATCGTCTGCCACGTTACCTCCTCATGGTTTGCGTGGTCCATTAG
This sequence comes from uncultured Collinsella sp., assembly GCA_934650095.1. Classification (GTDB taxonomy): domain Bacteria; phylum Actinomycetota; class Coriobacteriia; order Coriobacteriales; family Coriobacteriaceae; genus Collinsella. The sequence goes on from CAKUFT010000014.1 coordinate 200, forward strand.
TTCCCTACCACGGAGACGGATTACCCAGCATGCCGGGCAGCCCTCCTAGGTTTTCCAGGTGCCCCAGGTTGCCCTGAAGGATGAGGGCGCACGCCTTGCGTGCGGCGCCCGAAATCCTGAAGGGCAAGATGGGGTGCCTGGGAAAGCTAGGCGTCTAGGAAACGCGCGTCATGCGCATGTTTCTCGATGTACTCGCGGCGATAGCCGACCTCGGAGCCCATCAGTTCGCGCACGGCGCGGTCCGCCACCACGGCGTCCTCGATCGACACGCGCTGCAGGATGCGGGTCTTGGGGTCCATCGTCGTCGAGGCAAGCTGCTTGGGGTCCATCTCGCCCAGACCCTTGTAGCGCTGGACGGTGTAGCCCTTGCGCTTCTTGGTGATCTTGCCGTCCTTGGCCTTGCCGTCCTCATCGTTGTCGTCGGGATTCAGGCCCAGGCTCTGGATGGTGTCACGCAGAATCTCGTCTTCGGGCTGGCGGCCGTTGGGATACACGTAGTGAATCTTGTTGCGCACCTTGATGCCAAAGATGGGCGGGCAGGCAACGTAGACATAGCCGGCATCGATCAGCGGACGCATGTACTTGTAGAAGAACGTCAGCAGCAGGATGCGGATGTGCGCACCGTCGACGTCTGCATCGGTCATGATGATGATCTTGTGGTAGCGCGCCTTGGTGATGTCGAAGTCACCACCGTCACCGGCGCTCGTCGTGACGCCGCAGCCGATCGCGGTGATCAGCGACTGGATGGTGTCGCTCGAAAACGCGCGATGGTCGCCCACGCGCTCGACGTTCAAAATCTTGCCGCGCAGGGGCAGAATCGCTTGGATGTCTCGACGACGGCCGTCTTTTGCCGAACCGCCTGCCGAGTCGCCCTCTACGATGAAGAGCTCAGTCAGCTCGGCATCGCGCACCGAGCAGTCGGCGAGCTTGCCGGGCAGCGACGCCGTCTCGAGCAGGCTCTTGCGGCGGGTCGCCTCGCGCGCCTTGCGGGCGGCGTTGCGGGCCTTACAGGCCTGCTGGGCCTTCTTGACGATCTCGCGGGCGGGCTTGGGATGCTCCTCCAGGTAATCGGCCAGACCGTCGGTCACAATCTTGAGCGTCAGCGCACGCATGTAGGAGCTGCCGAGCTTGGCCTTGGTCTGGCCCTCAAACTGCGGGTCGGGCAGCTTGACCGAGATGACGGCCGAAAGACCCTCGCGCACATCGTCGCCGGTCAGATTGGCGTCCTTCTCCTTGAGCAGGTTCTGCTTGCGGGCATAGTCGTTGATCACGCGGGTGAGCGCGGTGCGGAAACCCTCGAGGTGCATACCGCCCTCGGGGGTGTAGATGTCGTTGGCAAACGACATGACGTTCTCGCCGTAGCCGCTATTCCACTGCAGGGATACCTCGACCTCGCCCATTTTGGTCACGGGCGCGTCCGGATCCGATTTGCCCTCGATGTAGATGGGCTCCTTAAAGGCCTCGGGGACGTCCTTGCCGTCGTTGAGGAACTTGACGAAGTCGATGATGCCGCCCTCGTAGCAAAACTCCTCCACGCGGGGAGTAGCCTCGCGCTCGTCGGTCAGCACGATCTTGAGGTTCTTATTGAGGAACGCCGTCTCCTGCAGACGGTTGTGCAGCGTATCGAAATCGTAGATGCAGGTCTCGAAGATCTCGTCGTCGGGCCAGAAGGAGACGGTGGTACCCGTCGTCTCCGAAGTGCCCACGACCTCCATCTTCTTGACGGTCTTGCCACGCGAGAACTCCATCTCGTAGATGCTGCCGTCGCGGCACACCTGAACGACCACACGCTTGGACAGCGCGTTGACGACGGAGATGCCCACGCCATGCAGGCCGCCCGAGACCTTGTAGGCCGAGTTATCGAACTTACCGCCGGCGTGCAGAATCGTCATAACGACTTCGAGCGTCGGGATCTTTTTGATAGGATGCTCGTCGACGGGGATGCCGCGCCCGTTGTCGACGACCGTGATGGAGTTGTCGGCGTGGACCGTCACCTGAATCTCGGTGCAGAAACCGGCCATGGCCTCGTCGACGGAGTTATCAACGATCTCCCACACCAGGTGATGCAGACCGCTGGCGCTCGTCGAGCCGATGTACATGCCCGGGCGCTTACGAACGGCCTCGAGACCTTCGAGAATCTTAATCTCGCCGCCATCGTAATCGTTTTCGTTTGCCACACGTCCTCCTTCAGTTAAGAAAATGTGTACAGCCTTACTAGTTTATCGTAAAAAATACCCTCGGGGACGAGGGTATTTAGCTCTACAAGGCCACCAGATGCGATTTAAGGCTCTTTTTTGCTTTGTGCGCCCTTGGCCCACTCGGCACTGGCCCTCATGGCGTTCTCGAGGGCCTCGCGCAGTTTTTGGTCTTCGATGGGTGCCACTTGGCGCTCAATTTCCTCACGCTCGGCATCATCTAGCTCAGCATGCGGAGCCGGCGGGCGCTCAGTCGTCGCCGGGCGCAGGCGCTCCTTGGCGGCGGGCGGTGTGTGACCGGGAGCCGTCGTCTTAAACACCAGGCCGTCCACATGGGCCCCGGCACGCTCCATGCGCGCGCGGATGATCTCGCGCAAAAGCGTCATCTCCTGCGTCCACGAGGGCGAATCGAGATATACCAGCAGCTCATTGGACTCGGTCAGATAGCGCAGGCCCGTTACATGGCGTCCCTCGCGCGTGCCCGAACACACGGCATTCCACGCGCGATAGACCGCGCGCGACTCCTCGGCGGCCTCCATCTGCGCACGGCGCTCGGGCGTCGCCGCGGCCAGAATACGCTGGCGCTCGGCATCCAAAAAGCCGCCAAAGGCAACCGTGCCGTTTTCGCGCTCGTAATTAGCACGCCTCACCCATGCTCACCACCTTGGCTCGATCGAGCAGGTCATCGGTAAAGTATCCCAAGTTGGTAGTAGTAATGACCGTCTGGATGTCATCACCGATCAGTTGCAGAAAAGCGGCACGGCGCTCACCGTCGAGCTCGCTCATCACATCGTCCAAAAGCAGCAGCGGTGCGGTGCCCAGGATATCGCGGGCAACCGCCACCTCGGCCACTTTCCACGCCAACACCAGCGTACGCTGCTGGCCTTGGCTGGCAAACGAGCGGGCAGACCGCCCCGCCACGGTGAACTCAATCTCGTCGCGATGCGGTCCCACCAACGTCACGCCGCGGTGCATTTCCTCGTCGGCACGGTCGTCGAGGGCCTGCAGCATACGCTCGTACGCCCAACCCTTGAGTTCCTCTCGATCGTCGGTCTGGGGCAAATCCCCCAACGTGGACGCATAGGACACATGGGCGGCCTCACCGGACGCGACCTGTCCGTAGGCATCGCGCACGTGACTCGCCAGGCGATCGAGCAGGGCAAGACGATGCACCAGCAAAGCGGATCCAGCGCGGGCGATAGACTCGTTCCAGGCGCCGAGCATCTCGCGGCAGCACCAGCTCTCCTTGAGAAGGGCGTTGCGCTGGGTCACGCAACGCCCGTAGGCACTTGCCAGATCGGCATAGCGCACGCTCAGTTGCACGCCAAAGTCGTCGAGCGCGGCACGGCGCACGCTGGCACCTCGTTTGACCATGTCCAGGTGATCCGGGCAAAACAGCACGCTCGGCAGCACGCCGCGTACACCGGCGGCGGAGCATTTCTTGCCGTTGCGGCTAAACGAGCGTTTGCCGTCCTCCACACTCAGCCCCATGTCCAGCACGCGACCATCGCCCTCGAGCCTCAACTGGACTCGGCATGAGCCCACGCCGTCATGCACCAGCTCGGCGGCGGTCGGGTGCCTAAACGAGGCGCCGCTCGTCAGCAGCTGGAGCGCCTCTATGAGATTGGTCTTTCCCGCCGCATTGGGCCCCGCGAGTACCGTCACGCCATCGTCCAGAACAAGGCGGTAACTATCGAAGCTGCGGTAGTGTGCGACGGAAAGATCGCGAGCGAACATGGCCATGGAGCGACCGCTAGATGCGAACCGGCATGACCAGGTACAGGTAGTTGATCTTGTCGTAGGACTTGAAGATGCCCGCCTGCGAGTAGCTCTTGAGCTCCAGCGTGATCTCTTTCTCCTTGGACAGGGCGTTCAGGCAGCCAAAGATGTAGTGGTAGTTGAAGGCGATGGTGCCCGACTCGCCCTCGGCCTCGACATCGATCGTCTCCTGCGCCAGATCCTGGTCATTGGAGATGGAGGACAGACCCATCTGGCCGTTCTCGACGTCGATCTCGAACTTGACGGCGGGGTTGGCACTCGCGATAACCGCCACACGCTTGAGGGCGGCGTTGAAGGCAGCCACGTCGATCTTGACGCTCGTCACGCACGAATCGGGGATGAGCTGCTTGTAGTTGGGATACACGCCCTCGATACGGCGCGAGACGTAGGTGGTGTTGCCGGCCTCAAAGACAACCTGGGTGTCGGTGGCACCGATCATGATGGTGGCCTGGCTGGCCATAATGCTCAGAGCGTCGTTGAAGGCGTCGGCGGGAACGTTGAGCTCAAAGGAGCCCTCGAGGGTCGAGGTCTCGACCTGCGTATCGCATACGGCCAGACGGAAGGAGTCGGTCGCCACCAGGCGCACGGTGTTGTTCTCGACCTTCATGTGCACGCCGCCCAGGATGGGGCGGGCCTTGTCGGTCGAGGTGACGCGCCACACGCGGCCGACCATTTCGGACAGGACGTCGGTCGGAAGCTCAACGGCGCTCTCGATGGCATAGGCCGGAAACTCGGGGAAGTCGTTGGCGTCGAGCGTGTTCAGGCGAAAAGAGCTCTTCTCGCACCCAATCAGCACCTGGCGTTCAGACAACTCAAAGGTGACCGGAGCGTCGGGGAGCGTCTTGGTAATGTTGGAGAGCATCTTGCAGGGGATAACCATCTCGCCCTCTTCTTCGACATGTGCCGCGATGCGGTGACGAATCGAGATGGTGTAGTTAGAGGTCTGGAATTCCAAGATGCCGTCCTGCGCCTTAACGAGTACGCCCGAAAGGATGGGAAGGGTGGATGCCGAAGCGACTCCCTTCATTACGACGCCGATAGCTTGTGTAAGCGAGCTCTGGCTGACGGTGAACTTCATCTTTTAATACCTTTCTATAGATATAAATATCTTAATAATAGTAATAGCACTGACGAAACTGTTGATTACTCCCAAAGACGCAGGTCAGACCCAGAAAGAGAATCGACAATAACCTGTGTGCAACAGGGGTGGTTTTCCACGTTCAAAACCTGCGCAAAACTTTTCATCACCGCGGGTTGGGTTTTAGACACCTTATGCCCGTGGTTTCGACAAGTTTTCAACAGGTGTCTCTATTTCCCTACGAGCGCAGTGTAATTTTGTCTCGCAGCGACTTGAGGTCCTCGGTGACGGTTCTGTCTTCCTGAATCATCTTCTGGACTTTTTTGTAGCTCGTACTGACGGTCGAGTGGTTGCGGTTGCCAAATTCGGCACCCACCGCCGTGGTCGTCATCTCGCACATCTCAATCGCCAGGTAGATGGCTATGTGACGCGCCTTGGCGATATTGGCGTTACGGCGCGGGCCGATGAGCTCCTCGTGCGTTACGCCGTACTGCTCCTCGATGACGGACTGGACCGTCTGAACGTTGATCTTTTTGGCCGACGTGTCGAAGTACTGACTGGCGATGGTGTCGATATCGTCAAAGGTGAGTTCCCCGCCCTCGCGTTCGCGGTCGCCCGCCTCGCCGGCACAGCGCTCGCAGAAGCTCTCGAGCTCGCGGATGTTGGTGCCCGAGACCTCGGCCATGTGCTTAAAGTGCTCGTCGGTCAGGTGTCCGCCGTCGCCACCGTAGGCCGCCAGCAGCGAATCGTCGCCCGCCTCGGGCGCGGCTGCGATGGTGTTCTCGTAATAGCGCTGCAAGATCTTGTATTTCATCTCATAGCTGGGCTCTGCGACCAAGCAGAGCATGCCGGCATTAAAGCGGCTGGTCAGGCGCTCGTCCATGCTCAAGTCTTTGGGCGCGCGATCGGCTGCGATCACGACCTTTTTGTTGTTGCGGATGAACTCGTCCATGAGCTGGAAAAAGTAATCCACGCTCGCGCGCTTGCCGATAATGTTTTGGATGTCGTCGATGATGAGCACGTCCACGCCGTGGTATGCCTGCATGATGGGCGCGTTGCTCTTCTTTTGACGGTCGAACTCGGTCATCAGGTCGTCCAAATACGCCTGGGAATTGGCGTACTTGACCTTGATCTCGGGAGATTTCTCGGCAAGCTCGTTTTTGATGGCGAGCAGCAGGTGGGTCTTGCCCAGTCCCGATTTGCCGTAGATGAACAGCGACGTGCACGTGCCGCGCTCGTCCGCCAGGGCGGCAAACTTGAGCGCCGAGCGATAGGCGTGGCTGTTCTCGGGGCCGTAGACAAAGTTCTCAAAGGTGAATTTTGAGTTTGCGGCGAGCGGGGCACCGTCTGTGTTCTGCTCCGCCGGCGCCGTCGGTGCCACCATGGATGGAGCGGGGGCCGCAACGTGCGTGGTCTTTGCCGGCGCGCCGCCGTTCATCTGATTCATCATGCGGCGGAAGTCGTCGGCCGAAAGCGTGTTCTTGATCGCAATGCCCGAGTCCTCGCCCGGCGTCGTGTCGTGGGCGATGGGCATATGCGTGACGGGCGCGGGCGTTGATGTCACCGGGCCCGACGGCGCCGCGGGCGCCTGCTGTGCCTCTCCCATGGTTTCACGGGAAACATCACCGGCCCTGGGCGCGGATGCCGTTGCGGCTGCTGCGGTCGCTACCGGGGGAGCGGCGGGTGCCGCTGCGGCAGCGGAATCAGCCGTGGCACTCTGCGGCGCCACGATGTCGAGCGCGATCGGCGCAAAGGCGATTTCCTCTAGATAGGCCTCAATCGTCGGTTGGTGCTTTTTGAGCTGCGCGATGGCAAAGCGCGAAGGGGCCTCGATCGTGAGCGTGTCTTCGGTCAGGCTCACGGCGCGCGACTGCCCCAGCATGTTGATGAGGCGTGCATCTTGGCCGTCGCGCTGGCAAAAGGCGATGGCATCCCCCAGGATGATGCTTGCTTCCTCGTCCACTGTCTCTCCCGTCCTTTAGCTCTGAGCTCGCACGCGAGCGGCGCCGAGTTCGGTCAGATGGTATTTTTGGCCATGCTTGATGACCAAGCCGGCCTGTGCCAAATCATTGAGCGTGCGTGACCAAGTGGGGGCCGAATTTCCAAACGCCCTCGCCAGATCGGTTGCGCCGCACGCCTGATTTTGCGCCAGATAGCCTAGCGCGGCGTTGCCGCGGTCGCTTACGAACACGTCCGGCTGTGGCTGCGCATATTGATTCGCCGCATTAGGATACACCATTTGAGCTGCTGGTTGTTGAGAACTCTGCATGGGCGGCATCTGCTGTTGAAAACTTTGCGGCCACTGCTGGTAAGGCTGCGCCGGTACCTGCTGCGCCCATGGGTTGTACTGCTGCTGAGGCATCTGCTGGTATGGCTGTTGGTATCCCTGCGGGTACTGTTGCGGATACTGCTGGGCGTACCCGTACCCCTGCTGCGATACTTGTTGATATGGATACCCTTGCGGGTACGGTTGATAGCCCATTTGCTGGCCGCTCGGCATGCCTGCCGATTGTTGGGCGGCGGCTACATCCTGGTCTGTCGGAGGCATGCCCTCTGGAGTGTTTGAAAGCGCCGGTATCGACGCCGCCGGGGATCCCTGCATGGGGAGCATACCGGGCTGCTGCATCTGCATCATGGGCGGTTGTGTCTGCTGTGCTGCCATGGGCTGCTGTGTAAAAGCTCCCGACAGAGGGTAGACCGCCTGCTCGGTCTCGGGGCGCACGGCGGCGCCACGCCCGCCGGCGCGTTCGATTTCCTGCACGCGCTTGGGGTTCAGGCTCACGGTCACCACGGTGCCGTTGCCCATGTTGTCTTCGATGGAGACGGCACCGCCGGCGTTTTCCAGGTACTCCTGCACCATGGGAAAACCCGCTCCAGTTCCGCGAATATACCGCTTCATCTTGCTGTTTGCGCTGGTCACGCCAAAGTCAAAGGCGCGCTCCTTGTCATCGATGCCCGGCCCCTGGTCGGCAAAGCGAATCGTGTCTCCGCCGTCCAGGATCGAGATGATGGGCTCTGCAAAGTGGGCGTGGATAAAGTTTTCGACAATCTCGCGAATGACCATGAGCGAGATATGGCCGCCCTGTTCCTTCATGCATTGGTAGACGGTGTTGGTCGTCTCTTCCAGATACGTGCGGACGTCTTGCGGCTCGATAACGATCACGCGCGGGGTCGACAGCATGTCGTCGTATACCGCTATGCGCGCCGCATACATCGCTGCCGGCGCTTTTACTGCGGTCTGTTCACCCTCGTCGCGCTCTTCGCGTACGCCGGTGATGTGCTCGTTGTCGGGTGCCGGATCTCCGGAGTCGACCATGGTGTAAAAGTCGTCAGACATGCCGCTCGCAATCTTTCAAAAGGTTTCGAACAAATAGTAGCTCACCGTGCAATGTTTCTCATCTTTCGACAACCTTTCAAAACCTGTTGAAAACTTTGGAAATCGAGCGAAAAGTTCTCAACATTGCCAACATGACCTGTTGAAAACTCGATGAAATATCGTGAAAAGTTGCCCACTGCCTCAAATACCGATTCTGCTTATGGGGGAACCGTGTACTCTTTGCAACCTTTTACCTTTGATTTCTTGACATTTGAACATTGATTTCCCTACAATCTTCAAGCTCACGTGTCTATATCTGCGTCCGCGTCCCCGCGGACACTCGAAATGCAGCAGGAGGAACTTAAGATGAAGCGTACGTATCAGCCTAATAAGCGTAAGCGTGCCAAGACCCATGGCTTCCGTGCCCGTATGGCCACCAAGGGTGGTCGTGCCGTGCTCGCCCGTCGTCGCGCCAAGGGCCGCAAGCGTCTCACTGTCTAGCAGCGATACACACATCTCGCATGAAGACTATTAAGTCTCGGCAAGATTTCGAGCATGTGTTCAGTCAGGGGCGTCGTTTCAATCACCCTCTGATTCGAATGACCATATGTGAATCGGTTGGCGAAGGCGACTCCGGAAGGGTCGCCTTCGTTGGTGCTAAACGGCTCGGTTGTGCGGTTGTGCGCAACCGTTCTAAGCGTGTGATGCGCGAGGCCGCCCGCAGCTGCGGATTTCCCGTTGCGGGTTATGACATCATCTTGTTCGCAACTCCCAAGACGAGGGTTTCCTCGCCGCAGGAGATGGACAAGGCGTTGCGTTCGCTTATGAAACGCGCCGGCGTTGCCGGGGAGGAGCGATGAGCAATCACGTCTTGCGGCGTGTTGCCATCGCTCCTATTCGCATATATCAACAGGTTATTTCGCCCTTATTGCCTGACGCCTGCATTTATTATCCAACGTGTTCGCAATACGCCGTTCAGGCGATTGAGAAATACGGTGTTTTGAGAGGCTGCTGGCTTGCCGTGAGGCGCATCGCTCGCTGCAATCCCCTGCACGTCGGCGGTTATGACCCTGTGCCCTAGCGGGCACTCGCTATCGGAGGAAAACTTACATGTGGGATTGGATCGTTAACATCCTTTTTGAGCTGCTCAAGCTCATCCAGACCTTTGCGGTCGACTGGGGCCTGTCCATCATCATCCTGGTGGTCATTATCCGTCTGCTGCTGACGCCGCTTATGCTCAAGTCGACCAAGTCGACGGCTCGCATGCAGGTGCTGCAGCCCAAGATGCTCGAGATTCAGGAGCGCTATGCCGATGATCCCCAGCGTCAGGCCGAGGAGATGCAGAAGTTCTACAGCGAGAACAAGTTCAACCCGATGGCTGGTTGTCTGCCACTGTTGATCCAGATGCCTGTCCTGTTTGCCTTGTTTACGCTGCTGCGCAACCTGCCGCAGTACTTTGACGAGGGCACGTTCTCGTTCTTTAACATCCTGCCCGATCTGACCACCACGCCGAGTGCTTCCTTTGCCGATGGCTTTATGGTTGCTCTGCCGGCGTTGGTCTGCCTGATCCTGTTTGCCGTCCTGACCCTGATTCCGCAGCTGTATATGTCGCGCAACCAGACTGGTCAGCAGGCTCAGAGCATGCGCATGATGGCCGTCGTCATGACCGTCATGATGCTCTGGATGGGCTGGAGCCTGCCCGTTGGCGTTCTGCTGTACTACGACGTGTCTTCTGCCTGGCAGGTTATCCAGCAGATCTTCGTGACGCAGAAGGTTATCGACAAGGCCAAGGCCGATGAGGAGGAGCGTCTTAAGAACGCCCCGCTGCAGGTTGAGGTTACGCGCCGCGAGAAGAAGCCGCGTCCGCACAAGAAGAAGTAGTCGGGATATCAATCTTATTTAGGTACCTAACTTTTGGAGTACGTTATGTCTGAAGAGATCATCGAGGATATGCTTGAGGAGGTTGCCCCGCAGGTTGCGGGCGATTATCCCGAGATTGCACAGCGCTACAAGGCTGGTGAAGAGTTGACCGATGAGGAGCTTGACACCATTGCCGATGTTGCGATTTCTATTCTGCGTTCCATCCTTTCGCACTTCGATGCCGCCAACTCTCCTATCGATGAGTATGAGGGCGATGAGGGCGAGCTGATTCTGGATGTAACGGCTCCTGACCTTGCTGTTCTCATTGGTCGTCACGGTCGTACGCTTGATGCCCTTCAGGTTATGTTCTCGCTTCTGGTAAGCCGTAAGCTTGGCTTTAGGTATCCGGTTGTGGTGGACGTTGAGGGATACAAGAGTCGTCGTCAGGACAAGGTTGCCTCTATGGCTCAGTCTGCTGCCGAGCGTGCTATTCGCACTCACAAGAGTGTTTCGCTTCCGCCTATGAACGCCTATGAGCGCCGACTGGTTCATATTGCACTTCGTGGCAACGATGCGGTCGATACTCATTCCGAGGGATCTGACCCCGATCGTCACGTAGTGATTGTTGCTCGATAATCTACTCGAGCTTATGCTAAGGGGACGTGGTTTCCACGTCCCCTTTTTTTGTCAAAAGTTCTCGATACACTGATTTTTGTCAGAAAGGAGCTTTCGTTGTTAGTACTTACTGATCAGCAAGCTGACGAGATGTTGAGTCGTCTAACTTCCTATTGCAAAGAGTATTCCTTGAGCGTAACTGATACTGAGCTGAGGAAATGTATTCAGCACTTGGATTTGGTTCTGGAAAAAAATAAGACAACCAATCTTACCCGTATTCTTAACATAGAAGATGCTGCGGTACTTCATATCCTCGACTCTCTTGTTTTGCTCCCCTATATCAATAAGGCTCCTGAGGGAGCTTTGCTCGATATGGGGACAGGTGCGGGCTTCCCTGGTATTCCGTTAACCATAACCACGCATCGTAAAGCTACTTATATTGACTCTGTTGGTAAGAAGGTTGATGCCGTCAATTCTTTTGTTCATGCTCTTGGGTTGAAACATGCTCATGCGATTCATGATCGCCTTGAAGAATATGCTCGAAGTCATAAGAAGCAGTTTTCTGCCGTAACCGCCCGCGCACTTGCCCCTCTACCGATTCTTGTTGAGTATGCGGCTCCGTTCCTCAAGGATGGAGGTCTATTTGTTATCACCAAGGGTAATCCTTCGGATGAGGAGCTAGCTTCCGGCATGTCGGCAGCTAAGATTTGCGGCTTCACTTTGCTTCTTAATGACGCAATCGATTTGCCTGAGGGCTTGGGCCACAGAGAGTTCATTGTTCTCAAGAAGAGTCATCCAGCATCCGTTTCATTGCCTCGTGCAAATGGCATGGCTAAGAAGAATCCGCTTGCCTAGATGTTTCACGTGAAACATAATGGATATTAACAACTTGCAGTGTTTCACGTGAAACATGGCGGTTGATATCGAATCGGGATGTTTCACGTGAAACATCCTCCGTTTAACAGCATTAATACACACCAGGAGGGACCGTGGGATTTCGCGACGTTAAGCGTTCTAAGAGCGCAAAAGACACGCGTATCATTGCAATCATCAACCAAAAAGGCGGCGTTGGTAAGTCAACGACGGCTGTAAATCTTGCCGCAGCACTTGGTGAGCAAGGTCGAAAGACGCTCATTGTCGATTTTGACCCGCAAGGTAACAGCACCAGTGGTTTTGGAATCGAAAAAGAGGATCTTGATCACTGTATTTACGATGCATTGTTGAATGACGTGCCTGCAGAATCGCTCGTTCTTGATACGAACTGCAAAAAAGTATTCGTAATTCCAGCTACAATTCAGCTTGCAGGTGCAGAAATTGAACTTGTGAGTGCGATTGCACGAGAAACTCGTCTAAAGGATCTACTTGAGCCGATTCAGAATGAGTTTGACTTTATCTTCATTGACTGTCCGCCTTCGCTTGGACTTCTAACTATCAATGCGTTGACGGCTGCAGATAGCGTTTTGATTCCAATTCAGTGCGAGTATTACGCACTTGAAGGTGTTACCAAGCTCCTTGAGTCAATGAAGATGGTTAAATCGCGCTTGAATAAGGGCCTTGATACGTATGGCGTGCTTATGACGATGTACGACTCGCGTACTTCTCTTTCAAATCAGGTAGTTGAAGAGGTTCAGTCGTACTTTGGTGACAAGGCGTTTAAAACTTTGATTCCGCGTACGGTTAAAATCTCCGAAGCACCGTCTTTTGGTGAGCCCGTAATTACCTATGCACCTCAAAATAAGGGTGCAAAAGCATATATGAACCTTGCAAAAGAGGTGATCAAGCGTGCCTAGTGCAAAGAAACGTGGCGGATTGGGCCGTGGACTCAACGCGCTCGTGTCTGAAGCCGAATATGAAACCGGTGGTTCTGCAACTTCTGCTTCAAATTCAGCAGCAGAGACTAAGCTTCCAATTGAAGACATTGTTCCAAACCCAAATCAGCCACGCATCCACTTTAACGAAACTGAACTACGTGAGTTAAGTGAATCAATTCAGGAGCACGGTGTTCTGCAGCCGCTTTTGGTTCGCAAGCATGGTAACGGATATGAGATCATTGCTGGTGAACGCCGTTATCAGGCATCGAAACTCGCTGGTCTGGAAGAATTGCCAGTCATCATTAAAGATGTTAATGATGAAGAGATGCTTGCTCTTGCACTTATCGAGAATCTTCAACGTTCCGATCTGAATCCCGTCGAAGAGGCAAAGGGCTATCGACAGCTTATCGATGCAAGCGGTATGACGCAGGAGGCCTTGTCAAGGGCCGTCAGTAAATCGCGCTCAGCGATCACTAATTCGCTCCGCCTCCTAGACCTTCCTGATGTTGTTCAACAGATGATTTTCGAAGGAAAGCTTACTGCTGGCCATGCAAGGGCAATTTTGGCCGTTCCCTATGAAGATGCTCGAATCAGGCTTGCTGAGAAGGTAGTTGCAGAAGGTCTTTCGGTGCGTGCGACAGAAAATCTTGCTCCATTGTTTTCTGCCGGAGAGACGCCGAAGACATCCAGACCCGCAACACCTCAGTCGTTTAAGAAGGCTGCTCGCGTTCTTCGTCAGGTATTCAATACTAACGTGCGAGTGAAGAGCTCCCGTGGTAAGAATAAGATTGAAATTGAGTTCAAAGACGAAGAAGAGCTCTCCCGTATCCTTGGCGAAATGATTCAATTTGGTCAGGAGGATCAAGATGAAGAATAAGTTTCTCGCGGCCATTGCTTTGGCAACTACTATCGCCGCTGGTGCCTTTGCCGGATACAAGATCGCGACAGACGAGGAGTTGCGAGGTCGACTGCTTCGCGGAGCTCAGGATATCGTTGACACATCTAAGAAGAAAATGGATGTGATGACCGAAGATGTCGCAATGCGGACTGCTCAGGTAACTAAGAATCCAAAGATTAACCAAGATTGGGTTAATCATCAGTGGGAGAATGTTGGCTTTTAGGTACCTAACAATTACCCGCCTTTTCTAAAGGGGTCCTTGTCTGGTTTATGAGACAAGGACCCCTTATTTTGGCTCAAAAATGTCCAATTAGTACTAGTGAATTAAGAACTTAGGATATAAATGAAACAGCCCCGGTTGCATTATTGCAACCGGGGCTGTCCGATGTTTCACATGAAACGTTATAGGGCGAGACTCCCCTATGCGTTCTTCTGAACCTTGAAGCGTTGCTTCAACTGACCGCAGGCAGCGTCAATGTCGTTGCCACGAGAATTACGAATCGTGGTCTCAATGCCACGGGACTCAAGGCGGCGCTGAAGATCTTCGACCTTGTGGATCGGAGACGGCTTGAGCGGGCTGCCCTCAATGTCGTTGAGCTGAATCAGATTGACATGGCACAGCGTTCCCTCGCAGAAGTCGCAAAGTGCTTGCATCTCGGGATTGGTGTCGTTGACACCTTCGATCATTGCGTATTCGTAAGTCGGGCGGCGTCCGGTCTTCTCGGTATAAAGCTGCAGAGCCTCGTGAAGGCGCAGCAGCGTGTATTTCTTAACGCCGGGCATAAGCTTGTTGCGCGTAGATTGGATGGCGGAGTGCAGCGAGACGGCAAGCGTAAACTGCTCTGGAATGTCGGCGAACTTGCGAATGCCGGGAATAACGCCGCTGGTAGAGACGGTAAGGTGGCGTGCGCCAATACCGATGCCGTCGGGATCGTTGAGGATGCGCAGGGCCTTGAGCACCTCGTCATAGTTGGCGAAGGGCTCGCCCTGGCCCATGAAGACGACGCTCGTTGCACGCTCGCCAAAATCGTTAGAAACGTGGAGCACCTGGTCAACGATTTCCTGTGCGGTCAACGAACGCTTAAGACCGTTGAGGCCGGTGGCGCAAAAAGCGCAGCCCATGCCGCAGCCGGCCTGGGTGGAAACACAGACGGAAAGCTTGTTGCGACGCGGCATGCCAACGGTCTCGACGGAAATGCCATCGTGATACTCGAGAAGATACTTGCGAGAGCCGTCCTTGGAAACCTGCTTGGTGAGCTCTGTCGGCGTATCGAAGGCAAAAGCCTCTTTAAGCTGCTCGCGGAAAGCCTTGGGAAGGTTGGTCATATCATCAAACGAACAAACGTTCTTCTCAAAGACCCATTCAATAAGCTGCTTGGCGCGGAAGGTGGGCTGGCCAAGTTCGGCAACAAGCTCGCGAATATCGTTTTGGCTCAAGTCGCGAATGTCCTGAGATTTAGTCCTGGGATTCATGGAAGCCTTTCGATTTTGGGGAAACGTAGAGGGTATCGCTACAATATGGTATCAGCTGCAGAAATTATAGAGGAGGAGTCTGCCCATGCCGGGTAAAAGCCTAGAGAACATGCACGTAGCGGTCTTGGCAGGTGGTCATTCCGCTGAGCGCGAGATTTCGCTCAATTCGGGAAAAAACGTCGTGGTGGCCCTGAAGGAGGCCGGCTACACCTCGGTTGAACTGCTGGATACGGCTGCCGATAACTTTATGGTGACCATGGCAACCGGCGGCTTTGACGTGGCGTTTATCGCTATGCACGGAGCTGGCGGCGAGGATGGTGCCATGCAGGGTGCCATGGAGACCTTGGGTATCCCCTACACGGCTTCTGGAGTGCTCGCGAGCGCCTGTGGTGCCGATAAGGAGGTCTCCAAGCTCCTGTACGCCAAGGCAGGCATCCCCATTGCTCCCGGTCTGGCACTCGAGACGGGCGACGAAGTCGATATCGATCACATCGTCGAGGTTTGTGGCGAACGCTGCTTTGTGAAGCCCGCCGTCAACGGTTCGAGCTATGGCATCTCCCTGGTTCATGAGCCCTCTGAGCTGCCCGCGGCGATCGCCAAGGCTTTTGAGTACGGAGATAAGGTGCTGGTCGAGAAGTGCATCGAGGGAACCGAGATCACGGTGGGCGTATATGGCGAGGATGAAGTTCGCGCCCTGCCGATCGTCGAGATCCGCAAGCCCGAGGACTGCGAGTTCTACGATCTGGACGTAAAGTACGTCGACCCCACGGATATCCATCGCATTCCGGCGCAGATTTCGCCTGAGAACTACGCCCGTGCCCAGGAACTTGCCTGTGCTGCCCACAAGGCCCTCGGTTGCCTGGGTATCTCGCGCAGCGACTTTATCGTGAGCGAGGACGGCCCCGTTATCCTCGAGACCAATACGATTCCGGGTATGACCGATACGTCGCTGTATCCGGATGAGATCCGCCATACGGACGATATGACGTTCCCGCAGGTCTGCGACAGCCTGATTCGCATGGGTCTTCGCCGAGCGGGCGTTGCATGCTAATCAAGGACGCCGTATCCCCTGGAACGCCGCAGTTTGTCATCGATTCCTACGCCACGCTCGCCGAGCGTGCCAAGACGCAGTCGTTCGGGCTTATCGAGGAGGATGTCATCGTCCTCGATACCGAGACCACGGGTCTTTCGGTGCAAGACAATGAGCTGATTGAGATTTCCGCGGCCCGTCTTTCGGGCCGCGAGGTCGTTGACCGCTTTGACACCTTTGTGCATCCCAAGCAGTTGATTCCTGCCGAGATTACCGAGCTAACGAGCATTACAAACGCCGATGTGGCTGATGCCCCCTCGGCCGTTGACGCCGTGGCCGCTCTCGCCGATTTTGTCGGCGGCTGCCCGGTTATCGCGCATAACGCAACCTTCGACCGTTCGTTTATCGAGTCGGTCAAGGGCGGTGTCAACGTCAGCGATATTTGGATCGATTCATTGGCGCTGTCGCGCATTGCGCTTCCGCGCCTGGCCTCGCACAAGCTGTCCTTTATGGCCGATCTGTTCGGCTGCGACTCGGTGTCGCATCGTGCGAATGCCGACGTCGACGCCCTGTGTGGCGTATGGCGCGTGTTGCTCGTGGCGCTCACCGACTTGCCCCAGGGCCTCATGGCGCGCCTGGCCGACATGCACCCCGATGTGCCTTGGTCCTATCGTCCCATCTTCTCGTTCTTGGCGGGACAGAACCCCGGCTCCATCTTCTCTCTCAGCGCCGCTCGCGCCGACGTTCTCAAGGCCGACCGCGCTGAGGATCGCGTGGATGCCGATGAATTGCCGGTGCTCAAGATGCCGAGTCGCGAAGAGGTCGAGGCGGATTATGCCCCGGGCGGCCTGGTCAATCGCATGTATCCCACGTACGAGCCGCGTGATGAGCAGATCGCGATGGCGCTCGAGATGCGCGATGCACTCGTCACGGGCACGCACCGTGTAATCGAGGCGGGTACGGGCGTCGGTAAGTCGATGGCCTATCTCGTGCCTTTTGCCGAGGCTGCGCGCCGTAACAACATTACCGTTGGCATCGCGACCAAATCGAATAACCTTGCCGATCAGCTTATGTACCATGAGCTGCCAAAACTTGCCGAGCAACTGCCCGACGGTCTGTCGTTTTGCGCGCTGAAGGGCTATGACCACTATCCGTGTCTGCGTAAGCTCGAACGCATGAGTCGAGGTCAGGTCGAGATCACCACCAAGCGTGATCCGGCTGACACGCTCACCGCGGTTGCGGTCATTATGGCGTACGTGTGTCAGTCGGCAGACGGCGACCTCGATTCGCTTGGCATTCGCTGGCGCAGCGTCAACCGTCCCGACTTTACGACGGCCTCGCGCGAGTGTGCCCGTCGCCTGTGCCCGTTCTTCCCCGACAAATGCCTGGTTCACGGTGCTCGTCGCCGCGCGGCACATGCCGACGTGGTGGTCACCAATCACTCGCTGTTGTTCCGCAATGTCGCTGCCGAGGGCAGGATTTTGCCCCCGATTCGCCATTGGGTAGTCGATGAGGCCCATTCCATCGAGCGCGAGGCCCGCCGCCAGTGGGCGCGTGTGGTCTCGGCAGATGAGTCGCGCGTTCTGTTTGAACGCCTGGGCGGTTCGAGCGCCGGTGCGCTGAGCCAGGTTTCCCGTGATTTGGCGACTTCCGAGGGCTCCACGCTCTATCTTGGCCTGACCGCCAAGGCGACATCCACCGTCGCCCGCGCGAGCATGGCGATTGCCGATGTGTTTGACGGTGTTCGTGAGCTCGGCCGCCGCGCCCGCGGGGGTTACGACAATGCCAATCTGTGGATTGGCCCCGAGCTGCGCGAGTCAGACGATTGGCACGACTTTTTGCAGTCGGCCCATACTGCCATCGACGCGCTGGAGCAAGCGGACAAGAGTGTCGATGCGCTGGTGCAGGCCGTTGCCGGCGATAAGCCCGAGACCGTTGTCGACCTGAGTGATATCTCGCATCGTCTACACGAACTAACGGAGAACCTCAAGCTCATCATCGATGGTACCGACGAGCACTACGTGTACTCGCTGCAGGTCAACCGCAGGCTGCGTGCTGGCGGCGAGTCGATGACCGCTGAGCGCATCGATATTGGCGAGGCCCTGGCGACCGAGTGGTTGCCCGAGGTCCACACGGCCATCTTTGCCTCGGCGACCATGACGGTGTCTAAGAGCTTTGAGCACTTTAACCACGCCGTCGGTCTTGACCGTATCGGTGCTTCGACGTCCTCGTCACTGCATCTGGATTCGAGCTATGACTTCGAATCGAATATGGCCGTAGTCGTTGCCGGGGATATTCCCGATCCGCGCGATCGCGAGGGCTATCTGTCGGCACTCGAGCGCGTGCTGGTCGATGCCCATCTTGCCATGGGCGGATCGGTTCTCACGCTGTTCACCAACAGACGCGACATGGAGGACCTGTTCGCCCGCGTGGAGCCCAAGCTGGCCCGTGCAGGCCTGGAGCTTAACTGCCAGCAGCGCAACTCGTCTCCCCGTCGTCTGCGCGATCGCTTTATCAACGAGCCGACCTCGTCGCTCTTTGCGCTCAAGGCCTTTTGGGAGGGTTTTGACGCCAGCGGTGAGACGCTGCGCTGCGTCATCATCCCCAAGCTGCCGTTCTCGAGCCCCACGGACCCGCTCTCATGCGAGCGCAATCTGCGCGAAGACCGCGCCTGGGCGCGCTATTCGCTGCCCGAGGCTGTGCTCGAGGTTAAGCAAGCGGCCGGTCGCCTCATTCGCTCATCGACCGATTGTGGCGTGCTCATCTTGGCCGACCCGCGCCTGGTGACGAAGGGCTACGGCAAGAAGTTTTTAACTTCGCTGCCCACGAGTTCCTATCAGCGCATTGAATCGGCGCAGATCGGTCACTATCTGCAGTTGTGGCGCCAGGCGCACGAACGGCGCCGCTAGAGCGGACAGGCTAAGGTCTTTGCCATATCGCATAGGCGCTTTGACAGGGCGGGGTCATCCAGAATGCGGATGGCTCCGCCCGCTGCTATTGCCTGGCTGAACAGCCAGCGCTCGGAGCTGTAGCGCACGATTACCGTCGCCGCACCTGCCCCATTAGGCTCGATCGACATAATGCCGGCCCAGCCCAGACGCTCTGCCATGTCGAGTGGCATGAGGAGCTTTGCGCCCTGCTCCGCTTGGGAGAGAGAGTCGTGGAGGGATGCGGTCGAAGGCGCGTGGCGCTCGACGGAATCCTCGGTGAGGGAAAGACCCTCGATTT
This sequence comes from uncultured Collinsella sp., assembly GCA_934650095.1. Classification (GTDB taxonomy): domain Bacteria; phylum Actinomycetota; class Coriobacteriia; order Coriobacteriales; family Coriobacteriaceae; genus Collinsella. The sequence goes on from CAKUFT010000014.1 coordinate 19,483, forward strand.
TGTCCATGCGGTAGGAACGCTGCCCATCAACTTCGATGTCCCAGGCAATCAGGTAGGTCTGGTCGCCATGTGTCGCGATGCGCAAGGGGTCGATGAGACGCTCGCGCGGCTGCGCATCGTCCATCGAACGATAGGTGATACAGCAGCGAACGCCGTCCTGAATGGCGCTGCTGAGCTGCTGCCAGTGCGATCCGCGGACGATGGTGTCGACGACGCGCTGATTGTAGCCGAGCTCTTCGGGAAGAAGCGCCCGTCGAATTCGCGCCGACGTTCGAGGCTCAATCCCCAGCGATTCGAGTTCGTGATTGAGCACGGCGCCTTCGGCGGCACTCAAGCGTAGCGGCAGTACGCGTCCCGCATCGCCGGTAAGAGATACGTGTTCACCGTTACGCTCGCAGATGATGCGGGCGCCCGACTCGCGATTAGCGAGGGTCGAGACAATATCGAGAATCTCGCCCAGCGAGGTTCCGGAAATGTCAAAGCGGCTGCAAATCTCATTTTTCGTCAGTCCCGCGCTCCCTGCGGCGTAGAGGGCTTCCATGATGTCGATGGCGCGAGAGAGTCTCTGCTCGCTGGTGAGTTTACGAGCGGGCATGCTCATGCACCGTCCTTTCGATGAGGCGGTTCCACGCCAGTTTGAGTGCGTCGGGGGCAACGGGCCTCATGCCGTCCATGGCATGGGCCATGCAGAACGAGGCGGCGGCGTCAAAGTCGCGCACGTCAACGGTCCAGGTCCATCCTTCTTTACTGCGTGCAAGATTGCCTCGTCCGCGCGTGAGGCCGCTGACCATATCGGCTTGCGACTCACGCGCGAACGAGAACGTTGCCGCAACGGGCGGGCGGTCGGCAAAATCGAACTCAAAGAACAGGTAATCGTTGAGATTGAAGTCTGCGGGAATGGTGTATGCCCTTGAGGGACGCCAAGCACGGACGATGCGGTCGCAGCGGAACGTTCTGATGTTGTCGGTGGCATTGTCCAAGCCGCAGAAATACGCCGTGCCATCGTGCTCGAACATACCGTAGACACAGACGGTGCGCTCTTTCTGCTCGCCGCGACCGTTCTGATACAAAAAGCGCAGTGCGCAGCGCTCGGCAAAGGCGCTCCAAACCGCATCGACGGTGGGGGAACGATGAATCGGCGTCTCGTCTGCGGCCGATATGCCGGTGAGATAGGCAATCTTGGACCGGATGTCGGCAAGCGGCGCGGCAAAGGCAGAGGAGCCAGTCGCAAGCGTCTGGTCGATGGCGTCCAGCAAGATGTCGGCATCGTCTGCGGTGATGAGACCACCTGCCGCAAACGTGTGCTCGCGGTCGATCGTCCACGAGCTTTCCTCGGTCTCCTGCGCGCCGGCGGGGCGAACCTCTTTGATTACGATGCCGCGTTCGAGCAGTTTGTCGCGATCGCGACGAAATTTGCGCTTATCCGAGTCGATGTTGCCCGAGCCATACCCCAAATCGGAATCCAAGACGATTTGCTCGGTCGTCAACGGCTCGGGAGAGCTGTTGAGCACAAAGAAAAGATTGAGGATGCGCTGGGCCGTTTTATCGAAGCTGGGCCCCGGCGTTCCCTTTTTGTTACTAGCGGTTGTGTCGCTTGCCGTCATAGAGTCCTCGCATGGGAAGGTGGTTTGCTGCCATGATTTTAGTCCGATATGGAGATTAGGCTATATCCTTGTCCGCTCGGGGCGTTAAGATGGCCCGAATTCCGCCGTTTGCGCTCGCTCGGGGTATACTTTCGACTATATACGGTTCTAATGTGCATGCATTGGGCCTATTTGTCGGATTATGGATGTGGAGCGCACATGGCGAACACCCAGAACTATATCAACCACCTGCTGCAGAACACCGGCATCACGCCGGCATGCAGCGAAGAAGAGCGCTTGGCTGCCGAGGATATCGCTCAGATTTTCCGCAACCACGGCTTTGATCCCGAGGTGCAGGAGTTTAATGCTCCCGCGCCGAGCAGGCTGGCATTTGCTATCACCGGCATCCTTGCGTTTGCCGGCGCCCTGCTTATGGGTATCGGTGGCGGCATTGGCTTGGTCGGCACCCTGCTGGCCATCATCGGTGCCGTGCTCTATGTGCTCGAGCGTACCGGGCATCCCGTGATCTCGGGCCTGGGAAAGACGGGCGTGAGCCAAAATGTCATCGCCTATCACAAGGCTTCGGGCCCGCTCGCGTCTCCGCGCAACCGCCCGGTGGTCGTTGTCGCGCATTACGACTCCCCTCGCGCTGAGCTGCTCGCCCGCGAGCCCTATGCTTCGTATCGCGCGCTCATTGCCAAGTTGCTGCCTATCGCCACGGTTGCCCCCGCTGCCGTCGCCGTCCTGCGTATCCTGCCGCTCCCCGGCGCGCTCAAGGTTCTGCTGTGGATCGTCGCGATTCTCGCCTCTCTCGTTGCGCTCGCCAACGCGGCAAACATCATCTCCAACCGCTACATCCTTCCCTATACGTCCGGCGCGGTGTGCAACAAATCTTCTGTCGCCGCCTTGCTTGGCGTTATGGACAACGTCGCCCCCTTCCAGGGCGAGAATGAGTTCCCCGACGACGTTCCGTTCGACACCTATTTTGGTGAGCAAAAACGTCGCGCCGAGGAGATGGCACGTGCGGCGGCGGAATATGCCGCGGCCCAGCAGCAAAACGACTATGGCAACACCATCGAGTATGAGGAGCCTGCTTACGAGGAGGACGAGTTCGGCCAGCCGATCGCTCCCGATGCTCAGTTCGAGTCCGAACAGGGCGAGGCTTTCGATGAGCAGATCGATGGCTTTGAGGGTGCGTCTGCCGACGAGACGCTGATTGGCGCCATCGTGCCCGAGGCGCAGGACCAAGCTGCCCAAGTCGAAGAGCCCGCTGCCGAGGCCCCCGCTGTCGAGCCGGCGGAAGAGCCTGTTGTGGTCGAGCCCAGCGAGCCTGAGCCTAAGCTCTATCGCAATGCCGCCGGCAACATCCGCTTTGGTTCGGATGCCATTCGTGCACTCGGGATGCTTCCCGAGTCCTGTACGCTCGATTACGAGGAGGGCGAGGAGCCGACGTTCGAGCCCGAGCCTGTCCCCGTCGTGGATGCACCTGCACCCGCCGCCGTTGTGGACGACGTGCCCGCTGCGGCTTCTCCTGCCGTTGCGGAGCCCGAGGCTATGCCTGCAATCGATCCTGCAGCGGGACTGGACATTCTGGCACCCGCCGCGCCGACGCAGGACGTCGCGGACGAGTCTGACGATGATTATGCCGAGCAGCCGCGACGCGTGTCTTACGAGAGCGATACCGATTTCTCGGCCGAGATTCCCGCGGCGACGCCCCATGCCGATATTGCATCCGCCTTCTCTTCGATTGGCGCCAGCGCATCCAGCTTCTTTAAGGGCGCGTTTGCAAAGGGCAAGAAATTCATCGACGACTTTGAGGAAAAGCGCGCTATCGCACGCGAGGCTGCCGAGCAGGAAGCCATCGCCCAGCAGCAGGCAGCCGAGGCGGAGCGTGAGCTCGCGGCGCAGGAGTTCGAACAGAACGAGGCCATGCAGCCCGTGGCCGTCGATGCCGCCGAAGCTACGACGTCTTTCGAGTCCCAGCAACCGGCATCTGCGGATGTTGTCGAAGCTACGACGTCTTTCGAGCCCCAGCAACCCGTCGACAGCACCATGTCGTTCGACGCCGCGCAGTTCGATGCCACGATAACGTTTGAAAAGCAGGGCACCGCGATTGCTGAGCCCCTTGAGGCTTCCGATGATCAGGCCGCTGTGGCAAACGATGCCGAGGCCGCCGATGTGGTTGAAACCCCGGATGTCGCCGAAGACCAGGCCGTCGAGGTCGGCGCTGACGAAGAGCAGCACGTGGCGGTCGAGCAGGACGATTCGGCCGAGGTCGAGCAGGAGGAGGCTGCGGTTTCCGAGGTTTCCGAGGCACCCGAGACGGACGAGTCGAGACCTTATTCCACGCAGATTTTCACCATGCCGACTCCGGGTGGTTCTGGCTCCACGGTTGCCAACGTCGCCCCCACTCAGGACGAAACGGTCGACTCCCTCATGGCGCAGATTTCGTCTCAGGCCGCACCGCGCCCGCAGATGAATGTTCCCGATCCGGCGTCAGTTCCGGCGCCCGCGCCCTCCTCGTCGCCGCTGGCCTCGGTCCCCGATCCGTCGCTGCCGTCGATGAAGCAGGCTAACGTTGCGTCTCGCACGTCGCTGTTCGACCTTCCCGACCCCTCGGCTCAGGTCGATGACCCCTTCGCGACGGCGCAGGGTCCCGAGCCCACATCGGCGCCCGTTGCGCCTTCTATGCCCGTCGCGTCGGGCGCGCAGCCGCTCGAGACTATCTCGGCTCCCGCTTCGGCTGTGCCCAAGCCCCGCAAGCGCGGTCTGGGCGGTCTGTTCGGTCGTAAAAAGAAAAACGATCAGGACAGCATGAGCGACTGGCTGGGTGTCGAAGACGATTACGATGCCAAGAAGTCCGGCCGCGGTATCGGCTCGTGGGATAACTTCGAGGACGATAACGACGGCTGGAAGGGCGGCGCCACGTCTTCCGATGGCGCATCTGACGAAGACATGCTCTCGGCTGTCGCCTCCATGGGCGATGACGAACTGCTCGGTCACGATATCTGGTTTGTGGCGACGGGTGCCTCGGATTGTGATGGTGCCGGCATGAAGGCGTTCTTAGCCTCGCATCGCGATAAGCTCCGCGGCGTATTCTTCATCAATCTTGAATCCGTCGGCGCCGGTAGGCTTTCGGTCGTGACGGTCGAGGGCGAGCAGCAGCTGCTTAAGGGCGACCGCCGCATCATGAATCTGGTCAACAAGGTCTGTAAGTCGTTCCATGTCGATTGTGGTGCGCTCGAGATGCCCTATGCCAAGACCGATGCCTATGCCGCGCTCGAGGCGAGCCGCCGCGCCCTCACCATCGCCGGTGTGGACGGCACGCGCCTGGCTTGTGCTCGTACCGAGGACGACCTGCCCCACAACGTTAGCCCGACGAACATCGCCACGGTATCCGAGGTCGTGACCGAGGTTATCCGCCGTTCGTAGGCGGAGCTCTAAGGAGTCAACGTGTTTTCGTTCATTAAACGTCATTGGCCTGTTTACTTGATTCTGACCCTTATTGCCGTCGCTTTGGGATTTGGGGCTGCCTACATCGTGGGCGTAAAGGGATCGACCCCCGCGTCCGCAATCAGCGAAGAGGTGGAGCAGGAGCAAAGTACGGGTGCCGATGGAATCCCTGAGTCCGAGCAAGCGCTCGTCGACGGCGGATCTTCATCTGCAGAATAGCCGCGGCACTTTACATGGCTAAAAGCGGGCGAACCGGGAGACTGGTTCGCTCGCTTTTTTTGCATTAGCGCCTCCTCGATGTCGATTCCAGGTGGGCAAACAAGATGGCTGCGGCGCCGGAAGTCAAGAGGGCGGTTAGGCAGGCGGCGATGGGAATAGATCCCGTTGCCGGCAGGTCTTGCGGCAGGGCACATTGTTGAACGACGCGATCTTCGTCATGTGACTCAAGTTTGTCGCCGCCGCCATTGCGACAGAGGTCGACACGGGCGCTGTTGGTGAGTGCAGTTTGTGGCGTATAAGCCGGCGTTGCCTGCATGTGCACGACTGCACCCCGAGCGTCTGTACCAAGGATTGCTTTGGCATCGTCAAGGTCGTCGTGCTCATCTTTGAGATCATCGCGGGTCCAAGAATCCGCATCGCTTCGAGTCGTAAAGTCGGCGGCCACCGCACCGTATTCAATGCGAATGCCCGTTACGACGGTATTGACGGGAAGATCGAGCTCATGTGCCTCAAGTGTGGTTGATTCTGTGGTCGGGACATCGGTTTTCCAGAGATGCCAGCCTTCGTAATCAACGAGGCGACGGTCCTCGCCTAAGCGCTCTTTAACTTCTTCGGACTCAAGCCAGGGGTTTTTATGCCCATCGTCAAGTGTCGCGTTTGCCTCCTCGTCGATGCTTGATGAACCCAACGGCGTCGTACGGTACCACACGTTACATAGGCCATTGAGGTCGCCGGTGGCGATAGGGGTTTCGATTGAGACGAATCTTGCGGTGCCGTCCTTGGCGCACTCAAGATCATCGGTAATTGTGAACTCATCAATCCAGGTGGTCGACTCGTTTCGCGCATCGACGGTGTAGGAGAAAAACCCTTCCGCATCGGCTTGTGTCGCGGCGCGGTTTTTGCCATCGCCGTTGGCCAAGAGGTCATCCCCGACGGGTTGGGCAATTTCTTGACGCTTGTCGATCTGTCCTTTGATCTCGATCGGCGCGTCCTTCATTGCGAAAGATTGGACTTCTTCCGTAGCCTTTACTTCAAACGTTATCTCCTCGGCAAGGTCGTAGGTCCGCGGGGACATTATTTCGCGCAACGTGTAGGTGCCGGGTGCAAGATGTTCGATGCGGTGCGGCTTGTCGGATGAGGTCCAGGAGTCTATTTCGGTTTTATCGGGACCATATAAGGTGAGTTGTGCGCCTTTCACTTCCTGCTCTTCGCTTGCATCGACCTTGGAGATATCAACCTTGGTGTAATTGTCGGATACGTTAAGCCGTGCTTCTACAACGGGTGTTTTCTGGTCGGCATAAGTAAGGTCGACAATATGGGATGTCCGATCGAGTAAGAAGCCTGCCGGCGCTTGAGTCTCGACAACCTCGTAGTGCGCGGTGCCAGATCCCAGCGGGAGGTCGTCCGCGCGTGCTTCTCCAGTTTCATCCGTCGTGACGGTAGCGACAGTCTCACCGTCGAGCGCGGCGATGCTACCGTCGGGGCGCACGATATCACCCGAAGCACGGATCTCAAAGATGGCGCCCGCGAGGCTGCTGCCATCTACGGCATCGGTTTTAACGATCCTGATGTTTCCGATCGCGGCGTGGTCATAATACGAGGCGATTGCAACGGGCGTTAGGTTCATGTCGGCGGGTATGTTTACCTCGATCTCTTCGCCGACAAGATAGGGCGCTTTGGCCGAGGTTTCGCGTACATAATAGGTGCCCGGCACGAGCGATTCGGGCAGTGTGACGGTCCCGGTCGCATCAGTCGTAAAGGTGTCCATTACGTTATGTGCTGGATACCAGCAAGTTTGTGAGACAGGTTTGTGATTGCTGTCGAGTAGTTGGAAGGTGAATCCGGCTAGTGGAACAGAAGCGCCTGTTTGGGCATCGCGTTTTACAATCTGGAGATGTGTCGACAGAGCGTGGTTGTCCACGATATATTGAAGCTCGGCGCCGTCGGAAATCTGATTGGCCTCGACGGTCCATTCCCCCGCACGTTTAAAACCCTCGGGGACGGTTTCCGGAACCTCACGAACCGTGTAGCCGGCGCGGTCGTATGGGACAGCTCCGTGGACACCGGCTGGTCGCTTGCCTGTGCCGAACCATGCTTCGGGCTGGTCTTTGGTGGAGGCAAAACCATAGATATTTGTGGTCAACGTGCCAACAACCTGTTGTGAGCTATTGCTGATGACTTTAAAGACAACGCCTTCAGCGGGCTGCTCCAAGCCAGACTGATCGCTGTTGCCGTGATCTTTAAACTTGGAAATTTCAAGGTCAAATGCAATCGGAATATCGGAAATGTGAGATTCGAGCTCGACGACGCCCGAATCGCCCAACTGGTCGGCCCCAACGGTGTAGGTCCAGCTGTCGCTGGGCAGCAGGTAGCCCTCGGGAGCCTTCGACTCATAGACGGTGAAGGTCCCTAGGGGAACATCGGCAAGGGCGCCTCGACCGGTTTCGTCGGTCGTAAGGGTTTGCGTCCATCCGGGGGTGGATTGAGAAACGCAGGTAAACTCGGCGCCGGCGAGCGAGGCTCCCGCTTGGGATCCAGTGCCCGTTGCGGCGTCAAGCTTTACGATGCGTAGCGTGATGGTGCCTGGTTGCTCATCGATTGTGACATGGCCACCACTGCCCTCTGTGGTAAAGGGGATCCGGTCGCGTCGAGGGATATAGCCTGCCGGCGCCTTTGTCTCTACCAGGTAGTATGCCGTGTTGGGCAAAAGTGTTGCCTGCGCTCGGCCGTTGCCGTCCATTTTGAGCGTGCCGACGCGCGCGTCGCTCATGCTCTCGAAGATATCGAATGTTGCCCCGTCAAACTGATAGGTGTCGTTTCCGCTGGTAATGACGGTGTTCGCGGACTGTTTTTGGAAAGAAACGGAGACAGATGGCAGTACATAGAGCATGTCTTGACGCTTGCTGCCGCCCGATATGGGTCCCAAATAGCGCCGCGCGCGGTGCGGAGCGGCTTTGATGCCTCCCGATTTTGCATTGTCGTGAAGCCACCGTGCGGCAGCCACAACCTCATTGTCGGCGGTAAAATGCCCACTTTTTGTCTTGCCTTGAGCTGTTGTGTAGGAGTAGGTGCCGTCGACATGGGTGGTGCCGTTAAGCATCCATACGGCAAGTTGAGTGGCGGCGCGGGCGCGATCGGGCGACAGGTTGTAACCGCCAAACGACATGGCAGAAGGATATCCGTGACAAACGATCGCCGCGAACTCGTCGTCGAGCCACACCCAGCCTTGATCAAAGTTGAGCCAAGGGCCGCCCGGCTTGGTGGGACCGGGACGTTCCTGGTTCATGCAGTATGCGATTGAGGCGTCTTGAGCCTCGTACTTACCGATGAGTAAGGGCCCGCAATCGTCGCTAATGGTGTGGAAGCCGAGCTGATCGTAGCCGTCGATGGCAAGTGCGGGTACCGGCGCCAAGCAACTGATGAGTAGGAAGAGGAGTAGGAGCAGCGGGCCTGTTGCGATTGCGCTGTGGACAGAGTGCGTGGGTGCGTTGGACATGGCTGCTCCTTATCCCTCGTGCGCCGCACGGGGAGGCTGCGGCGCTTGGGACGAGGCTACCCCCGAGGTTCATGCAGGTAAGTACCGGAAGCTGACCAAAAGCTTGCCCGATTTCTGACAAATTGGGCCCATATGGAACAATCAAATAAAATCGCAGGTAAAAGATGGTGAAATAAGGACGCCAGAGGTCCCTATCTCCACAATCGGACTGTTTTCCAGACGATTCTCCACAGCTAAAACAAGCATCGACACCCTTGTATCGAACAAGACAACCGCGTTATACTAGCCAACACACAAGCGGGCATCGCCAAGTGGTAAGGCATCAGCTTCCCAAGCTGACACTCGCGGGTTCGAGTCCCGTTGCCCGCTCCAAAAAAAGTAAAAGCACGACACCATTCCGGTGCCGTGCTTTTTTCAATAAAGCGCCGGGACTCGAACCCGATAGGGTGCGAGCGTCAAATAAACGCGAAGCGTTTATAGCGAGCAGGCGAAGGCGCCGGCAGGCGCCTGAAGCCGGTGCGGATTTGCGAAGCAAATACGCGGACGTCCCGTTGCCCGCTCCGCCGAGCATGGCAGATTTTGGGAATAGCTGATTCAACCGGCTTCACCCTCGCGTTTCCGCGAATCCAGAGGTGCCATCCGCAGCCGGTGCGGATTTGCGAAGCAAATACGCAGACGTCCCGTTGCCCGCTCCATGGAGCAAGGAAGATTTCGGGAAAGACAGATTCAACCGGCTTTGCCCTCGCGTTTCCACGAATCCAGAGGTGCCATCCGCAGCCGGTGCGGATTTGCGAAGCAAGTGCGCAGACGTCCCGTTGCCCGCTCCAATTCCAAAATGTTAGGTTAATGCCTGCTGCCCATACTTGCACCTGCGCACGGTACAATGGTTGGGTTACGACCAACGTGCCAATAACCAAAAAGGAGCCGCTATGATCGATCGCTATACCCGCCCGGAGATGGGACACATCTTCTCCCTCGAGAACAAGTACGCCATTTGGCAGGAGATCGAGGTCCTGGCCTGCGAGGCCCAGGCGGAGCTCGGCAAGATCGGCATTTCTAAAGACGAAGCCCAGTGGATCCGCGACCATGCCAACTTTGAGAAGGCAAAGGTCGACGAGATCGAGGAGGTCACGCGCCACGACGTCATCGCCTTCCTGACCAACATGAAGGAGTACATTGACGCCGATGTTCCCGAGGGCGACCCCAAGCCCAGCCGCTGGGTTCACTATGGCATGACCAGCTCCGATCTGGGCGACACGGCTCTGTGCTACCAGCTCACCCAGGCCTGCGACCTGATCATCGAGGACGTCAAGAAGCTCGGCGAGATTTGCAAGCGTCGCGCCTTTGAGGAGCGCAACACGCTCTGTGCCGGCCGCACTCATGGCATCCACGCCGAGCCGATGACCTTCGGCATGAAGTTCGGCTCTTGGGCCTGGGAACTCAAGCGCGATCTGGATCGTCTTGAGGACGCCCGCAAGAATGTTGCCTTCGGTGCCATCTCGGGCGCTGTTGGCACGTACAGCTCCATCGAGCCGTTTGTCGAGGAGTATGTCTGCGAGCACCTGGGTCTGGTTCACGACCCGCTGTCCACGCAGGTTATCAGCCGCGACCATCACGCCTATCTCGCCGGCGTTCTCGCCACCACCGCGGCCACCTGCGAGCGCATCGCTACCGAGGTTCGCAATCTGCAGAAGACCGATACGCTCGAGGCCGAGGAGCCGTTCCGTAAGGGCCAAAAGGGCAGCTCCGCCATGCCGCACAAGCGCAATCCCATCACCATGGAGAAGGTCTGCGGTCTGTCGCGCGTCGTGAAGTCCAACGCCCAGGTTGCCTTCGATAACGTCGCCCTGTGGCACGAGCGTGACATTTCGCACTCCTCTGCCGAGCGTGTCGCCCAAGCCGACAGCTTCATCGCCCTCGACCACATGTTCCAGTGCCTCATCCGCGTTATCGACGGCCTGCAGCTGTACCCTGCCCGCATGATGGCCAACCTCAATAAGACCCGCGGCCTCATCTTCTCCTCCAAGGTGCTGCTGGCCCTCGTCGACACGGGCATCACCCGCGAGGACGCGTACGCCATTGTGCAGGAGAACGCCATGGCAACTTGGCACGAGGTGCAGGATTGTGTCTCTGGCCCCACCTTTAAGGAGCGTCTCGAGGCCGACCCGCGCTGCACCGTCAGTCAGGAGAAGCTCGACGAGATCTTTGATCCGTGGGACTTCCTCACCCGTATCGACACGGTCTTTGATCGTCTGGAGCAGCTGAGCTTCGAGTAGGCTGGCTTTATTCGACCGCTTGCGGATACATTTCAACCATTGGCGCCTTGCCCGTCTTGGGCGAGGCGCTTTTTTTCGTTGCTGCCGCAGGATCCGGTAATAGAATGAAAAATCGGCTGCTGTTTTGATGAAAGGAGGCACGTGCCCAGACGTATTAAACGAGGCGCTATCGTCTCGTTTGTGCTCATACTCTTTGTTGCCGTCTGTGCGGGCGCCCTGACGTATACCGTTCGACGCAGTCCTTCCTCCTCGAATGAAGCCGATAAAGATCTCCCGGTGCTCAAGATTGGCGTTACGGATAATGACCCCTATGTGTATGTCGATACCACAGGCGATTACGCCGGTATCGATATCGATATCGCCCGCGAGGCCTGCAAGCGTGCTGGAATCAAACCGCAATTTGTTGACATATCTTGGAATGATCGCGATCGCCTGCTCAAAAACGGCGATATCGATTGTCTGTGGTGCGACTATTCGCCCAATTATCGCGAAGACGTTTATTACTGGACTGAGCCGTATCTGACCGTGACAGTCTCGGTCGCCGCCAAGAAAACGAGTGGTATCAAGGGTTTGACGTCTCTCGATGGAAGCAAGACCATTGCGGTGATTGCGGGTTCGGTGAGTGAACGCCGATTGCTTGCCGGGGACCTGGATATCTCGCCGGATGTGCACATCAAATCATATGGCTCTGCCGAACTCTGCAAAGCTGCCCTGGTCAAAGGTTATGTTGACTGTTGGATGGCGGACGTTCAATCGCTCGACCGGCTCGTCGCGCAGTATCCCGGTGTTTATCGCGTGTTTGCCGACAACGTTATGACAGTTGACCTGGGCGTTGCGTTTGAGAACAGCTATGAGGGGGAGTACGTCAAAAACCTCAATACCGTGCTGTTCGACATGGATCGGGACGGCACGATTGATCGTATTGTGAGCAATTACAAGGCAGGAGCGACGGCGGACGGGCAAAGGGCGGAATCATGACAAATGACAAGTGCCGCTTGCGTCGAAAGGGTTTGGTCGCCGCGGCTATCGGCGTTGTGGCCAGCGTTGTCCTATTGAGTTTGCTCTACATGGTCGGTACGCATCGCTGTCTCGATAAAACGCTTGGGTTTGGCCAGGAAACCATGGTGTTTCTAAAAAACGCCTGCAAAAAATATGACCGATATGAACAGGGAAGAAAAACCGAGGCGACGCACAATTTGGATGCTGCGCTCGAGTCGTTTGCGGCGTTCTTGCCGCCTGATCGCGTTGAAGTCAACGACGATCTGGTCGAGGAATATGTCCATACCGAGTGTCTTTCGGGAATGTTGGTCATGGACGCCGACGGCCATATGGCCGCTCATTACGATACTGACGGTCGCGATCCACTGATGCTGTGGCGAGAGGAGCTGGCCTGCTCGCCGGTCGCATCGATGTATCGAGGCTCCAAAGTGTCCTACTCGACCGTCGTAGAGCGTCGCGGCGTCGACTTTGCCGTGAGTGCCATTCCGTACGGTGATGGGGTGGCGTTGGGGTATCAATCGCTTGCGGCTGAGCCCTCCGATGACTATTCATACGTTATCGCCGACGTGCTCGTGAACAACACGTTCCATCAGGGTCCAACGGTGCTCGTGATGCGCGATGCGCAAATCGTATCCTCAAACGATTCGACCGTCGATATAGCCCTTGCCCGACTTCTTGCCGATAGCGGAACTGACTGGAAAGACGAAGGCCTAACGCGCGTCGAATATCAGGGAACTACCTGGTATGCCGTGCGTGCGGCGTATAAGGACTACCGCCTGTTTGCGCTCTACCCCAAATCTGAGGTCATGTCTGGCAGGATTGCATTTGTCGCTGCCGGCGTGCTGGCGTGCCTGGCGTTTTGGGTCGTAGTGCTGTTGGTGCGCACTATTGCCGACCGTCGCAACTTGGCCGAAAAGGACAAGCAGCTCGGCATCATCAATGCCATCAGTTCTGCGTATGAGTCGACCTTCCTGTTGCATCTCGATACGCTCGAGATCGAGGGAATTAACATGTCGCCGTCGATGGCGAAAATATTTGCTGAGCATACCGAGGCATATGACTTTTTGGACACGGTTTGTCGAGACGTTGTGAGTCCCGAAAGCCGCGAAGTGGTCATGGAACTTATAGATACAAGTACGCTTCGGGACCGTATGGAGGGCGTGCCGCACTTGGATGCCGAGGTGCGAGATTGCCGAGGTGCTTGGTATTCGCTGCAGGTTGTTCCGCAGCGTCGCGATGAGCGGGGCCGACTGGAATCGGTCGTCGTGGCGACGCATAACATCTCGATGGCAAAGCGCGCCGAAGAGCTTTCTTTTCAGGACAAACTGACGGGGCTTCGCAATAGAAATTACCTTGAGTCCCTTGGCGACGACTCGGTGAACAAATCCCTGCCCGTGAGTGTGATCATGATGGACTGCAACCACCTCAAGCGCACCAACGATCTTTACGGTCACGAAATGGGCGATGAGTTGCTGCGGCGTACGGCGTCTGTATTGAGGCGGGTGGCAGGCGAGAAGTTTGTGCCCATGCGCGTTGGTGGAGATGAGTTTTTGTTGATATGCCCCTACACTGATCGCGAGTCCGCGCGTCAATTGGTGCAAGATCTTCGCCGCGGTCTTGCTGCGGCGAGTGATGATGCGCTGGCCGTCAGCGCGTCATTTGGCATCGCGACGGTAGAGACACCCGGCTGTACGCTAGCCGAGATATACCGCGTTGCCGACCATAACATGTATCAAGAGAAGCGTGAAGTTCACGCTCAGGACGCGAATCGTTAGTATTGCAGTCACCGGTTTGTGCATCGTAGGATGTTGAATCGGTGCCCGCGATACTATATCGGCCCGGGCGGGGATAATAGACATCTGAAATTTCTCTATGAGAGGGGATCTCAATGATTAGCTTTGACTACAAGCCTCAGGGCGTGTGCTCTCGCAATATCCATCTCAATCTTTCCGACGACGGCAGCAAGGTACTGGACGTCGAGTTTACCGGCGGCTGCGATGGCAACCTTAAGGCCATCTCCAAACTGGTCGAGGGCGCTCCTGCCGACCGTGTGATCGAGGTTCTTGCCGGCAATACCTGCGGCATGAAGAAGACCTCTTGCGCCGATCAGCTTACGCGCGCTATCGAGGCCGCCCGCGCCGAGATCGCCTAATGGGTATCGCCGACCACATCAAGAACGGAATATCGCGCCGCGGCTTTGTGCTCGGCGGAGCTGCCGCGGGCGCTGCCACGGTGCTTGCCGGATGTTCGAAAAAAACAGGCACCAGTGATGATGCCGCTGGCGAGCCGCAGGTTATCAAGGACGATTCCAAGATCATCTCGATTACGGATGAGTACGAGGCAGTCGACATCGATCTTGAGCCGGTGGCATCGTGGACGCTGCCGCTGGGCACATTGCTGTACTACTGCGAGGGTGACTATGCTGCGGCAATGATGGCGCCCGCATCGGCACTGCACGCCAACACACTCGGTGTGCTCAACTTGGGCGATGGCTCACTTACCACATTAATTGAGGATCCTATCGAGGGCACGGGATATGCTTTTTACGATGTCCGTGCCGGCGATGGCGTGTTTGCGTGGGTTGAGATGAACTTTGCCAATTCATCGTGGAAGCTCTACGCTCAAAATCTGTCGGGCGCTTCGCTCTCTGGCGACGTGGTTGAGCTCGATCGAGGTGGCAAGGACTACGATCCGCCACTGTTTACGGCGTTCGGGTCATCAGTCATCTGGTATAAAATGCCTTCGGCAGGCGGCAATAAAACGAGTAACGATTCGTTTTGCTATCGTCGCTCGCTTGATGAATCTAAGGCCGAGACAATTTGGAAATCGACGGGCCGCTTTGCGTCGGCCCCACGCGCGAGCGACGGCATTTTGACCATCTCGCCGCGTGTCCGCAACGACGAGGGCGTCTACTACGGCATAACGGCAATCGATCTGACCGATGGCAACAACACCAAACGTGCCCAGCTAGTCCTTCCCTCGTCAGTCTCGCCTTTCGAGGCCGTATATATGGGCGATACCTTCGTGTTTTCTATCGAGGCGACCTATAGTGGCGTGGGCAGCCTGGGCAACATGGGCACGTATATCGGTAATGAGGGAGGGCCGTACCTCTTCCTGTCCCGCGAGCCTCTCGCATGTGCGGCTGGCAAGAAGAATAAATACCTTGTTAAGGTACAGGCATCGCATTTCCTGATCGACACCTCTGCCAAGACCTATGGTTCGCTGTTGTCGCCCGACCGCGCTTTGGAGTATGGCGATTATCCAGCTACGGCGGGAAAATCGGACTCATTCCTTACGTACGCCACGGTGCGCAACAGCCAGGGTATACCAGAGACGGTCACCGCACGCCTATTCTCTCTTTAAGCTTAGAGGGGTTAAAAAGACGCCAACAGGGGAATAAACGCGTTGTAATTGTGAGTACCGCCCGCCGAGCTGCCGCGTCATAGCGGCATCCGGTGGGCTCAGGTGCGTTAAAATGAGCTTGTTCTTAGCTAATTGAGACAGGGGGGCCGTGTTATGGCTTCAGATGCAAAAAAGATTCTGCTGGTCGAGGATGAGAAGGCAATCCGTGACGCCGTCGCTGCCTATCTCGAGCGCGAAGGCTACTGGGTTGTGGGCGTCGGCGACGGCCAGTCCGCGATCGAGGAGTTCGAGAAGCATCAGTTCGACCTGGTCGTGCTCGATCTTATGCTCCCCAAGATCCCCGGCGAGCGCGTTTGCCGCACCATTCGCGATACCTCGGATGTTCCCATCATCATGCTGACTGCCAAGGGCGAGATCGAGGACCGTATTATCGGTCTTGAGCTCGGCGCCGACGACTACCTGATTAAGCCGTTCTCGCCGCGCGAGCTCGTCGCCCGCGTACGCGCCCTGTTCCGTCGTGCCCACCAGGCCGACGAGCCCGCCGTCGAGGTGCTCGACTTCGGTGATCTGGTCATCGATATCTCGGGCCACAAGATCTTGGTCGAAGGCAAGGAAGTCGATCTGACGGCTTCCGAGTTCAAACTGCTCACCACGCTTGCTCGTCATCCCGGCCGTGTCTACAACCGTATGGAGCTGGTCGAGAAGGTGCTTGGGTACGACTTTGAGGGCTATGAGCGCACCATCGATAGCCACGTGAAGAACCTTCGCGCCAAGCTGGGCGATGATCCCAAGAAGCCCAAGTGGCTCTACACCGTCCACGGTGTCGGCTATCGCTTCGAGGCTCCGGCCAAGACCGATAAGTCGGACGAGAAATAGGGAAATCACATATGACACCTGCGCGCTTTGAAATCGGACAAAAGCACAAGCAGGAGAGCGAGGCGGGTTCCAAGGCTAGTTGGAACACGCCTCGTTCCGATTCACGGCCAACGATGAGCTATCCCTCGCGCATGGCACTTGCTTTTGCTCTGACATCGCTCATGACGGTATTGGTGCTGGTGGGCGTGGTCTCTGTTGTGTGGGGCACGGTCTTTTCGGATTACACGCGCTCCAATATCGTCGAAATCGCAAATTCCGCTGCCGAAAAGCTTGCGACGTCGTATGAGGAAAACGGCAATTGGACTGCGGGCGAGCTACGTACGGTCGCGACATCGAGTTTGGTGTCCGACGATTTGGGTATGCAGGTCGTCAACAAGAAAGGCGTTGTCGTTTATGACGACTCATGGCCTTCGGCAAGCGCGACCGCCGATGTGCGCGAGAGCGAATCAGCGTCGAGCAGCTCGAGCGGTAAAAAAGCATCGCATAGCCCGGTCTCGTCTGCTCCAACCGACTCCGATAGCGTTGCCAACGTCGAAATCATAACGTCTTCGGGCGAGCATGTCGGACAGGTAAAGCTATGGGCCATCGGCTCCGATGCCTTGCTCACCAAGGCGGATTCTGCATTTAGGGAGAAGACCTTTAACGCCATGGCCCTCGCCGCGGTTGTGGCCATTTGCATTTCGGTCGTTATCGGATCGCTCGTGTCGCGCATGCTCACCAAGCCGATTCATCGTATTACGAGCACGGCCAAGCAAATTCGCGATGGCGATCTGTCCGCTCGTACTGGTTTGCGCGGTGATGACGAGATTGATCAGCTGGGTGAGACCTTTGACGAGATGGCCACCTCGCTCGAGAAGGATATGAAACACGAGAAGCGCCTGACCTCAGACGTTGCACACGAGCTTCGCACGCCGCTTATGGCCATGCTCGCAACGGTCGAGGCCATGCAGGATGGCGTGTATCCCACCGACGATGAGCATTTGGAGACCGTTGCTTCCGAGACGCGTCGCCTGGCTCGTCTGGTGCAGCAGATGCTCGACCTGTCGCGCATGGAAAACAGCACGGCTCCGCTCAACCTTGAGCCGGTGGACATGGTTCCTTTCGTGCGTTCCATCGTCAATGCCCAGGAGCGCCTGTTTGTCGACCGCGATCTGCGCTTGCGCTTTGCTGACGAGACCCAAGGTCACGACGATGTCGTCGAAGCCGATCCCGACATGATCACACAATGCGTCATCAATCTCATGAGCAACGCCATGCGCTACACCCCCGAGGGCGGTTGGGTCGTGGTGTCGGTGCTCAGTGACCGCAAACACGTCAGCATCGCCGTTTCTGATACCGGCATCGGTATCGCCAAGGAAGACCTGTCGCGTATTTTCGGACGTTTTTGGCGTGCCGACGCCAGCCGCGCCCGCGAGGCGGGCGGTCTGGGCGTGGGCCTCGCCGTGACCAAGCAGATTGTCGAGCGTCATCACGGCTACATATCCGTGGAGTCGGAGCTTGGAAAGGGTACGACTTTTACGATTCATCTGCCTCGCGAGCACACGGCGGACGCGGCATCTACTACAATGGAGCACTAGCTTTTCGCTATTCGGTGAAGGAGGGGTTTCGTCCCTGCCGCTCCGAGTTTGCGAAAACATGCGGGAAAGAACCCGCATTACTGTCGTATTTTGGTAAGGAGTGACTCACGTGACAACGATGGAGCGTCGTCCGGATTCCCGTGGCAAGGTTCGTGATATCTATGATGCCGGTGAAAACCTGCTGATGGTCGCCACCGACCGCATTTCTGCGTTCGACTTCATTCTTCCCGACGAGATTCCGTTTAAGGGAGAGGTGCTCAACCGTATCTCGGCATTCTGGTTCGATAAGTTTGCCGACATCGTCCCCAACCATCTCGTTTCCATCGACCCGGCGGATTTCCCCGAGGAGTTTGCCGAGTATCGTGACTACCTCGCTGGCCGCGCCATGCTGGTCAAGAAGGCCCAGACGATTCCTATCGAGTGCATCGTCCGCGGCTATCTGACCGGTTCGGGCAAGAAGACCTACGACGAGAACGGCACCGTCTGCGGCATCCAGCTGCCTGAGGGCCTGACCGAGGCCTCCAAGCTTCCCGAGCCGCTGTTCACGCCGTCCACGAAGGCCGAGATCGGTGACCACGACGAGAACATCTCGTTCGAGCGTTGCTGCGAGATCGTGGGTGAGGACATCGCCACGCAGATTCGCGACCTGTCCCTCAAGATCTACAAGGCCGCTGCCGAGTATGCGGCGACCCGTGGCATCATCATTGCCGACACCAAGTTCGAGTTTGGTGTCATCGATGGCAAGGTTACGCTCATCGATGAGTGCCTCACGCCCGACTCCAGCCGTTTCTGGCCTGCCGCCAGCTACGAGGAGGGCAAGATTCAGCCCAGCTACGACAAGCAATTCGTCCGCAATTGGCTCAAGGCCAACTGGGATATGACAGGGGAAACCCCGCACCTGCCCACCGAGGTCATCGATGGCACGTCCGAGCGCTATCGCGAGGCCTTCCAGATCATCACGGGCTCCCAGTTCACAAGCATGAAGGAGAACGCATAAGTGAGTACCCGAAGCGCCACGAACAAGCGCACGCAATCCCACGAGGTCACCGGGGTTGCGCGCAAGTCCGCCGCATCCGCCAAGCCCGCCCGTCAGGCTGCCAGCTCTGTCCGCGTCGTGCCGGCTTCGTCTAAAGCCCGTCGTAAAGAGCTCGAGAAGGGCGAGAACCTCGAGGGCCTCTCTAAAGAGGAGAAGCGCGCCCGCAAGGCCAAGCAGCGCGCCAAAGAGGACCGCATCTACACGGTGTCGAATATCCTCCTCAAGCAGGACGAGGACTACACCAAGCGCCGTCGCATCTGGTGGATTGTGCTCGCCATTGGCATGGTGCTCGTCGTGGCCATTTGGGCTTCGCTGTACTTCGCTCCCGCTGGCATGGTGTCCAGCCCCGTCCAGATGGTCGGCATCGTTTTGTCCTACGTCGTCATTTTGGGTGACTTTATCTACGACTTCGTTCGTATTCGTCCCCTGCGCAACATGTACCGCACGCAGGCCGAGGGCATGTCCGAGAACAAGCTCAACGCCCTTATCGAGCGCTCGGCTGCCGAGGAGGACAAGAAGGACTCCAAGAAGAAGTAGCGTTTGCATGCATACTTATCGCTAAGATATAAGGCGCGTCGTTTTTGCGGCGCGCCTTTTTACTGTTCTATAGATAGATGGAGTGGCACATGATTCGAGCTGCCCTGACGGTCGAAGAGGCTCTGGAGGGCATGAAGGCCCTAGAGCCCAAGATTAAAAACTATGCACGCCTGGTTGTCCGCAAGGGCGTAAACGTCAAGCCCGGCCAGGAGGTTGTCGTTCAGTCTCCGGTCGAGTGCGCGCCGTTTGCGCGCGTGGTGGTCGCGGAGGCCTATGCCTCCGGTGCCGGTCACGTGACGGTTATTTGGGCCGATGACGTCGTGACGAGGCTCACGTACGAGCATGTCGAGAAAAGCTATTTTGAGCAGACGCCCGAGTGGAAGCGCCTGCAGCTTGATTCCCTGGCCCAGGATGGTGCCTGCTTTATCTTTATCGAGGGTGCGGACCCTGCCGCCCTTAAGGGCATCGATCCCGCTAAGCCTGCTGCAGCTTCTAAGGCAAGGAACACGCAGTGCAAGGTCTTCCGCCGCGGACTGGACTACAACATCAACCCGTGGTGCATCGCCGGCGCGCCGGTCGTTGCCTGGGCGCGCGAGGTGTTCCCGGGAGACGCCGATGAGGTTGCAATCTATAAGCTGTGGAATGCGATTCTGCACACCGCTCGCGCCGATGGCCAGGACCCGGAGAGCGACTGGGAACTCCATGACGCCGCATTCGAAAAGAACCTGCGTTTCCTGAACGACAATCGTTTCGACTACCTGCATTACACCTCGGCAAATGGAACCGATCTGACGATTGGCATGACGAAAGGTCACGAGTGGGCCGGCGGCAAGGGCAAGACGCCCGATGGGCACCCCTTCTTCCCCAACATTCCCACCGAGGAAGTCTTCACCTCGCCTGACCGTATGCGTGCCGACGGTATCGTGTATTCGGCTATGCCGCTCATTCACCACGGTAACAAGGTTGACGATTTTTGGATTAAGTTCGAGGCGGGCCGCGTAGTGGACTACGATGCCCGCATGGGTAAGGCGACGCTTGCGAGCATTATTGACACCGATGAAGGTGCCGCTCATCTGGGTGAAGTCGCGCTTATCTCCAAGAACACGCCGATCCGTGAAAGTGGCGTTCTATTCTATGACACGCTCTATGATGAGAACGCCAGCTGCCATCTCGCGCTGGGTGTCGGTTTCCCCGAATGCATCGAGGGTGGGTATGACATGTCCAAGGAGGAGCTCCTGGAGCATGGCGTTAACGTCTCGAGCACGCACGTCGATTTTATGATCGGCACGGACGACATCGATATTACGGGCATTACGCCTGATGGACGTGAAGTTGTGATTTTCCAGAACGGTCAATGGAGTTGGGAATAGTCCCAGACCGTGGTACAATGCCACCCGCGGGCCGTTAGCTCAGCTGGCAGAGCAGGGGA